>JBBION010000062.1:0-11894 GCA_037443345.1 Rubrivivax sp. | reverse complement strand
CGACGCCGAGAACGCAGCCGAGCCTGTGGGCGCGCGCGGGCGACGACGGCGGCGCCGCGCCGCGCTGAGGTCGCGCCGCGCCCGGCGGCGCCGCGACCGGGTCCGGATCAGGCCGCGTGGCGGCCGAGTTCCATCTTCGCGATCGCGTTGCGGTGCACCTCGTCGGGACCGTCGGCGAAGCGCAGCGTGCGCACGTGCGCGTAGTACTGCGCGAGCGGGAAGTCCTGGCTCAGGCCGCCGCCGCCGTGCACCTGGATCGCCCAGTCGATGACCTGGCAGGCCATCGTCGGCGCGACGACCTTGATCATCGCGATCTCGCCCTTGGCGGCCTTGTTGCCGGCCGTGTCCATCATCCACGCGGCCTTGAGCGTCAGCAGCCGCGCCTGGTCGATCATGCAGCGCGCCTCGGCGATGCGCTCCTGCGTCACCGTCTGCTGCGCGATCGTCTTGCCGAACGCGACGCGGCTCGACGCGCGCTTGCACATCAGCTCGAGCGCGCGTTCGGCCAGGCCGATCGTGCGCATGCAGTGGTGGATGCGCCCGGGGCCGAGCCGCCCCTGCGCGATCTCGAAGCCGCGCCCCTCGCCGAGCAGGATGTTCGACGCCGGCACGCGCACGTTCGTGAAGTCGACCTCCATGTGGCCGTGCGGCGCGTCGTCGTAGCCGAACACCGACAGCGCCCGCAGCACCTTGACGCCGGGCGTGTCGGCCGGCACGAGGACCATCGACTGCTGGCCGTGCCGCGGCGCGTGCGGGTCGGTCTTGCCCATGACGATGTAGATCTTGCAGCGCGGGTCGCCGGCGCCGCTGGTCCACCACTTGCGGCCGTTGACGACGTACTCGTCGCCCGCCCCCCCCGGGACACGCTCGATGCGCGCCTCGATGTTCGTCGCGTCGGACGATGCCACCGCGGGTTCCGTCATCGCGAACGCGCTGCGGATCTCGCCGGCCAGCAGCGGCTCGAGCCAGCACTTCTTCTGCTCGGGCGTGCCGTAGCGCACCAGCACCTCCATGTTGCCGGTGTCGGGCGCCGAGCAGTTGAACACTTCGCTCGCCCACGGCACGCGGCCCATGATCTCGGCCAGCGGGGCGTACTCCTGGTTCGTGAGTCCGGCACCGTACTCGCTCTCGGGCAGGAACAGGTTCCACAACCCGGCGGCGCGCGCCTTGGGCTTGAGTTCCTCGATCACCGGCACCGGCGTCCAGCGCTTGCCGGCGCGCGTGTGGGCCTCGATCTCGTCCCAGTAGCGTTGCTCGGCCGGGTACACGTGCGCATCCATGAACCCGCTCACCTGGGCCTGCAGCTGCTTGGTGCGCGGGGAGTAGTCGAAGTCCATCGTCGTCTCCGGTTCGTCGTCGTTCAGGTCGCGCGCTGCGCGAAGGCCCAGCCCATCTCGGCCAGCGGCTTCGCGCCGGCCGCGGCGTGCCTGGCCTGCGCGCTCGACGCGGTGCCGTCGACGACGCGCTTGGCGATGCCTTGCAGGATCGCCGCGATGCGAAACAGGTTGTAGGCGAGGTAGAAGTTCCAGTCGGCCTTCAGCGCGCGCGGGTCGCCGCGGCCGGTGCGCTCGCAGTAGCGCGCGACGTAGGCGTCCTCGTCGGGGATGCCGAGCGCGGCCAGGTCGTGGCCGCCGATGCCGCGGAACACGCCCGGCGCGATGTGCCAGGCCATGCAGTGGTAGCTGAAGTCGGCCAGCGGGTGGCCCAGCGTCGACAGCTCCCAGTCGAGCACCGCGACGACGCGCGGCTCGCGCGGGTGGAAGATCAGGTTGTCGAGCCGGTAGTCGCCGTGCACGATCGCGACCTGCGACTCGTCGCGCGCGCCCGCGGGGATGTGCGCCGGCAGCCACTCGATGAGCCGGTCCATCGCCGCGATCGGCTCCGTGATCGAGGCTTGGTACTGCTTGCTCCAGCGGCCGATCTGGCGCTCGAAGTAGTTGCCCGGCTTGCCGTAGTCGGCCAGCCCCACGGCCGCGGGATCGACGCGGTGCAGCGCGGCGATGACGCGGTTCATCTCGTCGTAGACCGCGGCGCGCTCGGCGTGGGTCATGCCGGGCAGCAGCGGGTCCCACAGCACGCGGCCGTCGACGAACTCCATCACGTAGAACGCGCGGCCGATGACGGCCTCGTCCTCGCACAGCAGGTGCATGCGCGCGACCGGCACGTCGGTGGCGGCGAGCGCGCGCATCACGCGGAACTCGCGCTCGATCGCGTGCGCCGACGGCAGCAGCTTGACCGCCGGTCCCGGCTTGGCACGCATCACGTAGGCCGCGCCGGGCGTGGTCAGCTTGTACGTCGGGTTCGACTGACCGCCCTTGAACTGCTCGACGGCGAGCGGGCCGGCGAAGCCGCTGAGGTGCGCCGTCAGATAGGCCTCGAGCGCGGCGACGTCGATGCGGTGCTGCTCGGCCACCGGCCGCGTGCCGGTGTACGCGTCGGTGGGCGTGCTCATCTCAATGGCCCATGTCATGACGGCGGCGCCCCCAACCCATGAAGCGCAAGGCTTCAAGCGGCCGCCGCGGAGCCGGCTCGGCCGGTCCGCCGGCGGCGCCCCCTGGGGGGAGGCGCCGCAGGCGCTTCGGGGGGGTCATCCTTCCGCGATCGCGAGCAGCTTGTCGCGCGACAGCACGACGAGCCGGGTCGGCTCGATGCGCACCGCGCCCTCGCGCTCGAAGCCCTTGAGTTCCTGGTTCACGCGCTGGCGCGACGCACCCAGCAGCTGCGCGAGGTCCTCCTGCGCCAGCTGCAGGCCGATGCGGATCTCCTCGCCCTGCTCGATGCCGTAGCTCTTGGCCAGCAGCAGCACCTGCTTGGCCAGCCGCGCCGCGAGCGGCTTGGTGTTCAGATCCTCGATGACGTCGAACATCAGCCGCAGCCGCCGGCAGTTCAGCCGCAGCAGCGCGAGCGGCAGCTCGGGGAACTGCTCGAGCAGGTCCTTGAAGTCGGGCTTGCGCACGCACAGCAGCGTCGTGTCGCCGTGCGCGTTGGCGTCGTGCGTGTGCGGCAGCCCGTCGAACAGCGAGATGTCGCCGAACCAGGTGCCCGGCTCCATGTACGACATCGTGATCTGCTTGCCCGACAGCGACACCGAGCTGATGCGCACCGCGCCGCCGGCCACGCCGCACCACATCTCGGCCGGCTGGCCGCGCGAGCCGAGCTGCACGCCGTCCTTCAGCCGCCGCACCACGGCGCGCGCGAAGATGGCCTGCTGCAACGCAGGCGAGAGCTTGGAGAACCACGGGCCCGATTCGATGTGCTGGCGTTCGGCGAGTGTAAGCACCGTGTCGTTCATGGCTTGTCCCTGAAGCGACATTGTCCGCCGCCGCGCCGTCACCGCATCGCGCGGCCGGTGCGCGTCACGCCGGGCGCTCGGCCAGCGTCAGCAGTGCCTCGATCTCGACGCCGTTCTTGACGCCGCGGAACGTCGTCTCGTGCAGCGTCACGAAGCCGGCGTTGCGGAACAGGTCGTGGTAGGTGTGGATGATCCACGGCTTGAGCAGGTAGTCCTGCGTGCCACCGCAGGTGTTGGCCAGCAGCAGCCGCCCGCCCGGGCGGGTGCCCTCGTGCAGCACGTGCGCGAACCAGGCCACGTCGAAGAAGGGATACAGCCAGCCCAGGTAGCACAGCGTCTCGGCGCACACGACGAGGTCCCAGTCGCCGGCGAGTTCCTTCTTCCACTCCATCACGTTGCCGAGCCGGTAGTCGATGTTGGGCGCGGCGTTGCGCTCGCGCGCCGTGGCGATGGCCGGCTCCGCGATGTCGACCGCGACCACCGACTCGCAGCGCTCGGCCAGCCGCCGCGTGAACGCACCGGCGGCGCAGCCGATCTCGAGCGCGCGGCCGTAGCGCCGGCCCGGTCCGCGGTCGGTGTCGAGCAGCGCAAACTGCGCGTCGTACTTGGCGCGCTCGAACGGGTTGACCTCGAGGTCCCACGGGTCGCCGTTGCGCCACAGCTTGTCGAACCACTGGCGGGCTTCGGTGTCGGTCTTCTGACGATCGATCATGGCTTGTCTCCAGGGACAGGGTTGGCGGCGGTGCGGGGACTCCCGGCGGTGTCGACGAGGCTTCGCAGCACCTTGCGCGCGTCGAAGTGGGTCTCGACCAGGTCGCGCGCGGCGCGGCAGTGGTGCTCGTAGCGACGGTCGACCTCGGCCACCGCGGCGATGGCACCCTCGAGGCCGTCGAACGCGAGCAGCCCGTCGCCCACCGGCAGGTGGCGCGAGAAGCCGGTGTCCTGCACGACGACGGGCCGCCCGCAGGCCATGTAGCTGACGCTGCGCTCGCTGAACCAGCCGCTGGCGGTGCTGACGTAGCCGTGCTTCGCGACGCTGAACTCGGCCTTGGAGGCGCGAAGGTAGTCCTGGTAGACCCACGGGTCGCTGGTCAGCGCGATCGGGTCGAGCACCTGCCAGCCCAGTGCGCGCAGGCGGTCGTGCGGCGCGGTGGGGCTGCCGAGCGCGACCTCGAAGCGCGCGCCGCAGCGCCGCGGCATCGCCAGCACGTGTTCCATCTCCTCGGCCTTCATGCCGAACGTGCGGCCGCCCCAGTGGCGGCGGTCGTAGCTGTCCCACAGCATCACGGTGCTGTAGGCGCCGTCGGGGCGCGGCAGCGCGGGCGCCCAGCAGCGCGTCACCAGCGGCTGGCGCGTCGGCTGCCACGGCAGCCCGTCGTCGGGCATCGTGCAGCCGGCCTGCCCGAACGACTCGCCGAACGTGAAGAACGCGGTGTGGGCGCGTGCGAAGCGCATGCGCTCGGGGTCCTGCAGGTGGTCGACCTGCGTGAACACCGGGTCGGTGTCGACAAGCACGCGGCACGGGATGCGCTCGAGCCACGGCCGCAGCGGGTTGATGCCCGAGACGTTGATCATCACGTCGGCGGTGCGGCACAGCTCCGGCATCCGCGCGGCGGCCGGGCCGTGCCAGGTGCCGGTGTGCGCGTCGTGGTACGCCCAGCGGTCGCCGATGCCGGCGCGGTCGAACACGCGCCGGGTGTAGGCCAGGCCGTAGGTGGCGTCGGTGTCGACGCGCTGGCGCTGCGGGTCGTAGCAGAACGGGTCGTCGGTGCTGTCCTCGAGGTACCAGACGTCGTGGCCGAGCTCCTTCAGCCCGAGCAGGTACTGCAGGTGGTGCCAGGTCGGCCCGGCCAGCGGGCCGCGCACGACGTAGCCGAGCGCGATGATGCGCAGGCGCGAGTTCGCGTCCATCAGGCGGTCGTGAGCATGTGCATTGCGTCGGCGTAGGTGCAGGGCACGACGTCGCCGCGCGCGAGCCGCGCGCGCACGCGCGCGTCGCACAG
Source organism: Rubrivivax sp. (assembly GCA_037443345.1). GTDB lineage: Bacteria > Pseudomonadota > Gammaproteobacteria > Burkholderiales > Burkholderiaceae_C > Calidifontimicrobium. The sequence continues at coordinate 6,599 of JBBION010000062.1, read as the reverse complement.
CGTGCGCACCTCGGCGTTGCGCTCGACGCGGTACATCGTGCCGCCGAGCGGGTCGTCGGCGTCGACGAAGCCGGGGTGGCAGCCGAACTCGGTGACGCCGGGCCCGAGCGCGTCGATCAGCTCGATCAGCCGTTCGACCGTGATGCCGTCGGGGTACGGCGCGCCGCGCCCGGTCTGGCCGTAGAACCCGCCGAGGTAGCGCAGCGGCGGCTCGCCGCGCACCGGCAGGCCGAGCGCGCGTGCTGCCGCGGCCACGGCACTCTTGACCGGTTCGAGCCGGTGCACGTGCTGGTGCGTGTCGAGGTGGTCGGGGTCGCGGCCGACCAGCGTGCGGAAACGCTCGATCTGCGCCGCGACCTCGGCGGCCACCGACGCGGCGTCGCCCGGCACGTGCTGGTACAGCCGCACCCAGTCGCCGTCCTTCGGGATCGACTCCCACAGATCGATGTGCAGCCCCAGGCCCAACGCCGGGTGGGCGCGCGCGTACGCCGCGGCGGCTTCGGCGGCGGGCTGGCGCACCATGAGGCTCGCGCTGGTGACGACGCCGCGCTCGAAGGCCTCGACGATGCCGGCGTTGATGCCCGGCGTGAGGCCGAAGTCGTCGGCGTTGACGATGAGCCAGCGCGCGAACATGCTCACCTCAGTGGACCATGCCGTGCCGACGGCACCCACGATCGATGAACCGCAAGGTGTCAAGCGGCCGCCGCGGATCCGCCTGCGCCGGTCCGCTGGGGGCGCCCCCTGGAGGGGGCGCGCCGAAGGCGCTGAGGGGGTGGTCCATGTCACGCTCCGAGGTCGACCAGCAGCTTCGGCAGCACGACCTCGGCGCGGAACCAGTCGTGCGCGATCGCCTTCGCGGCCTTCGCGTGACGGTCGTAGTCGGCGTTGATCGCGCGGATCGCCTCGACGGCCTGCTCGGCGGTGTCGAAGCCGAACAGGCCCTCGCCGGTGGGCAGCACGTCGGAGAACCCGGTGTCCTGCGTCACCACCGGCCGGCCGGCGGCGAGGTAGCAGGCGCTGCGCTCGCTGAACCACGCGCTGCGCGGCAGCACGTTGAACTCGCGCGCCACCGTGAACTCGGCGCGCGAGGCGGCGACGTAGTCTCGGTACGTGAACGGGTCGATCGACAGCGCCGGGCCGTCGGCGACGCGCCAGCCGCCTTGCTGCAGCCGCTGCCAGTGCTCGCGGTCCAGGCTGTGCGCGCCGCGGATCTGGTGCGGGTCGATCGCATCCGAGACCTCGGCGCCGGCCTTGCGGTCGGGGTCGTCGAGGTTGGTGGCGAGCTCCACCGGCTGGCCGGCGAGTCGCGGCACGTCGATGAACTTCAGGAACTCGTGGTGCTTGCTCCAGCGCAGCGGGCGGCCCTGGAACACGACGTCCTTGCCGTCCTGGCGCCAGTTGCCCACCGTGGTGAACACGTCGCGCGCGGGCGGCCCGGCGTCCCACAGGTCCATCAGCACCGGCTGGCGCAGCCGGGCGCGCAGTCTCGGCAGCGGCGGCAGCGGCGAGCGCGGCGTGCCGATGTTCTCGCCGTAGGTCACGGTGTCGTCGTGCGCGTCGACGTGGGCGACGGTGCGCGCGTCGCCGGCGGCGTACTTCAGCTCCTCGGCCACCGGGTCGGTGCCGAAGTGCACCAGGCGCCCGCACGCGAAACCGTCCTTCGCGACCTGCGTCGCGCCGGCGACGTTGAACACGAAGTCGGTGCCGGCGAGCCACGCGTCGGCGTCGGCCGCCGCCGGGCCGAGCCACGCGCCGTCGCCCCAGCTGCGCCGGTAGGCCCAGCGCTCGCCCATGCCGAAGCGCCTCGTGACGCGCGCCAGGTAGGCCAGCGTGTACGACGCGTCGTCGACGCGCGTGCCGCGCTCGACGTCGTACGGCCACGCCGACGTCGTCTCGACGTAGCGCACGTCGTGCCCCAGGCGCAGCAGGCCCGAGGCGACCTGCAGGTGCATCCACGCCATGCCGGCGAAGGGGTCGGCCCCCATCGTGCCGAGCACCGCGATGCGCAGCGACGAGGTCTTGCTCACGCCGCCTCCTTCAGCGCTGCCGGCATCTCGTGCGCGAGCCCCCGGTTGACGATCAGCGCCTCGGAGGCCTCGACGCTGGCCGGCACCAGCCGCCCGTCCTCGACGGCGTAGATCGCGTCGCAGTGCGCCAGCGTGGCCAGCCGGTGCGCGACGATGAACGTCGTGCGCCCGGCCATCAGGCGCTCCATCGCGTCGATGATCGCCGCCTCGGTCTTGACGTCGACCGAGCTCGTGGGCTCGTCGAGGATCAGGATCGGCGCGTCCTTCAGGAACGCGCGCGCCAGCGCGATGCGCTGGCGCTGCCCGCCCGACAGCATCATCCCGCGCTCGCCGACCTGCGTCTGGTAGCCCTCGGTCAGCGCGGCGATGAAGTCGTGCGCGTTGGCCGCGCGCGCGGCGACCTCGATCTCGGCCGGCGTGGCCTCGGGGCGGCCGTAGGCGATGTTCTCGGCGATCGTCGTCGAGAACAGCACCGGCTCCTGCAGCACGATGGCGAACTGGCGGCGCAGGTCGGCGAGCCGCCAGTCGCGCAGGTCGACGCCGTCGAGGCGCAGCGCGCCGGCGCTCGGGTCCTGGAAGCGCGTGAGCAGGTTCATCAGCGTCGTCTTGCCGGCCCCGGTGCGCCCGACGATGCCCACGCGCGCGCCGGCCGGCACGTGCACCGACGCGCCCTGGAACACCTCGGCGCCACCGGGGTACGCGAAGCGCACGTCGCGCAACTCGATCTCGCCGCGGGCGCGCGCCAGCGGCTTCGCGTCGGGGCGGTCGGCCACGTCGACCTGCTCGTCGAGCAGCGCGAAGGCGCGCTCGCAGCTGGCCAGCGCGCTCTGCATCTCGGAGACCTTCGACGTCAGCATCTCCAGCGGCGCGTACAGCTGCGCGAGGTACGCCATCACCATCGTCAGCTGGCCCAGCGTCAGCGTGCCGGCCTGCACGCTGCGCACGCCGATCCACAGCGCCGCCGCGGTGCCGCCGGCCAGCACCAGCGCGGTGGCGGTGTAGAAGACGATCTGCGCGCGCACGACGGCCAGGTTGGCGCGCACCTCGCGGCTCGAGCGCTCGACGAAGCGCGTCTCCTCGCGCTGCTCCTGGCCGAAGGCCTTGACGACGCGCAGCGCCGCCAGCGTCTCCATCAGCACCGACTGCACCGAGCTCTCGAGCTCCTTCTGGCGGTGCCAGCGCGCGCGCACCGCGCGGCCGAAGACGTGCGTCAGCAGCACCAGCGCCGGCATCACCGCGAGCGCGACCAGCGCCAGCTCGGCGTCCATCGCCCACATCACCGCGGTGATGCCCGCCAGCGTGCCGGCGGCCGTCAGCAGCGGCGTCAGCCCGTGGATCGCGAACCACTGCACCGACGCGGCGTCGTACTGGATGCGGTACAGCGAGTCGGCGGTGCCGCGCTGGTCGTGGTAGGTCATCGACAGCCGCTGCACCTGGCGGAACAGGTCGGCGCGGAACGCGAGCACGATGCGCTCGCCGGTCCACGCCTGCAGCAGCCACGAGCCGTTGCGCTGGATCTGCGTGAGCAGCGCCAGCCCGACGACGAGCACGACGGCCAGCGCCAGCGCGACGCCGGCGCCGCCCTCGGGCAGCCAGCCGGCCGCCCATGCCGGCAAGGGCTGGCCGCCGATCGCGTTGTCGACCGCCACCTTCAGCGGCAGCGGCGCCAGCAGCGCCAGCGGCACGGCGACGAGGTCGACGGCGATGATCAGCGCCAGCAGCCCCCAGTAGGGACGCAGGTGCCGCGCCAGGCGCCGCACCATGCCGCGCGCGTCGCTGGGCTTGTCGCTCACGCGCCGCGCTCCCGCACCGACGTGCCGGCACGCAGCGGCGGCACGCCCTGCGGGCCGACCTGCGCGGCGACGTCGTGGCAGGCCACCGCCCACGCGTCACGCGCGTGCGCCTGGTCGCGCTGCGTGCGCCAGGCCAGCGCCGCCGCGGCGGCGGCGAGCACGGCGGCGGCCACCGGGCCGCCGGTCAGCGCGGCTGCCAGTGCGAGACCGGCGCAGCCCCAGGTGGCGGCCCGCACGGCCGCGGGGGCGTGCGGGTCGGTGCGCAGCTTCACGAGTTGCCTGCCTGCGCCGTGCTCCTCCACGGCGAAGCGCGCGCGCAGCGCGCCTTGCAGGCCGCCGCGGATCTCCAGGTCCCAGTCGTCGATGACGCCGCCGCGGCGCACGACGAGTCCGGCGGTGCGCAGCGTCGACTCGAAGGTCTCGACCCAGGCTTCGGGCGCGCGCCAGGTCTCGCTCCAGACCTGCGTCGGCGCGCTGCCGCCGCCGGCGACGCTGCCGCGCTGGCGCCACGGCGTCAGCCCGTGCTGGCGGCGCCCGATCAGGCGCGCCATCGGCTGCTGCAGGTGCATGAAGAACACCAGCGCGCGGCGACGTCGCTCTTCGGCGGCGCTCGCCGCAGGCCGCGGGAACGTCGCGCGCGCCGCCGCGAGCGCCGCCTGCACCAGCGGTGCGGCCAGCGCCAGCGCCCACAGCGGCAGCAGCAGGAACAGCGGCGGCCACGAGAAGCCGAGCAGAACCGCGACGGTCAGCGCGGCGACGAGGTACCACCACTCGGGCATCAGCGGCAGCGCGAGCAGCGTCGTCGGCCCCGGCGCATACAGCGACTGGTATGCCGCCGAGCCCCAGACGCCGCCGTAGATGCGCGAGCGCCCCGACGGGATCGGCAGCGTGAAGCCACGGCCGTACAGCTGCCCGCCCCACGACAGGTGGCCCAGCGCGTTGTAGCGCTCGGGCCATTTCTCTTCCAGCAGGGCCTCGGCCTTGCCGTAGCCCTTCTGCTGGCGCCAGTACATCGCGAGGCTGTTGCGCCGGTGGTGCCAGTCCATCGCGCCGGCGTGGAAGCCGATCCTGCCGCCGCGCTGCTGCAGTCGCCAGCACAGGTCGACGTCGTCGCCGGCGGCGCGGTAGCGCACGTCGAAGCCGTCGATCGCCGCCAGCGCGTCGCGGCGGAACGCCATGTTGCAGCCGGGCACGTGCTCGGCCTCGATGTCGGTCACCAGCACCTGCACCGGCCCGCCGGGCGCGTTGGCCACGCCGTCGGCGATCGGGCCGTCGTGCGGCGGCGCGATGTTGGGCCCGCCGACGCCGACCCAGTCGCCGGTCGCGAAGCGCCACACGAGGTAGTGCAGCCAGTGCGGGTCGGGGTAGGCGTCGTCGTCGATGTAGGCGACGATTTCGCCCGTCGCCTGCTGCCAGCCGGTGTTGCGCGCCGCCGACAGGCCGCGGTTCTCGGTGCTGAACAGCCGCACCTCGGGGTACTCGGCGGCGATCTGCGGCGTCGCGTCGGTCGAGCCGTCGTTGACGACGATGACTTCGCAGTCCGGGTAGGCCAGCGTGCGGCAGCCTTCGAGCGTGTCGCGGATCGTGCGGCTGCCGTTGAAGCTGCAGCACACGATGCTGACCTTGGGCCACGGGCGTGGCGGCTGCCCCGGCACGCGCAGCTCGGCGGGGAAGGGCGCCTCGGCAAACGCCGCGCTCACCGCGGCGAGTGCCGGCTTGGGCTCGCGCTCGCGCGTGACCAGCCCGAAGTCCCAGTCGAGGATCTCGTGGCCGCCGCGGTGCCACTCGTCGGTCCAGGCGAACACGAAGGCGCCGGCGCAGCCGCCGGCGAACGCGCCGCGCACCTGCCACGCCAGGCTCTCGGCCTGCTTGTCGACGCCGTTGCGCCGGCTGTCCAGGCCGATCTCCGCCATCACCAGCGGCTTCTCGCCGGCAAGGTTCTGCAGCCGCGCGAGGTAGGCGTCGAAGCGCTCTGGCTGCTCCAGGTAGACGTTGAAGCAGTGGAAGTCGACGAACGGCAGCCGCAGGTACTCGGTGGTCGGGAAGTTGACGTAGGTGACGAGCGCGCCCGGGTCCTCGGCCTTGACGGCGTCGTACAGCCGCCGCAGGAACTGCTCGACGCGCTGCGCGCCGTGCCAGCGCACGATGCCCGCCGGGATCTCGTTGCCGATCGCGAACGCGAGCAGTGCCGGGTGGCCGGCGATGCCGCGCGCGCCCGCGCGCACGCGCTGCACGATGTCGTCGGCGCGGCCGCGCTCGTCGAGGAAGGCCACGTGCTGCTCCCACGGCAGCCCGGCCATCACGCGCAGGCCGTGGCGCTGCGCGACGTCGAGCAGCCGCCGCGGCGGCACGGTGTAGACGCGCACCGCGTTGACGCCGGCGGCGCGCATCGCGGCGAAGTCGCGCTCGAGCACGGCGTCGCTCGGGCAGTCCGAGCCGTCGGGCTGCGGGCCGAAGGTGCCGTAGGTCACGCCGCGCACCCACAGCTTGGCGGGGCCGACGGCGAGGAACTTGCCGTTGACGCGCGGCCGGGCGTCGAAGCCGGGCTCGACGTCGGCGCGCAGCAGCGTCGACGCCGCGGCCGGCGTCAATCCGGGATGCAGAGCGTTCATGCCTGGGGAGGATGCGCGGCGTGCCAGCGCAGCGCCGTGCGCACGATCGTCTCGAGCGACGAGTATTCTCCACCCGAACCGCCTGCCCCACCACATCCGCCTCAAGTCGCCGCCCGAAACCACCGCCCAGGTAGGTCACGTTCACCTCTACGGCGCTTTCCGGCACA
>JBBION010000061.1:0-12110 GCA_037443345.1 Rubrivivax sp. | reverse complement strand
CAGCGCGCCGCGCACGAGCGGGAGATGGCCGGCGTCGAGGCCGAGTTGCGCGAGCTGCCGTTGCGGCTGCGCGAGCGCGAGGCCGAGATCGCGCGCGAGCGCGCGCTGGTGCAGCGCGACGCGGTCGACAGCGAGGCGCAGCGGCGGCTGCTGGTGCGCGCCCCGCACGACGGCGTGCTGACGGCGGTGCTCGCCGAGCCGGGGCAGGCCGTGTCGCCGGCGCAGCCGCTTGCGAGCCTGGTGCCGGCCGACGGCGCGCTGCTGGCGCACCTGTACGCGCCGTCGAGCGCGATCGGCTTCGTGCGGCCCGACCAGCCGGTTCGGTTGCGCTACCAGGCGTTCCCGTTCCAGAAGTTCGGTCACCACGAGGGGCGCGTGCTGCAGGTCTCGCGCACGCCGCTGCCGGCAGGCGAGGTCGGTGCCGGCGCCGGTGACGAGCCGATGTACCGCATCACCGTCGCGCTCGATCGGCAGACCGTGAGTGCCTACGGCGGCGAGCAGCCGCTCGCGGCCGGCATGCAGCTCGAGGCCGACGTGCTGCTCGATCGCCGTCGGCTGATCGAGTGGATCTTCGAGCCGGTGCTGTCGGTGGCCGGCCGGATCTGAACGGACCGGGGCACAGGCATGACGCATCGGGGACGTCGTTGGGGTCTCGCGTGAGCGGCGCCGCGCGTTGGCACCTGGACCTGGCGCTGGGCCTCGGCCTGCGCCGCGTGCCGATGGTGCTGCAGACCGAAGCCGCCGAATGCGGGCTGGCGTGCCTGGCGATGGTGGCGGCCGCGCATGGCCACGACACCGATCTCGCGACACTGCGCCGGCGCTTCTCGCTGTCGCTCAAGGGCGCGACGATGGCCGACCTGGTGCGCTTCGCCGACCAGCTGCGCTTCCAGTCGCGCGCACTGCGCGCCGAGATCGAGCACCTCGCGTCGCTCGCGACGCCATGCATCCTGCACTGGGACCTGAACCACTTCGTCGTGCTCGTCGAGGTCAGGCGCGGCGTGGCGGTGATCCACGACCCGGGGCGCGGCATCCGGCGCCTGAAGTTCGACGAGGTGTCGCGGCACTTCACCGGCGTCGCGCTCGAGCTCGCGCCGATGGCCGACTTCGCGCCGCGGCAGGAGCGCCAGCAGGTGCGACTGGCGCAGCTGCTCGGCCACGTGACCGGGCTCAAGCGCTCGCTGGCGCAGGTGTTCGTGCTCGCGCTCGCGCTCGAGCTGTTCATGCTGCTGAGCCCGTTCTACCTGCAGTGGGTCGTCGACGGCGTGCTCGTCAGCGCCGACCGCGACCTGCTGCTGACGCTCGGCGTGGGCTTCGCGCTGCTGGTGCTGATCCAGGTCGGCACGGCGGCGATCCGCTCGTGGGCGGTGCTGGTGCTGTCCGCGACGCTGAACCTGCAGTGGCTGGGCAACGTGTTCGCGCACCTGATGCGCCTGCCCGTCGCTTGGTTCGAGCGCCGCCACACGGGCGACATCTGGTCGCGCTTCGGCGCCGTGCAGCAGATCCAGAAGACGCTGACGACGAGCTTCATCGAGGCCCTGCTCGACGGGCTGCTCGTCGTGCTGACGCTCGCGATGATGACGATCTACAGCGTCACGCTGACGCTGATCGCCGTCGGCGCCGTGGCGCTGTACGGCGGCTTGCGCTGGCTGTTCTTCCGCCCGCTGCGCGACGCGACGGAAGAGGCGCTGGTGCACGAGGCCAAGCAGTCGAGCCACTTCCTCGAGTCGCTGCGCGGCGTGCAGGCGATCAAGCTGTTCAACCGCCAGGCCGACCGCCAGTCGCGCTTCATGAACCTCGTCGTCGACGCGATGAACGCCGACCTCGCGACGCGCAAGCTCGACCTGGGCTTCCACGTCTCGCACCGGCTGCTGTTCGGCCTGGAGCGCGTCGCGGTGGTGTGGCTCGGTGCGCTGCTGGTGCTCGACCAGTCGCTGTCGGTGGGCATGCTGTTCGCGTTCCTGGCCTACAAGGAGCAGTTCGCGCAGCGCTTCTCGGGCCTGATCGACAAGGCGGTCGAGCTGAAGATGCTGCGCCTGCAGGGCGAGCGGCTGGCCGACATCGTGCTCGCCGACCCCGAGCGCGAGGCCGACCTGCCGGCGGCGCAGCGGCGCGACGTGCCGGCGCGCATCGAGCTGCACGGCGTGCGCTTCCGCTATTCCGACACCGAGGCCGAGGTGCTGCGCGGCGTGAACCTGCTGATCGAGCCGGGCGAGTCGCTGGCCATCGTCGGCCCGTCGGGTGGCGGCAAGACGACGCTGCTGAAGCTGATGGTCGGCATCCACGCGCCGACGATGGGCGAGATCCGCGTCGGCGGCAAGCCGATGGCGCAGCTCGGCCTCGCGCACTGGCGCACGATGATCGGCACCGTGATGCAGGACGACCAGCTGTTCGCCGGGTCGATCGCCGACAACATCTGCTTCTTCGACGCCGAGCCCGACCCCGGCTGGGTCGAGGAGTGCGCGCGGCTGGCCGCGGTGCACGACGAGATCGAGGCGATGCCGATGGGCTACCACACGCTGGTCGGCGACATGGGCGCGAGCATCTCGGGCGGGCAGAAGCAGCGCATCCTGCTCGCGCGCGCGCTGTACAAGCGCCCGCAGGTGCTGCTGCTCGACGAGGCCACCAGCGCGCTCGACGTCGACCACGAGCGGCTCGTCAATCAGGCGATCCGCAAGCTCGAGCTCACGCGCATCATCGTCGCGCACCGGCCCGAGACCATCGCCAGCGCGCAGCGCGTGATCGTGCTGCACGACGGCCGCGTGTCGCAGGACCTGCGCTCGGTGCCAACCGGCCGCAGCCTCTGACGGGCCGACCGGCCGGGCGCAGGCGTCAACGCGCCGGCGCGGGCGCCGTCAGCCGCTCGAGGCGGTGCAGCGTCGCGAGCGACTCGGCGCGCGAGCGGCCGCACATCGCCGCGGCGGGCTGCAGCGACGCGCACACCGCCGGGCGGCGCGGATCGCCGAAGAGGGCGCAGCGCCGGTCGGCGGTCAGGTGCGGGCAGGTCACGCCGGCGGGCTTGCCGCCGGGCAGCCCCGGCAGCGGCGACGAGATCGACGGGGCGATGCAGCACGCGCCGCAGCCGGGACGGCAGTCCATCGGTGAATTGTCGGCAGCGGGTCGCGGTGAGGCCGATCGGCGGCATTGCGAAGCACTATTGGATCGCGATGGGTGATTGTCATAGTATCAATGCGAATCGTTCTCGATAGGAGACCCAGATGATCAAGTCCGCGAGCTTCGGCGTGGTCCACCTCGGCATCGCGTTCGGCGTCAGCTACGCGCTGACGGGCGATGTCGCGATCGCCGGCGCGATCACGCTGGTCGAGCCGGTGGTCAACACGGTCGCGCACTACGTCTTCGACCGCTGGTGGGGCCATCCGGCGTGGTGCCGGTGGGCGCGAGGCCTTCGCCTGCGCGCTTGGGCGCCACTCGAGGCGGCCGCCTAAAATCGCGGCTCCCCTCGACACCCGGCGCCCGAGCGGGCGCCCCCATCCGTGCAGCATCCGAAGGAGTTCGACGTCATCGTCGTCGGCGGCGGCCATGCCGGCACCGAAGCCGCGCTGGCCGCCGCGCGCATGGGCTGCGCGACGCTGCTGCTGACGCACAACATCGAGACGCTCGGCCAGATGAGCTGCAACCCGTCGATCGGCGGGATCGGCAAGGGGCACCTGGTCAAGGAGGTCGACGCCCTCGGCGGTGCGATGGCGCTGGCCACCGACGAGGCGGGCATCCAGTTCCGCATCCTCAACTCGAGCAAGGGGCCGGCGGTGCGCGCCACCCGCGCGCAGGCCGACCGCGTGCTGTACAAGGCCGCGATCCGCCGGCGGCTCGAGAACCAGCCCAACCTGTGGCTGTTCCAGCAGGCGGTCGACGACCTGATGGTGGAGTCCGACGGTGCGGGTGACCGTGTCGTCGGCGCCGTGGCGCAGATCGGGCTGCGCTTCCGCGCGCGCGCCGTCGTGCTGACGGCCGGCACCTTCCTCGACGGGCGCATCCACGTCGGGCTGCAGAACTACAGCGCCGGCCGCGCCGGCGACCCGCCGGCGGTGAGCCTGTCGGCGCGCCTGAAGGAGCTGAAGCTGCCGCAGGGGCGGCTGAAGACCGGCACGCCGCCGCGCATCGACGGGCGCACGATCGACTTCTCGAAGCTGACCGAGCAGCCCGGCGACCTCGACCCGGTGCCGGTGTTCAGCTTCTTCGGCGACCGCGCGATGCACCCGCGCCAGGTGCCGTGCTGGATCACGCACACCAACGAGCGCACGCACGAGATCATCCGCAGCGGCTTCGACCGCAGCCCGATGTTCACCGGCAAGATCGAAGGCGTCGGCCCGCGCTACTGCCCGAGCATCGAGGACAAGATCAACCGCTTCGCCGACAAGGCGAGCCACCAGATCTTCCTCGAGCCCGAGGGGCTGACGACGCACGAGGTCTACCCGAACGGCATCTCGACCTCGCTGCCGTTCGACATCCAGATCGCCGCGGTGCAGTCGATGGCGGGGCTCGAGCAGGCGCACATCCTGCGCCCCGGCTACGCGATCGAGTACGACTACTTCGACCCGCGCGCGCTCGCCGCGAACTTCGAGACGAAGGCGATCCGCGGCCTGTTCTTCGCCGGGCAGATCAACGGCACGACCGGCTACGAGGAAGCGGCGGCGCAGGGGCTGTTCGCCGGCGTCAACGCCGCGCTGCAGGTGCTCGGGCGCGAGCCGTGGGTGCCGGCGCGCGACGAGGCGTACCTCGGCGTGCTCGTCGACGACCTGATCACGCGCGGCGTCAGCGAGCCGTACCGCATGTTCACGAGCCGCGCCGAGTTCCGGCTGCAGCTGCGCGAGGACAACGCCGACCTGCGGCTGACCGAGACCGGGCGCCGGCTCGGGCTCGTCGACGACGCGCGCTGGGCCCACTTCTGCCGCAAGCGCGACGCGGTTTCACGTGAAACGCAGCGCTTGAAGTCGACCTGGGTCCACCCGGGCATCGTCGACGCGGCGCTGGCCGAGCGGCTGCTCGGCAAGGCGATCGAGCGCGAGTACCCGCTGGTCGACCTGCTGCGCCGGCCGGGCGTCGGCTTCGACGCCGTCGTTGCGCTGCACGCCGACGCCGCGGGCCGCCGCGGCGGCGAGGGGCGGGCGGAGGCCGTCGTTTCACGTGAAACGCTGCGCGCCGAACTGGGCGACGACGTGGCCGACGCCGTGATCGAGCAGGTCGAGGTCGCGACCAAGTACGCGGGCTACATCGACAAGCAGCAGGCCGACGTCGCGCGCGCCGCGAGTCTCGAGCACCTGCGCCTGCCGGCCGACCTCGATTACGCCGAAGTCACCGCGCTGTCGTACGAGGTGCGGCAGAAGCTCAGCCTGCACCGGCCGCAGACGCTCGGGCAGGCCTCGCGGATCTCGGGCGTGACGCCGGCGGCGCTGTCGCTGCTGCTGGTCCACCTGCGCAAGGGCCGCTGGAAGGAGTGGGCGGCCAACGACACGCCGGGCGCGGCCAGCGACGCCGCGGCGTGAGCGCGGGCGACACGACGCAGGGTCTCGACGCCGGGGCGGTCGAGCGCGTGGCCGTGGCGCTCGGCCTGGCCCCGTCGGCCGCGCAGGGCGAAGCCCTGACCGCGTTCGGCCGGCTGCTGTTGCGCTGGAACCGGACCTACAACCTGACCTCGATCCGCGAGCCGCGGCAGGTGCTGACGCACCACCTCGCCGACTGCCTGGCAACGGTGCCGGCGCTGCAGCGCTGGTTGGCGTCGCGCGCCGGCGAAGCGCCGATGCGCGTGCTCGACGTCGGCAGCGGCGGCGGGCTGCCGGGTGTCGTGTGGGCCGTGATGCTGCCGGCGGTGCAGGTCGTCTGCGTCGACACGGTCGGCAAGAAGGCGGCCTTCGTGCAGCAGGCGGCGGTCGAGCTGCGGCTGCCGAATCTGCGCGGCGTGCATGCCCGCGTCGAGGCGCTCGACGCGCGCTTCGACGTCGTCGCCTGCCGTGCGTTCGCGACGCTGGCCGACTTCGTTGCGCTGACGCGCGAGCGGCTTGCGGCCGGCGGTGTATGGCTTGCGCTGAAGGGGCGCCGCCCCGACGACGAGATCGCCGCGCTGCCGCCCGACGTCGACATGTTCCACGTGGAACCGCTGGCGGTGCCCGGCCTCGACGCCGAGCGCTGCCTGGTGTGGATGCGTCCGCGCCACAGGGGAGCCGCCTGACGACCTGCGGCGCCGCGGCGTCCCGAAGCCACCCGGAAACGCGATACCCTCGCAGCGCCCGCGCGCTCGTGCGCGGAGCCCATCCTTCGTTCCCACCTCCGAGCCCTGACCATGTTCGGCATCGCCGACTACCCCGCGTTCTGCCTCGCCATCCTGGTGTTCCTCGCGTTGCCGGGCCCGGGCACGTTCGCGCTGCTGACGTCGACCGGCAAGGGCGGCTTCAAGGGCGGCGCCGCGGCGACGGCCGGCGTCATCGTCGGCGACCAAGTGCTGCTGTGGCTGGCGGTCGCCGGCGTCGCGGCGCTGCTCGCCGCGCACCCCGCGCTGTTCAAGGCGGTGCAGTACCTCGGCGCCGCCTACCTGGCCTGGATCGGGCTCAAGCTGCTGTTCGCCAAGCCCGGCGCGAGTTCGCCGGTCGCGATCCACGCCGGCCACTATGCGCGGCAGGCGTTCCTGATCACGCTGCTCAACCCCAAGGCCATCGTGTTCTACATGGCCTTCTTCCCGCTGTTCATCGACCCCGCCACGCACCGCGGCGCGCCGACCTTCGTCGCGATGGCCGCGACGATCGCCGTGCTCACCGCCGCGTACGGCCTGCTGCTGTGCGCGTTCGCCCGCGCCGTCAGCACGCAGGTGCGCCGCCACCAGCGGCTGGCGCGCGGCCTCGAGCGCGCGGCCGGCGTCGCCCTCGTCGGCTTCGGCCTGCGCCTGGCCGCCCCCTGACCCCGATCTCCTCGACGCTGCCGCCCCTGTCCATGTCCTCGCGCATCTTCTGCATCGCCAACCAGAAAGGCGGCGTCGGCAAGACGACGACCACCGTCAACCTCGCCGCCGGGCTCGCGCGCCTGGGCCAGCGCGTGCTCGTCGTCGACCTCGACCCGCAGGGCAACGCGACGATGGGCTCGGGCATCGACAAGCGCACGCTCGAGTCCAGCGTCTACGACGTGCTGCTGGAGACGGCGACCGTGGCGGAGGCGCGCCGCCGGGCCGAGGCGGCGGGCTACGACCTGCTGCCCGCGAACCGCGAACTCGCCGGCGCCGAGGTCGAACTCGTCGGCCTAGAGCACCGCAACGAGCGGCTGCGCCGTGCGCTGGCGGCTGCGCGCGACGACTACGACCTCGTGCTGATCGACTGCCCGCCGACGCTGAACCTGCTGACGCTCAACGGGCTGGTCAGCGCGCACGGCGTCATCGTGCCGATGCAGTGCGAGTACTTCGCGCTCGAAGGACTGTCGGACCTCGTCAACACGATCCGCCAGATCCACGCCAACCTGAACCGCGACCTGCAGGTCATCGGGCTGCTGCGCGTGATGTTCGACCCGCGCATCACGCTGCAGCAGCAGGTCAGCGACCAGCTCAAGGCGCACTTCGGCGACAAGGTGTTCGACACCGTGATCCCGCGCAACGTGCGCCTGGCCGAGGCGCCGAGCTACGGCCAGCCGGGGGTCGTGTTCGACCCGGCGGCCAAGGGGGCGCAGGCCTACCTCGAGTTCGCGCGCGAACTGGTGCAGCGTCTGGCGACGCTGAAGTGAGGGGCCGCCGCCGGCCGACGCCGGCGACCGCGCGTCAGGCGAGCCCCAGCGCTTCGTCGACGCCCAGGTGCACGTTCATGCACTGCACTGCGGCGCCGCTGGCACCCTTGCCGAGGTTGTCCAGCCGCGCGACGAGCAGCGCCTGGTCGGCCGCGCCGAAGACGAAGACGTCGAGGCGGTTGGTGTCGTTGCACGCCTGCACGTCGAAGAAGCCGTCTTCCAGCGTTGCCGGGTCCGACAGCGGCATCACGCGCACGAAGCGCTCGCCGGCGTAGCGCTGCTGCAATGCCGCGTGCAGCGCGGCGGCGTCGACGCCCCCCGGTAGCTGCGTGTAGTGCAAGGGCACACTCACTGCCAGACCCTTGTAGAACGGGCCCACCACCGGCAGGAACATCGGCCGTGCATGCAGCCCGGTGTGCGCCACCATCTCCGGGATGTGCTTGTGCGCGAGCGACAGCGCGTACGGCCGCGGCGCCTGCAGCCGGGGGTCGCCGCCGGCGGCGTACTGCTCGATCATCTTCTTGCCGCCGCCCGAGAAGCCGGTCAGCGACGTCGCCGCCACCGGCAGCGCGTGCGGCACGAGGCCGGCGTCGACGAGAGGGCGCAGCAGCGCGACGAAGGCGGTGGCGTGGCAGCCCGGGTTGGCGATGCGCTTGCTCGCGCGCAGCCGTTCGCGCTGGCCCGGTGCCAGTTCCGGGAAGCCGTAGACCCAGCCGGTGGCGGTGCGGTGCGCGGTGCTCGCGTCGATCAGGCAGGTGCGCGGGTTCGTCACCAGCTCGACCGCCTCGCGCGCCGCCGCGTCGGGCAGGCACAGGAACGCGACGTCGGCGGCGTTGAGCAGGCGCGCGCGCTCGGCCGGGTCCTTGCGCCGCTCGGGGTCGATCTTCAGCAGCTCGACGTCGCCGCGCGCGGCCAGCACCTCGTGGATGCGCAGGCCCGTCGTGCCTTCCTGTCCATCGACATAGACCACGTGCTTCGTCGCCATTGCCAGCGTCCTTCGTCGCGGCCCCTCGCCGCCAAGCGTCGAGCATAAACCGCGCGCAGCCGATCCCCGACAATCGGCGCCATGGCGACGAAGAAACCCAAGGGGCTCGGGCTCGGCCTCGAAGCGCTGCTCGGGCCCAAGGTCAGCGACGCGCCCGCAGCCGGCGGCGCGCCGTCGACGTTGAAGCTGTCGCAGCTGCAGCCCGGCAAGTACCAGCCGCGCACGCGCATGGACGAAGGCGCGCTGTACGAGCTCGCCGAGAGCATCCGCAGCCAGGGCGTGATGCAGCCCATCCTCGTGCGCCCGGTCGCGCCGCACGGCTACGAGATCATCGCCGGCGAGCGGCGCTTCCGCGCCGCGCAGCTCGCCGGCCTCGACGAGGTGCCGGTGCTCGTCAAGGACGTGCCCGACGAGTCCGCGGCCGTGATGGCGCTGATCGAGAACATGCAGCGCGAGGACCTCAACCCGCTCGAGGAGGCGCAGGGCCTGCAGCGGCTGGTCGGCGAGTTCGGGTTGACGCACGAGCAGGCGGCGCAGGCCGTGGGCCGCTCGCGCAGCGCGGCGACGAACCTGCTGCGGCTGCTGAACCTGAGCGCGCCGGTGCAGCAGATGCTGCTGGCCGGCGACCTCGACATGGGCCACGCGCGCGCGCTGCTCGCGCTCGACGCGGCGCCGCAGATCCTCGCCGCGAACCAGATCACGGCGAAGAAGATGTCGGTGCGCGAGGCCGAGCAGCTCGTCGCGCGCGTGCAGGCGCAGCCGCGGCCCGGCGCGGCGGCGCGCCCGGCGGCCAAGGCGGCGGCATCCAAGCCCCGCGACGTCGTGCGCCTCGAGGAGCAGCTCGCCGACCGGCTGGCCGCACCGGTCGAGATCCGGCTGCAGCGCAAGGGCAAGGGCCGCCAGGCGGGCGAGGTGGCGATCCGCTTCAGCTCGCTCGACGAGCTGCACGGCTTGCTCGAGCGGCTCGGCGTGCACGAGGCCTGATGGTGCGGCGGCCGTCGCACCGCCGCGCCGGCCGCCTGCAGCGCCGAAGGGTGTGAGCGTGCACTTGCTCTGGCGATGGCCGCTGCCGGCGCTGGCGGCCTGGCTGGTCGGCTGGGCGACGTACGCCGTGCTGGGGGGGGCGGGGCTTCCCCTCGCCGGCGCCTTCGCCGGCGGCACGGCGGTCGGCGGCCTGCTCGCGCTGACGGTCGACACGCGCTGGCGCCGCCTGATCGTCGCGGGCGGCTTTCCGCTGTCGCTGGCCGCCGTCGGCGCCGCGCTGCCGGGCTGGGCGTGGCTGGTCCCGCTGGCGCTGCTCGCGCTGCTGTACCCGCTGCGCAGCTGGCGTGACGCACCGCTGTTTCCGACGCCGCGCGGCGCGCTGGCGGGACTGTCGGCAGCCGCGCCGCTGCGGCCCGGGGCGCGCGTGCTCGACGGGGGCTGCGGCCTCGGCGACGGGCTGCTCGCGCTGCGCGACGCGTACCCGCAGGCCGCGATCACCGGCATCGAATGGAGCCGGCCACTGGCGGGGCTCGCCCGTGTGCGCTGCCGCTTCGCCGACGTGCGGCGCGGCGACCTGTGGGCGGTCGACTGGTCGGGCTACGACCTCGTCTACCTGTTCCAGCGCCCCGAGAGCATGCCGCGCGCCCTGGCCAAGGCGGCACGCGAGCTGCGCCCGGGCGCGTGGCTTGTCAGCCTCGAGTTCGAGGCGCCGGGCGTCGTGCCGACCGCGCGGCTCGAGGCGGTCGCGGGCAAGCCGGTGTGGGTGTACCGGATGCCGCTGCCGGCTACGCGCTGACCCGCTCGCCGACCGCGGCCTCGGCGTCGTCGAGCCAGGCCTGCATCTCGTCGGGGAAGGCCTCCCCGGGCGCGAGACCCCAGCGGCGCCGCGCCAGCCGCCCGATGGCGCGCAGCTGCCAGGCCGTCTCCTCGGCCAGCAGCGAGAGTTCGACGGCGAGCGCGTCGTCGGCGCCCTCCGTGTCGAGCATCGGCAGCTGTTCGGGTGCGGCGCCGGCACCGGCCAGGATGCGCAGCAGCGCACGGCAGCGCTCGTCGATGTCGCGCAGGACCCGTTGCCGACCGTCGTCGCTGCACGGCACGCCGGCCGGCCAGGTCGCCAGCACCTGCTGCAGTGCCTGCAGCCGCTGCAGCGTGGCCGCCAGCGGCACGTCGCGCGCGGGCGCGTCGCCGGGCGCGAGCAGCGGGTACAGCCGCCGCACCAGCGGCGGGTCCAGCCGGCGGTAGCTCATGCGCAGCTGCAGCGACAGGCGCGACTCGAAGCGGTCCGGCGCCAGCGCGTGCTGCGCGGCCACCAGCTCGGCCACGCCGAGCACGCGGCCCCAAGGCGTGATCGAATCGGCTTCTAGCTGGCGCGGATAGCCCGAGCCGTCGAGCGCCTCGTGGTGTTCGAGCACCGCGCGGATCAGCTCGCGCGAGAACTGGTGGTGTCGCTCGAGCAGCATCGCGGTGACGAGCGGGTGTGCATACAGCTGCCGCCGCTGCTCGCGCGACAACGGCACCGTCGGCTGCAGCAGCACGGGGTCGATGTGCAGCATGCCGAGGTCGCGCAGCAGCGCCGCGGCCGCGATCTGCGTGAGGTCCTGCTGCGTGGCCAGGCCCTCGTCGCCGAGCCAGGCGGCCGTCAGCGCGCCGGCCACCGCGTGCTGGAACAGGGCCGGCTGCAGCTCGTGCATCAGCGTGAGCTGGAACGCCACCGGCCGTGGCAGCGGCACCGACCCGATCGCCGCGAGCAGCCGGTCGCGGCGCAGCGGCTGCGCCACCATGCGCTCGAAGAGCGGCTGGCGCTCGATCAGCGCGAGCGTCGCGCGCCGCAGCACCGGCCCGGTGACGGTGGGCTCGGTGCCGAGCGATTCCTCGAGCGGCGACTCGAGCTGGTGCTGCATCAGCCGCTCGTAGACGCGCTCGTCGACGGCCACGCCGGCGTCGATGATCTTGATGCCCTGCGTGTTGTAGATCGCCTTCGAGACGATCACCGGGCGTCGGCGTCCGAGTTCGGCGACCGCGCGCGTCAGGTGCAGCGGCTCCGGGGGCACGAAGCTCATGCCGGCATTATCGGCACGTGCGTGCCGCGCCCGCCGCCGGGCGCGGGGTTGCCGCGGCATCGTGCACGCCGGCGGACGCGCTGCTGGCCGGCCGACTCGAGCCGTGTGCCCACGGGTATCTACGGAGCGATCGCGTGCCCACGGCGGGGCCGTCTCGGTGCACGATGCGGCGAACGGAATCGACGAGAGGGCCATGTTGGTCCGCGATGGTGCTGTCAGCCCCGAGGTGGGGCGCTGCGTTAAGGGACCGGAGGTGGCGTTCTTGACGTTGGGCACGTCGGCGGGGCATGGTCCTTGCTGGCGCAACGGTGGGAACTGGCGGCTTATGCCGACACTCCTTGTGGGATCGTCCTCTGTCGGATCGA
>JBBION010000060.1:0-12177 GCA_037443345.1 Rubrivivax sp. | reverse complement strand
AGGCGGTGGTTGCTCACGCCATCGAGGCTGCGCTCGCCGACGACGCCTTCGCCGTCGGGCCGATAACGATGCAGGACCCCGCCGATGTGCGGCGTGTGCACGGCCCAGACCTCGGCTGCATCGTCGACGACGGCGGCGGGCGACAGCCAGCGGTTGCGCCGGCCGATGAACGGCCCGCTGGCGGCGATCTCCAGCGCATCGGCCTGTCGCGCCGAGGCCGCCACGATGGCGAGCTGCGCGCCCTGCGGCCCCGATCGCACCGTGACCAGGCCGAGACGCCCGGCAGCCCAGCGCCAGGGGCGCAGGTGGCGGTCCTCGAAGACGTAGGGCGGGTCCAGTGCGAGCGTTCGCAGGGGTTCGAGGGTGCGCCGGTCGAGCCACGCGACCTGGGTCGCCTCGATGTCGTCGCCCAGCACCGCATGCGGGTAACGAAGGCGGTCCGGTCCGGCGAGCACGGCCACGTGGCCGCCATCCCCCCGGCCGTCGAGGTCGACGATGACCGGCTCGGCATCGGGCAGCACCGCGATGCCGCTGCGCGCGGTGATGCGCCACCGGCGGTCACGGCCGGGCTCGAATCGCGCCACGACGGTGCGGCCGTGGTCCTCCACGAGGCCGAACACCGCGTCCGGCGCGATGCTCAGGCCGCCATGCGATACGAGATCCTCGACCGAGCGTGCCGGTCCGTCGCGGGCCAGGCCTGCATCGCCCATCCACAGCCGGCCATCGCTGCCGCGCCCGGCGATGCGGCCATGCCCGACGGCCAGTGCGCCCTCGGTGCCCAGGCCCTGGCCGAGCGGGCGATGCGCGATGTTCTCCGTCAGGTGCCAGAGGGTGCCGTGGCGGTCGCGCGCCAGCCAGCCTTCGTCGCCTGCCGGGTCGATGCGCACGATGTCGCGCAACTCAACCTGTCGCATCCGGCCCGCTTGTGCGAGCCCCTGCGCCTGCGCCCTTCGCCCGCTCATGCCGCCCACGCCGGCCAGCGCGGCACCCACCGCGGCCAGCAGCCGCCGCCGCAGCGTGCCGGCCCTCTGCGGCCGACCCAGCGCGCTCACCAGCGCAGCACGTGCGGCCCGAGGGCGGCGCCGAGGGCACCCGTCAGCGCGATGCCCAGCGTGTACCAGACGGCCACGAAGGCCGGCGAGACCTCCGGGCACGACAAGGCATAGCCGATCGCGCCGAGCGAGCCCGCGAACACGCCGGCCGCGAAGCCTGCCGCACGCGGGCGCGTCGGCGCCATGCCGCGAACGGCCCACAGGGCGGCCCCCAGGCCGGGCAGGGACAGCGCCACCACGCTCCACGGGCAGCTCAGCCAGGAGTGGCCGAGCAGTGCTTCGACCCGCTCGTCCGCGGGCTGCGAAGCCAGCCAGACGGCGCCGAGGCCCGCCATCGCGACGAACACCGCCACCAGCGCATGCCGCGGCCGGGCGGTCGGCGCGGCGGGACGCGACAGACGCGCCGTCAGCCAACCGGCCGCGACCGCCAGCGCGGCGGCGTAGCCCATCTTCATCCAGGGCACGGCCGTCGCGAACATCGCGTCGGGGATCAGCCCGAAGACGGTGATGGCCGCCAGGGCGCTGGCCAGCAGCCCGCCCGCGGCCGCCGGCGACAGGCGCCGCGCGGCCAGCGCACGGGGCGCCGGGCCGGCATCGCGCGCCAGCATGGCGATCAGCGTGTCGGTCTTCATCGTCGTCCTCAGCCAGGCGCCTCAGGAGGCGCCATCGCCGCGCACCAGGGCGGCCAGCCGCTTGAGCCCGCGGTGCACCTGCACCTTGATCGCCGACTCGGAGGCGCCGGTGCGAGCGGCAGCCTCGGCCACCGAGAGCCCCTCGATCTTCGTCAGCACGATGGCCTGGCGTTGGGCCTGCGGCAGGTCTTGCAGCAGCACGTCCAGGTCGCGCCGTGCGCCGGCGTCCTCGGGTTCGGCCGCCAGCAGCTGCTCGTCCACGTCGTCGAGGGCGTCGTGCAGGCTGTCCCGCCGCCCGCGGCGGCGCCACAGGTCGACCAGCTTGTGGCGCGCAATGGCCACCGCCCAGGCGCTGACGGGCAGCGTCGGGTCGTAGGTGCCGCGTTGCAGATGCAGAGCCAACAACGTCTCCTGAACCAGATCCTCCACCTCGTCCGGAAGGCCCGAGAGGCGGCGCTTCAAATAGCCGCGAAGGCGCGATGCGAGCAGCCCCAGGGCCTGCAGGTAGGCCGCGTCGTCGCCCGCCTGCGCACGCAGCCAAAGCGGCTTGAGGGCTGACTCGAAGTCGCCGGGGCTGTCGTCAGCAGGCATTTCGCGGCTCGGGGTCCTTTGGTTACAGCGGCCGGGCTCCGCCCCCGGGCGTTCGTGATTCCTGCACGTTGTGTGCGGATTGTGCCGGCCGTGTAACCAGGCCCGCGCCCGGCGCGAATGACGGTGGAGTGCCCACCCCGATGCCAAGCGCCGAACACCCCCACCCGAAGCCGCAGGCGGCGGCCCGGCCTTCGGTCGCCTCGTGGCTGGGTCGCGCCCTGGCCCGGTTCCTTTCTCAGCGCCGCCACGCCCATGGCGTGTCCCTGCCCACCGATCCGGTGCACCTGACGGCCTGCCTGAAGCCCGGCGACGTGCTGCTGGTCGAAGGGGCGTCGCGATTCTCGGTGGGCATCCAGTACCTGACGCAGTCCACCTGGTCACACGCGGCGCTGTTCGTCGGTTCGGCGCTGGGGGATCCCCTGCGCCGCTGTGTGGTCGAGGCCGACGTCGTCGAAGGCGTCCGCGCGGTGGGTCTGGACGAATTCGCGGACCTGCACGTCCGGGTCTGCCGGCCGGTTGGGCTGACGGAAGCCGAGATCCAAACGGTGGTGCAGCATGCGGCGGCGCGGCTCGGCCAGCGCTACGACCTCCGGAACATCGTCGACCTCGTGCGCTGGCTGCTGCCGACGCCGCCGGTGCCCACGCGCTGGCGGCGGCGCCTCATCGCGCTGGGCAGCGGCGACCCGACGCGCGCGATCTGCTCCACGCTGGTGGCCGAGGCCTTCCAGTCGGTGCGCTACCCCATCCTGCCCTCGATCGAGCGGCGCTCGCGCCAGGACCCGCTGTGCCCGGGCTGCGTCGACGAGATCCTGCACGTGCGCCACCACAGCCTGTTCGTGCCGCGCGATTTCGACGTGTCGCCGTACTTCCAGGTGGTCAAGCCGACCCTCGAAGCGGGGTTCGACCCGCATCGGCTGACCTGGGCGCCAGCGCCCCACGAGGCGGCGTCGGCATGAAGCTCTGCCCCTGCCTGCCGCCTGCGGGTGCGCCTGCGCGGCGTTCCACCCGCCGGCCGACCTGCCCAAGGAGCCCTGATTGAAGACCCTGCACACCGATGTCGCCGTCGTCGGCGCCGGCACCGCCGGCATGTCGGCCTTTCGCGCCGCGCGCGCACACACGCCGAACGTGCTGCTGATCGAGCGCGATCGCTATGGCACCACCTGCGCGCGCGTCGGCTGCATGCCCAGCAAGCTGCTGATCGCGGCCGCGGAGGCGGCGCACACCATCGAGCACGCGGGCGTGTTCGGCGTGCAGGGTGGCGGCCTGCGGGTCGACGGCGAAGCCGTGATGGCGCGCGTGCGCGCCGAGCGCGACCGCTTCGTCGGCTTCGTGGTCGATGCGGTGCAGGACTGGCCTGCCGAGCACCGCCTGATGGGCCACGCCCGCTTCGTCGGGCCGCAGCGGCTGCATGTGCAGACCGCCGACGGCGCCGTGCACGTGCAGGCCGGGCGCATCGTCATTGCCACCGGCTCGCGGCCGGTGTTCCCTGCGGCCTGGCGCGGTGAACTGGGTGACCGGCTCATCGTCAACGACGACGTCTTCGACTGGCACACGCTGCCCGCTTCGGTGGCGGTGGTGGGGGCCGGCGTCATCGGCCTGGAACTCGCCCAGGCGCTGCATCGTCTGGGCGTGCGGGTGCGCCTGTACGGCCGCGGATCGCGCCTGGGGCCGCTCACCGACCCGGCACTGCAGGCCGTGGCCGCGGAGGTGTTCGGGCGCACCCTGCCCATGCAGCTCGACGCGCACCACCTGGAGGTGCGGCGCGACGGGGACGGCGTACTCGTGCGCACGGCCGATGCCTCCGGGCGGTCGCGCGAGGAGCGGTTCGACGTCCTGCTCGCCGCCACCGGTCGGCGCCCGAACGTGGACGACATCGGCCTGGAACTGAGCGGCTTGCCGCGGGACGCGGGCGGGGTACCGGTCTACGACCGCCGCACCGGCCAGGTGGGCGCCGGCCCCGTGTTCATGGCCGGCGACGCCGGCGAGGACCGGCCGCTGCTGCACGAGGCTGCCGACGAGGGCCGCATCGCCGGCGACAACGCCGGCCGCTGGCCCGACGTGCGCGTGCGGCCGCGCCGCGCGCCGCTGGCGGTGGTGTTCAGCGACCCGCAGATCGCCCTGGCCGGGGCCACGCATGCGGAGCTGATGGCGGCCGGCGTGCCGTTCGCCACCGGCGAGGTGTCCTTCGACGACCAGGGCCGCAGCCGGGTGATGGCCCGCAACGCCGGCGCTTTGCATGTGTACGGGTCACCCGAAGACGGCCGCTTCCTGGGCGCCGAGATGATCGGGCCCGCCGCCGAACACATCGGCCACCTGCTGGCCTGGAGTGCCCAGCGCGGCGACACGGTGCAGCAGATGCTCGACAGCCCCTTCTACCACCCGGTGGTGGAGGAGGGCCTGCGCACGGCGCTGCGCCTGCTGCAGCGTGCGTTGCGGATGGGGCCGCCGCCGGTGGAACGCTGCCTCGACTGCGGCCCCGGGGCCTGACGCGATGAAGGCCGCCCAGTACGCCGCCGCCGCCCGCACGCGCCTGTGGCTGGACCTGCCCTCGGGTGGTGGCGCCGAGGCCCTGCGGGGCGCCCTGATGGCCATGGGCCTGATCCCGCAGCCGCTGCCGCTCGACTCCGCGCCGCGCCAACACGCGCTGGCCACGCTGGCCGATGGTGCGCTGGCCTTCCTGGACGTCTCCAACCCCGCGCTGCATGGCCCCCGGCCGTTCGCCCAGCTGCTGCAGGCCCTGCCGGACGCCAGTGCCGCCGGCCGCGTGATGCTCGGCCGCACGAGCGGCGGGCCGGTCAGTCCGCAGGACCGGGCCTGGGTGCGGGGCCTGGGCTTTGCCGATCTGGTGCCCGACTGGATCGGCGGTCCGCAGCGGCAGACCTTGCGCAGCGTCGTGGCGTGGGCGGCCCGGGCGACCGGGCTGGACGAGCCGGCGCCGCACGAGTGGATGGCGTACACACGGGCGCTGGCCGGGTCAGGCGATGGGCAGGACGCGGCACGGGCACTCGTCTGGGGCCTGACCGGCGAGTCCCCGGAGGACTTCTGCGCGCGGCTCGCCGGTTCGCTGGACATCGCCGACCGGCGCTGGCGCCTGCACGACTACCCACGCTGCTTCGTCGGCAGCCAGGCGGTCGAGCACCTGATGCACAGCCTGCGCCGGCCGCGCCAGGAGGCGCTGGCCCTGGGCCAGGCGCTGGGCGCGCTGGGCCTGCTCGTGCACGTGATGCAGGAGCACCCCTTTCTCGACCAGGACCTGTATTACCGGCTGGCCTGGTCCGAGGCCCTGGACCGCATCGACGCCGCCGAACTGTGGCGCAGCGCGGAACAGGTCCTGCCGGCCATCAGCGCGACGCGCAGCCATCACGGAAAGGACTACGCCCACTGCTTTGTCGGCGACGAGGCCGTGGGTCTGATCGCCGAGCGGCACGCGCTGCACCGCGTGGACGCCTGGCTGGCGCTGCACCGGATCGCGCAGTGGGGGTGGATCGAGCACGTCACCGGGGTGCGGCCCTTCATCGACGGTCACTTCTACTACCGCTGGAAGGGCGGCGCCGACCGTGCGGGATCCTGAGGCCTCCGTCCGCCCCGACCGCCTGACGACCCTGCTGCAGCGCTTCCCGCTGCAGGCGGGCGTGTTCCATGTCGGCGGGCTGTGCGGTGTGCACGACTTCGACCGCGATGCCGGGCGCGGGCATCTTCACCTGCTCCGCCGCGGGCCCGTGCGCATGATCGGCCTGGGCGACGGTCCCCTCGACATCGCGGTGCCGACACTCGTGCTGCTGCCGCGGCCCGAGGCCCACCGGCTGGTGGCCGACGACCGCGACGGCGCCGAGGTGGTGTGCGGCACCGTCGTCTTCGGCGCCGCCGGCCGCAACCCGCTGGCCGATGCCCTGCCCGACGTGGTGCGGGTGCCGCTGGCGGAACTGCCCGGTTCGGCCGGGCTGCTGGAGCTGCTGTTCGACGAGGCGCTCGAAGACCGCTGCGGCCGCCAGGCGGCCGTGGACCGGCTCTGCGAGGTGCTGCTGCTGCGTGTGCTGCGGCACGGCATGGCGCAGGGCTGGGCCGCCTCGGGGGCCCTCGCGGGCCTGGGCGATGCCCGTCTGGCGCCCGTGCTGCAGGCGCTGCACGACGCGCCGGCGCACCCCTGGACGCTCGAGGAGATGGCCCGTCTCGCAGCCCTGTCGCGCTCGCGATTCGCGAAGCGCTTCCAGGACGTGATGGCGCAGGCGCCGATGGACTACCTGACCGCCTTCCGCATCGCGCTGGCCCAGGGCCTGCTGCGACAGGGCCGCGCGCCCAAGGCGGTGGCCCAGGCGGCCGGTTACGGCAGCACGGCGGCCTTCGGCCGCGCCTTCGTCCGACGCGTGGGCATGACGCCATCGGCGTGGCTGGCGACGCCGGCCGTGGCCGGTACGCTGGGGCCACAAGACAGGACGAACGATCAACCCGTTTGATCGAGGCGCTTCTACGCTCGGGTCTTCACTCCACGAGGACACCGCCATGACGCGCACCGCCTACCTGCACCAGCTCGGCCCCGTCGATCCCGCCACCGCCACCCCGGCCCAGAAGGCCGCGCTCGACCGTGCCATCCAGGCCGTCGGCTTCCTGCCCAACATGTACGCGAACATGGTCAACGCGCCGGCGGTGCTCAGCACCTACCTGCATGGCTACGGCCTGTTCCGCAGCGAATCGGGCCTGTCGCCGGCCGAGCAGGAGGTGGTCTTCCTCGCGGCCAGCCAGGTCAACGGCTGCGACTACTGCATGGCGGCGCACAGCATGATCGCGGACAAGAAGTCGGGCGTACCCGCCGACGTGCTGGCCGCGATCCGCCAGGGCAGCCCGATCCCGGATGCCCGGCTGGCCGCGCTGCACGCGCTGACGGTGGCGATGGTGACGACCCACGGCCGACCTTCGGCCGAGGCCTTGCAGGCTTTCCGCGAAGCCGGCTTCGAGGATCGCCATGTGCTCTACATCGTGCTGGCCCTGGCCGTGAAGACGCTGAGCAACTACAGCAACCACGCCTTCGCGACGCCGGTGGATCCCGTGTTCGCGGCCTATGCGCTGCCGCCGAAGGATTGACGGGCACCGCTGCTGCCCTTGCAGATCGGTGTCACGCCGGGCGCCCCGCGCACGACCAAGGAAGTGACGGGGTTGGCCCGGGTCGCGACCACCAGCGCTGCGCTGGCCCCGCGGCCGCTGCGCGCCCGGGGCTCCGTCGCCACATCGTCACCCGCGTCGGCGCGTGGCGTTCAGACCCAGGTCGCGGCCACGGGTCGGTCTGGTGCGTGTTCGGCAGCCCATGCGAGCGCGGCGTCGGGCGGCATCGGCCGGGCGAAGAGCCAGCCCTGGGCCAGGTTGCAGCCCGCACGCAGCAGTTCGTCCCGCTCGGCCTCCCGCTCGATGCCCTCGGCGGTCACCTCGAGGCCCAGCCCGTGACCAAGGCTGACGATGCTGTGCAAGAGCGCCGTGCGCGCGGCGGACGCGTCGACGTGGTCGACGAAGCTGCGGTCGATCTTCAGTTCCGACACCGGCAGCCGCTGCAGGTAGGCGAGCGACGAGTAGCCGGTGCCGAAGTCGTCGATCGACCATCGAACGCCCGCTTCGCGCAGCGCGTGCATGCGGGGCAGCGCACGCTCGGCATCGTCCATCAGGCGGCCTTCGGTGATCTCCAGCGTCAGCCGGTCGAGCGGGGCCCCGGCCTGCCGCGCGTGGGCGCACAGCCACCGCGCGAAGTCGTCGTCCAGCAGATCGGCGGTGCTGACGTTCACCGACACGCGCAGCCCCTGGGCGTGCACCTCGGGGCGCGCCAGGAAGTGCAGGGCCTGTTCGATCATGCACCGCGTGATCACGCCGACCATGCCCGCGGCCTCGGCGAAGGGCACGAACTCCGCGGGGGAGACCATGCCCCACTCGGGGTGCCGCCAGCGCACCAGGGCCTCGAAGCCCGTGCAAGCGGCTGGCGAGCCTTGGGTCAGCGTCACCTTGGGTTGCAGCCACATCTGCAGGCCGCCGCTCACGGCCGCCTGCTTCAGGCTGCCCAGCAGCACGAGTTGCCGGCGCCGGCGCTCGGGGTCGACGCGCTCGAAGCGGCGCACGTCGACGCGCAGCCGCTTGGCATCGGCCAGGGCTTCCTCCGCTTCGCGCAGCAGGCGCCCCAGGTCGGCCGCCGGGGTGCTGCCGGGTGCGGCCGACGACCAGCCACACCGGAACTGGGCATCGATGGCGACGTCGGCACAGGGCACCGGCGTCGACAGCACGTCGAGCAGTGCGATGCGGACGCGTTCGACCTCGGCTTCGGTGCCGCTCGGGACGACCGGTCCCACGACCGCAAAGGTGCCGGCGCCCAGGTGGGCGGCGATCCACCCACGCGCTGCGGCGGCAGCGTGCAACCGGGCGCCCAGGTGGCGCAGCAGGTCGTCGCCCGCGCCCGGGCCGAGCACGTCGTTGACCGTGGACAAGCGGGCCACGTCGAACAGCAGCGCGGTGTCGGGCAATGGAGCGCCCACCGCGTCCATCGGACCCGCGGCCACCCCACGCTGCAGCAACCCCGCACGGTTGGGCAGGCCGGTGATCGGGTCCGCGAAGGCGATCGACTCGATGCGCGCATTGCGCTCCTCCAGTGCCTGGGCCATCGCGTCGAGGGCCACGCCCACACGCTCGACCTCCCTCGGCCCGGCGAGCCCCGCCACGCCGACCCGCGCGTGCAGCTCGCCGTCCGCCAGGCGCCTGGCGGTGTCCGCGAGGCTGGCCATCGGACGGGCCACGCCGCGGCCGATGCGCCATGCCAGCACGGCGGCCGCGGCCAGCGCCATCAGCGCGACGATGACCAGCTGCCGCTCGGCCTCCTTCACCCGCTCGGCGGCGTGGGCCTGCCAGCGGGCCACGGCGCGCTGCTGGGCCTGCGCCAGATCGCCCGCCAGCGTCACGAGCCGGTCGAGCGCCGGCTGGCCTTCGGCGGCAAACAGCGCCGCCGCTCGCGCCGGTTCGCCCGATTCGATCCAGACCCCGACCTCTGCGAACACCTCGCGGTAGCGGTGTCGCGCCCCGTCGAGTGCCTGCACCAGCGCCAGCGCCTCGGGCTCGGTGATGCGCTGCTGCAGGTCGGCCGTGAGCCGGTCCATGGCGGCCGACTCGGCGTCCAGCTGCGGGTAGATGCCCTCGCGCTGCGCCCGCGGGGCCGTGAGCAGCCGGGCCATCGCGGCGCCGTGCCCCTGGGCATGGCTGGCCAGCTCGTGCAACGCCAGCAGGCGGGGCCACTCCTCGCGGGCCACGCGGTCGGCGGCCAGCTGCACCGCGCGCAGATGCCAGGCCGACAGGGCCACCACCAGCAGCATCAAGGCCAGCAGCGCGGCGAAGGCGGCCGCCAGCTGGGCCGCCAGGCGCCGCGGCGCCGCACTCCGGGCTGCCGAGGCCGCCGCGGTCGGGGAGGGGGCTCGCGGTTCCCGCATGGACGCCGTATCGGTCGGCCTGCCCGGGATCTTGAGCGCAGCCCGGCGCGCGCCGACCACGTCGAAGGCTCAGCCCCGTGCCAGCGTGAAGCCCGCGAGCGCCTGCTGCAGGCGCCTGGCCTCGCTCTCGAGCGTGGATGCCGATGCCGAGCTCTGTTCCACCAGCGCGGCGTTCTGCTGGGTGGTGCCGTCCAGCAGCTGCACGGCCTTGCTCATCTCGGCGATGCCCGAGGCCTGCTCGGCGCTCGCGGTGACGATGCCTTCCATCAGCCGGTGCAGCGACCGGACCTGCTCCACCAGCCGTCCGAGCGCACCGTTGGTGTCCGACACCTGGGCGATGCCCTGCTGCACCGACGTGCGGGACTCGCCGATCAGCTGCGAGATCTCGCGCGCCGCCGCGGCGCTGCGGCCGGCCAGCGCCCGCACCTCGCTGGCCACGACCGCGAACCCCCGGCCGTGCTCGCCGGCCCGTGCCGCCTCCACCGCGGCGTTCAGCGCGAGGATGTTGGTCTGGAAGGCGATGCCGTCGATGACGCCGATGATTTCGCCGATGCGTTCGCTGGAGGCGCCGATGCGGTTCATCGTCTGCACCGCCTGCGCCATCGCATGCCCACTCTCCTGCGCCAGTGCGGCGGCGGCGTCGGCCACGCTGCGGGCCTCACGCGCGGCGCCGTCGTTGTTCCTGACGGTGGCGCTGAGCTGTTCCGTGGCCGAAGCGGTCTGCTCCAGGCTGGCGGCCTGTGCCTCGGTGCGGGCGCTGAGGTCGGTGCTGCCGGCGGCCAGTTCGTTGGCGGCGGCGCGCACGCCGCCCGCCACCTGGTCGATCTCGGCGAACGAACGCTGCAGCGCCAAGGTTGCCCGGTGGATGCTGTCGCACAGCACGCCGATCTCGTCGCGGGCCGCATGGACGGGGATGGGGCGCAGGTCCAGGCGGCCCAGCCGGTCCGCCATCTCCTTGGCCGACTGCGCGGACCGCCGGACCGCGCGGATGCTGGCCGTGGCGAACCCGGCAAAGCCGGCGATCGACAGCACCAGTACCACCGCCATCACCGTGAAGGACCGCCGCAGGGTGGCCTCGCTGGCGGCCAGGGCCTGCCCGGCATGGGCCTGCGCCGTGTCGCGAGCGGCGTCGATCCGACCCTGGAGCGCGACGTAACCCGAGTTGCTCAGCGTGATCGCCGCGCCCAGGGGCTCCCAACGCTCTTCCCGAAGCGCGGTGACCGTCTGGCGCCCCACCTGCCGGGCGTAGAGGTCGGCGGCGTCGGCGATGGCGCGCCAGGCCTGCACTTCAGCCGGATCGCCGTCGAGCGCGCGCAGTCCCCGGGTGGCGTCTTCCAGCCGTTGCAGGGCGCGGTCCACCGCCGCTGCGTGCGTTTCCGTCGGATGGTCGTGCAGCTTGCTCGCCGGGTTGGCCGGATCGTGCATCAGCCCGGTGGCGGCCTGCAGGCGCGACGCGAGCAGCGCCGCGTCGAGGCGGGCCAGCAGCGTCACGGGCTGCAGCGCGCCCTGGTCGATCTCGCGCATCTGCCCGCGCATCTGCAGCAGGAACAGGCCGGCCATGCTGCTCAGCGCGACCAGCAGCACGATCGATATGGTGCTCAGCGAGCCGAAGCGGTGGGTCAGTTTCATGGGTGTTGTCTCGTTTCTTGGGTGCGCCGTCGCGGTCGACGAGAGGCCCGCCGGCTGCAGCCGGATCGCCTCGACCGGGAGGGGCGGACGGTTGCGCACCATCCCGGTGCCGGTGGTATCGGCATCGGATGTCGCCGCTGTAGGGAAGAAATGTTTGGGCTCGGCGATGTGAACACTTCCCGCAAATCGGCGGCAAGCGCAGGGCCCGGGGTGACGCACGGTCCCGGACGGCCGAAAGCCCCCTTGTCGACAAATGCCGGGCCGCCCGTGGCCCGATGAACTCCCCATCGAAGGAGGTTCCTCCATGGCTCAGGAAAAGCGCGTCTTGCTGGCGCGCCCCCACGCCTTCATCGTCGACGAGATGCGACCCTTTCTCGTCGAGAGCGGCTACACGCCCGTCAAGGTGGCGACGCTGGACGATCTCAAGTCGGCGCTGTCGCAGCCCCTGTGCGGGGCGGTGGTTTCCACCGCCTGGTCGTCCAGCATCGGCGCCGATGCCGCGACGGTGTTTGCGGAGCTGCGCGGAAGGTCGCCGCAGCTGCCCGTGATGTTTGCGGGCATGGCCGACGTCGCGACCATCCGGCTCACGGCAGGGCGGGCGGTGACCCCGGTGGTCGCCGATGCCGTGTTTCACGAGGCGGCGGCGTGGCCGATGCGCGTCGACCGGCGGCGCGAGTTCCTGGTGCTGCGCAAGGAGGACCTCACCTCTGCCGATGCCCGCCAGCGTGCGGCGCGGGCCTTGCGAGCGCTGTTCGGGTGAGCGCGACCGAGCCGCGGGCCGGGCCCGCCCATGCAACGGTCTGGCAGTTCATGCGGACGCGGGAG
>JBBION010000059.1:0-12202 GCA_037443345.1 Rubrivivax sp. | reverse complement strand
GGCCGTCGGCCGCCGGCCCGCGCGCACGCGCGCCGGCCCGCCGCGGCGCGCGACCCGACCGAGCCATGAGCGAACGCGCCGCCCCGAAGAGGAAGGCCGCCTGGTCGTGGCGCAGCCGCGCCGTGCGCGGCTGGGTCTACCAGGCACTGGCGCTCGCGCTGGTGGCCGCTGCCGTCGCCTTCCTCGCGCACAACACGCAGGAGAACATGCGTGTGCGCGGGATCCAGAGCGGGTTCGATTTCCTCGGCCAGGCCGCCGGCTTCGACA
Source organism: Rubrivivax sp. (assembly GCA_037443345.1). Taxonomy (GTDB): domain Bacteria; phylum Pseudomonadota; class Gammaproteobacteria; order Burkholderiales; family Burkholderiaceae_C; genus Calidifontimicrobium. The sequence goes on along the minus strand of JBBION010000059.1, from coordinate 11,935 downwards.
TCGGCGAGACGCTGGTCGCCTACGATCCGAGCCAGTCGTATGGCCGCGCGCTGTGGGTCGGCGTGCTCAACACGCTGCGCGTCGCCGTGATCGGCATCGTGCTGACGACGCTGCTCGGCGTGCTGGTCGGCGTGGGCCGCTTCTCGCGCAACGCGCTGGTGCGCGGCCTGTGCTACGCGTATGTGGAGGTGTTCCGCAACGTGCCGGTGCTGCTGCAGCTGCTGATGTGGTACCTACTGTTCGTCGAGGTGCTGCCGCCGCCGCAGTCGGCATGGAACGCCGGCGGCCTGTTCTTCCTCAGCAAGGGCGGCTTCTCGTTCCCGGTCCCGGTGTGGGCGAGCGGCCACGCGTGGATGGCGCTCGGCGCGCTGGCCGGCGTCGTCGCCGGCGTCGCGTACCGGCGCTGGGCGCAGCGCCAGTTCGAGCTCACCGGCAGCGACCGCAACCGCTGGATGCTGCCGCTGGCCGCCGTCGTCGTGCTCGCGGCGCTGGGCTGGCTGCTCGGCGGCGGCCCGCGCGAGTGGAGCGTGCCCGAGCAGCTGACGTTCATGGTCGACGGCGGTGCGAGCGCGACGCCGGAGTTCCTCGCCGTGCTGGTCGGCCTCGTGACCTACACCGGGGCCTTCGTCGCCGAGGTGGTGCGCGGCGGCATCCAGTCGGTCGGCCACGGCCAGACCGAGGCCGCGAGCGCGATCGGGCTCACGCGGCGCCAGCAGATGCGCCTGGTGATCCTGCCGCAGGCGCTGCGCGTGATCGTGCCGCCGCTGACCAACCAGTACCTGAACCTGACGAAGAACTCGTCGCTGGCGGTGGCGGTGGGCTACCCCGACGTCGTCTCGGTCGCCAACACGACGCTCAACCAGAGCGGGCGCGCCGTCGAGTGCATCGCGATCATCATGCTCGTGTACCTGACGACGTCGCTGGCGACCTCGGGCGTGATGAACTGGTACAACCGGCGCGTGGCCATCAAGGAACGATGATGTCGGCCCCCACGCTCGCGCCTGCAGCGCTTCGCTGCCTCCCGAGGGGGCTGGGCTGACGCCATGGCCGATGCCTTCACGCCGATTCCGCCGCGCCCGGCGCCGGTGCGCACCGAGGGGCTGCTGCCGTGGGTCCGACGCAACCTGTTCGGCGACTGGAGGAGCGCCGTCACGACGGCCGCACTGCTGGCGCTCGCGCTGTATCTGCTGCCCGGACTCGCCCAGTGGGGCGCGGTGCGCGCCGTGTTCGGCGCCGACGCCGACGCCTGCCAGGCCGCGCGCGGCAGCGGCGCGTGCTGGGGCGTCGTGACCGAGAAGTGGCGCCTGATCATTTTCGGGCGCTATCCGTTCGACGAGCAGTGGCGCCCCGAGCTGGCGACGACGCTGATGGTCGCCGCGCTGGTGGCGAGCTGCATCCGCTGGTTCTGGCGGCCGTGGCTGCTCGCCGCGCTGTGGGTCGCGACGCTGGCGGCATTCTTCGTGCTGATGGGCGGCGGCGTGCTCGGCCTGGCGCCCGTGCGCACCGACCTGTGGGGCGGCCTGCCGCTGACGGTGATGCTGGCCACGCTGTCGATCTTCCTCGCGTTCCCGCTGTCGGTGCTCGTCGCGCTCGGGCGGCGCAGCGAGCTGCCGGCGATCCGCACCGTGTGCATCGTCTACATCGAGCTGATCCGCGGCGTGCCGCTGATCTCGGTGCTGTTCATGGCGTCGTTCATGTTCCCGCTGTTCATGCCGCAGGGCACGACGATCGACGTGCTGGTGCGCGTGCTGATCGGCATCACGCTGTTCGCCGCCGCCTACATGGCCGAGATCGTGCGCGGCGGGCTGCAGGCGATCCCGAAGGGCCAGCTCGAGGCCGCGGCGACGCTGGGCCTGACGTACTGGCAGACGCAGCGCAAGATCGTGCTGCCGCAGGCGCTGGCCGCCGTCGTGCCGAGCATGATGAACAACTTCATCAGCATCTTCAAGGACACTTCGCTGGTGACGATCGTCTCGCTGTACGAGCTGACCGGCGCGCTCGGCCTGGCGCTGAACTCCGACGTCAACTGGCGACCGTTCAAAATCGAGGCTTACCTGTTCATCACCGCGATCTACTTCGCGATCTGCTTCGCGATGTCGCGCTACAGCCTGTGGGTCGAGCAGCAGCTCGCCGTCAGCCGCACGCGCTGAGCCCCCGGCGCATCGACCCGGACACCTCCATGACCGCACCGATCATCCGCTTCGACAAAGTCAACAAGTGGTACGGCAACAGCTTCCACGTGCTGCGCGACGTCGACCTCGACGTGCAGCGCGGCGAGCGCATCGTGATCTGCGGGCCGTCGGGGTCGGGCAAGTCGACGCTGATCCGCTGCATCAACGCGCTCGAGGAGTTCCAGCAGGGCCGCATCACGGTCGACGGCGTCGAGCTGACCGACGACACGCGCGCGATCGAGCAGGTGCGCAAGCAGGTCGGCATGGTGTTCCAGCAGTTCAACCTGTTCCCGCACCTGACGGTGCTCGAGAACCTGACGCTGGCGCCGATGTGGGTCGGCCACCTGCCGAAGAAGGAGGCCGAGGAACGCGCGATGCAGCAGCTGCAGCGCGTGCGCATCGCCGAGCAGGCGAAGAAGTACCCGCTGCAGCTGTCGGGCGGTCAGCAGCAGCGCGTCGCGATCGCGCGCGCGCTGTGCCTGACGCCGAAGATCATGCTCTTCGACGAGCCGACCTCGGCGCTCGACCCCGAGATGATCAAGGAAGTGCTCGACGTGATGATCGAGCTCGCCGGCCAGGGCATGACGATGCTGTGCGTCACGCACGAGATGGGCTTCGCGAAGGCGGTGGCCGACCGCGTGATCTTCATGGACCAGGGCCAGATCGTCGAGCAGGGCCCGCCGCACGAGTTCTTCGCGCAGCCCAAGAGCGAGCGCACGCGCGACTTCCTCGCCAAGATCATCAACCACTGAACCCGGCAGACGCGACCGGTCCAGCGGCCGCCGCGGATCCGGCTTTGCCGGTCCGCTGGCGGCGCCCCCTTGAGGGGGCGCGCGCAGCGCGTAGGGGGTGGGCCGGTCAGTCCGCTTGCTTGCGCAGGAAGGCCGGGATCTCGATCTCGTCCATGCCGTTGCTGACCAGCGCGTCGACCTTGGCTGCCGCGGTGCGGCCGTGGCGCCACACGCTGGGCACCGCGAGGCCCGCGTAGTCGGTCGCCGGCGCGGTGGCGGGCGGCGTCGCCGCCGCGGCGGCCGGGGCACCGACCGGGTGTTGAAGCACCGGCAGCCCGTCGGTGCCCGAGCGCAGCACCACCGGCGCCGTGTGCACGACGCTGATCGGCACCTGCTGGCGGCGCGTGGCCGGGTTCAGGCCGGTCGCGATCACCGTCACGCGCATCTGGTCGCCCAGTTCCTCGTCGTAGGCGGCGCCGAAGATGACGTGCGCGTCGTCGGCCGCGTAGCGGCGGATGCACTCCATCACCTTCTTGCTCTCGTTGAGCTTGAACGTGGCCTTGCTCGCGGCGATCAGCACCAGCACGCCGCGCGCACCGCTGAGGTCGACGCCCTCGAGCAGCGGGCACGCCACCGCCGCCTCGGCGGCCTTGCTCGCGCGGTCGGGGCCGCCGGCCTGCGCCGTGCCCATCATCGCCTTGCCGGGCTCGCTCATCACCGTCTTGACGTCCTCGAAGTCGACGTTGACGAGGCCGCGCACGTGGATGATGTCGCTGATGCCGCCCACCGCGTTCTTGAGCACGTCGTTGGCGTGCGCGAACGCCTCGTGCTGCGTGACGTCGTCGCCCAGCACCTCGAGCAGCTTCTCGTTGAGCACGACGATCAGGCTGTCGACGTTGGCCTCGAGCTCGGCCACGCCCTGGTCGGCGGCCTTCATGCGCCGGTTGCCCTCGAAGTCGAACGGCTTCGTGACGACGCCCACCGTCAGGATGCCCATCTCCTTGGCGATGCGCGCGATCACCGGCGCCGCGCCGGTGCCGGTGCCGCCGCCCATGCCGGCGGTGATGAACAGCATGTGCGCGCCGTCGATCGCCTCGCGGATGCGCTCGGCCGCCTCCTCGGCCGCCGCGCGCCCGGCCTCGGGCTTGGCGCCCGCGCCCAGGCCGCTCGCGCCGAGCTGGATCAGGTGCGGCGCGCTGCTGCGGTTGAGCGCCTGCGCGTCGGTGTTGGCGCAGATGAACTGCACGCCCTGCACGCCGTGCTCGATCATGTGCTCGACCGCGTTGCCGCCGCCGCCGCCGACACCGATCACGCGGATCTGCGTGCCTTCGTGGAACTCCTCGATCATTTCGATGGGCATTTGGACCTCCTGTGTGCAGTTGCCATCCGAACCAGCCAAACCAGCCGACGTCGCCGTCGCATTCCAAAGAGCGCGGGGTCGCACGCCTCGTCGTCGTCGCCCCAGTCTTGTGACCTTCATGCGCAGAACCCCCGTCAGAAGTTCCCCAGGAACCAGTCCTTCGCGCGCGTGACGAAGTTCTTCACCGAGCCGGCCTGCTGCGCCGCGCGCAGCCCGCGCGTGCGCGCCAGCCGCGCCTCCTCGAGCAGCCCCATCACGGTGGCCGAGCGCGGGTTGGCCACCATGTCCGACAGCGCGCCGCCGTAGGTCGGCACGCCCTTGCGCACCGGCTTGAGGAAGATGTCCTCGCCGAGCTCGACCATGCCCGGCATCACGGCGCTGCCGCCGGTGAGCACGACGCCCGAGCTCAGCAGCTCCTCGTAGCCGCTGTCGCGGACGACCTGGTGCACGAGGCTGAAGATCTCCTCGACGCGCGGCTCGATCACGCCGGCCAGCGCCTGGCGGCTGAGCATGCGCGGCGCGCGGTCGCCGAGCCCCGGCACCTCGACCTGCTCGGCCGGGTCGGCGAGCAGCTGCTTGGCCACGCCGTACTCGACCTTGATCTCCTCGGCATCCTTGGTCGGCGTGCGCAGCGCCATCGCGATGTCGCTCGTGATCAGGTCGCCGGCGATCGGGATCACGGCGGTGTGGCGCACGCTGCCGTCGGTGTAGATCTGCACCTCGGTCGTGCCGGCGCCGATGTCGACCAGCGCCACGCCGAGGTCCTTCTCGTCGTCGGTCAGCACCGCGTGGCTCGACGCGCTGGCGTTGAGCACCAGCATCTCGACCTCGAGCCCGCAGCGGCGCACGCACTTGACGATGTTCTCGGCCGCGCTCTGCGCGCCGGTGACGATGTGCACCTTGACCTCTAGCCGGCCGCCGGACATGCCCACCGGCTCCTTGACCTCGTGGCCGTCGATGATGAACTCCTGCGGCTCGACGAGCAGCAGCCGCTGGTCGTTCGGGATGTTGATCGCCTTCGCCGTCTCGACGACGCGCGCGACGTCGACCGGCGTCACCTCGCGGTCGCGCACGATGACCATGCCGGTCGAGTTCTGGCCGCGGATGTGGCTGCCGGTGATGCCGGTGTAGACGCGCGTGATCTTGCAGGCGGCCATCATCTCGGCCTCCTTGAGCGCCTGCTGGATGCTCTGCACCGTGGCGTCGATGTTGACGACGACGCCGCGCTTGAGGCCGTGCGAGGACGCCACGCCGAGCCCGGCCACGCGCAGCGCGCCGTCGGGCAGCACCTCGGCCACCACCGCCATCACCTTGGCGGTGCCGATGTCGAGGCCGACGACGAGATCCTTGTATTCCTTGGCCATGGTCTATCTCGGGGTGGGCGGCGTCGCGGTCGTGGTGATGCCTTCGAGCCGCACGGCGTAGCCGTCGGCGTGGCGCAGGTCGGCGTGCAGCAGGCGGCGCTGGTAGTGCTGCCCGACCTGCGCGACGGTGCGCACGAAGCGCTCGGCGCGCGCGCGCACCTCGGCGGTCTCGTCGGGCGGCTGGCCGCGGCCGAGCTCGATCGTCGCGCCGCTGTCGAGCGCGACGCGCCACGAGCCGCGCGCGCTGACGCGCAGGGTCTCGATGCGCGAGCGCATCGGCGCGAGCGCCGGCGCCAGCGCGTCGTGCATCGCGAGCATGCGCGCCGCGCTGCCGTCGGGGCCCTCGAAGCGCGGCAGGTTCTCGTCCTCGACGTCGCCGACGTTGGCCTCGAACACCTCGCCGTACGTATTGACCAGCCGCTCGTTGCCGTCGTCGCCGGCCCACAGCGCGACCGCCTGGTGCTCGACCAGCGTCACGCGCACGCCGTCGGGCCACACGCGGCGCACCACCGCCTGCCGCACCCACGGCACCGCCTCGAAGGCCGAGCGCATCGCCGCGAGGTCGAGCGCGAAGAAGCCCGTGGCCAGGTACGGCGCGGCGGCCGCGCGCAGCGCCGGCTCGGCGGCACGCACGATGTCGCCGTCGACCGTCAGCTCGCGCAGCGCGAACACCGGCTGGCGGGCGACCCACGCCAGCGCGGCGGCCAGCAGCACGAGCGCGGCCAGCGCGAAGATCGCGTGGGCCACCGCGTTCGTCAGCCGCACGTCGGCCGGCAGTGGTTCGGGGCGGGCGGTGCGCGCAGCCATCGTCGTCAGGCGTCGGCGGGCGGCGGCGTGTCGAGCCGCGCGTCGGCGAGCAGCCGCAGGCAAAGCTGCTCGTAGCCGATGCCGGCGGCCTTGGCCGACATCGGCACCAGCGAGTGGCCCGTCATGCCGGGCGAGGTGTTCATCTCGAGCAGGAACGCCCGACGGTCCGACGCGCGCACCATCAGGTCGGCACGGCCCCAGCCGCGGCAGCCGAGCGCGCGGTACGCTGCCAGCGTCAGGCGCTGGATCTCGCGCTCCTCGGCCTCGGGCAGGCCGCTGGGCACGAGGTAGCGCACGTCGTCGGTGAAGTACTTGTGCTGGTAGTCGTAGGCGCCCTCGGGCGCGACGATGCGGATCACCGGCAGCGCCACCGCGGCGTCGCCCTCGCCGAGCACCGGGCACGTGACCTCCTCGCCGTCGACGAACTCCTCGCACAGCACGTCGGGGTCGTAGCGCGCGGCGAGCTGTACCGCCTCGAGCATCTGCGAGTAGCCCTGCACCTTGGTCACGCCGATCGACGAGCCCTCGCGCGGCGGCTTGACGATCAGCGGCAGCCCGAGCTCGTCGGGCACCGTGCGCACGCGCGCCGCGTCGTGACCGCCCGGCGGCAGCAGCACCCAGCGCGGCGTCGGCAGACCCTCGGCCCGCCACACGCGCTTGGTCATCACCTTGTCCATCGCGATCGCGCTGGCCATCACGCCGCTGCCGGTGTAGGGGATGCCCAGCAGCTCGAGCGCGCCCTGCACGGTGCCGTCCTCGCCGTGGCGACCGTGCAGCGCGATGAACACGCGCGCGAAGCCCTCTTGCTTCAGCTCGCACAGGTCGCGCGCCGCGGGGTCGAACGCGTAGGCGTCGACGCCCTGCGCCTTCAGCGCGTGCAGCACGCCGCTGCCCGACATCAGGCTGACCTCGCGCTCGGCGCTGGTGCCGCCCATCAGCACGGCCACCTTGCCCAGCACCTTCGGGTCGATCGGTGGACTCATGCCGCCTCCCCCTGCGCCAACGCACGCACCTGCGCGGCCACGGCGCCGATCGAGCCGGCGCCCATCACGATCACGACGTCGCCGTCGCGTGCGGCGTCGACGACGGCCTGCGGCAGCGCCGCGACGTCGTCGACGAACACCGGCTCGACGCGGCCCGCGACGCGCAGCGCGCGCGCCAGCGAGCGCCCGTCGGCGGCGACGATCGGCGCCTCGCCGGCCGGGTAGACCTCGGTCAGCAGCACCGCGTCGGCCTGCCCCATGACCTTGACGAAGTCCTCGAAGCAGTCGCGCGTGCGCGTGTAGCGGTGCGGCTGGAATGCGAGCACGAGGCGCCGCCCCGGGAATGCGCCGCGCGCGGCGGCGATCACGGCGTCCATCTCGGCCGGGTGGTGGCCGTAGTCGTCGATCAGCGTGAACGCGCCGCCGCCCTGCGCCGGCACCTCGCCGTAGCGCTCGAAGCGCCGCCCGACGCCGCCGAACTGCGCCAGCGCGCGCACGACGGGCTCGTCGGGCAGCTCGATCTCGGCGGCCACCGCGATCGCGGCCAGCGCGTTGCGCACGTTGTGCTCGCCGGGCAGGTTCAGCGTCACCGGCAGGTCGGGCATCGCGACACCGTTGCGCCGCTGCGCGACGAAGCGCATCTGCCCGCCGGGCAGCGCCTGCACGTCGACGGCGCGCACCTGCACCTCGGGGCCGAGGCCGTAGGTCACGACGGGGCGCGAGACCAGCGGCACGATCGAGCGCACGCCGGGGTCGTCGCCGCACAGGATGCCCGCGCCGTAGAACGGCATGCGGTGCAGGAAGTCGACGAAGGCCTGCTTCAGCCGCGCGAAGTCGTGACCGTAGGTGTCCATGTGGTCGGCGTCGATGTTGGTGACGACCGACAGCACCGGCGTGAGGTTCAGGAACGACGCGTCGCTCTCGTCGGCCTCGACGACGATGTACTCCCCCGAGCCCAGGCGCGAGTTGGCGCCGGCGCTCTGCAGCTTGCCGCCGATCACGAACGTCGGGTCGACGCCGGCGGCGGCGAGCACGCTGGTGACGAGCGACGTCGTCGTCGTCTTGCCGTGCGTGCCGGCGATCGCGATGCCCTTGCGCAGCCGCATCAGCTCGGCCAGCATCACGGCGCGCGGCACGACGGGGATCCGCTTTGCCCGCGCGGCGATGACTTCCGGGTTGTCGCCGCGCACCGCGGTCGACGTGACGACGGCGTCGGCACCGGCGACGTGCGAGGCGTCGTGACCGACGGCCACGCGCACGCCGAGCTGCGCCAGGCGCCGCGTCGTCGCGCTGTCGCTCTGGTCCGAGCCCGACACCGTGTAGCCGAGGTTGTGCAGGATCTCGGCGATGCCGCTCATGCCCGCGCCGCCGACGCCGACGAAGTGGATGTGCTTGACGGCATGCTTCATGCGCAGACCCTTCGCACGCGGCGACCCTGCGTCGGCACCCCTGCGGACCCGACGAAGTGGACGTGCTGGACGGCGTGCGTCATGCGGCGGCCTTGGTCACCAGGCGCTCGATCTCGTCGGCCACGCGCGCCGCCGCGCGCGGGCGCGCCAGCGCATGCGCCTTCTGCGCCATCGCCAGCAGCGCGCTGCGGTCGAGGCCGCGCAGCAGGCCGGCCAGGCGCTCGGGCGTCAGCTCGCCCTGCGGCAGATGGACCGCCGCGCCGTGCTGCGCCATGAACTGCGCGTTGTCGCGCTGGTGCGCCGTCGTGCTGGCGACGAAGGGCACCAGCACCGACGGCACGCCGGCGGCGCACAGCTCGCTGACGGTGATCGCGCCGGCGCGGCAGACGACGAGGTCGGCGTCGGCCAGCCGGCGGTGCATGTCGTCGATGAACGGCAGCACCTCGGCCGTGACACCGGCCGCCGCATAGGCGGCGACGACCTCGGCGTGCTGCGCCGCGCCGGTCTGGTGCGTCACGCGCGGGCGCTCGTGCGCGGCGAGCAACGCGAGTGCCGCCGGCAGCGTGCGGTTGAGCACCTGCGCGCCGAGGCTGCCGCCCACCACCAGCAACGACAGCGGGCCGTCGCGCCCGGCGAAACGCTGCGCCGGCGGCGGCAGCGCCTCGATCTCGGCGCGCACCGGGTTGCCGGTGACGACGCCGCGCTTCGTCGTCGCCGCCGCGGCGCCGTCGAAGCCGAACGCGACGCGGTCGGCCACCGGCAGCAGCGCCTTGTTGCTCAGCAGCAGCCCGGCGTCGGCGTTGACGAGCACCAGCGGCTTGTTCAGCAGCGACGCCATCAGGCCACCGGGGAAGCACACGTAGCCGCCCATGCCGAGCACGGCATCGGCGCCGCGCCGGCGCAGGATGGACAGGCACTCGCCGAACGCCTTGAGCAGGCGAAAGCCGCCCGTCATCAGGCCGAGGACGCCCTTGCCGCGCAGGCCCGCGAAGCCGATCGCGTCGAGCGCGATGCCCGTGGGGGGCACGAGCTTGTTCTCCATCCCCTGCGTCGTGCCGAGCCAGCTCACGCTCCAGCCGCGGCGCTGCATTTCGCGCGCCACGGCCAGGCCGGGGATCACATGACCCCCGGTGCCGGCCGCCATCACGACCAGGTGCGGCATCACGCGCGCCCTCCGCGCATGAGGGTTGCGCTTTGGCTTCGGCCGGCCGCTGTCGCGGCCTTCACATGGCTGCGCCATGTGAGCCTGCGCCGAAACAGAGCGCTCATGCGCGCCCTCCGCGCATGAGCGCTCTGTTTTCGATGTCCACGCGCAGCACGATCGCGAGTGCGACGAGGTTCATCAGGATCGCCGAGCCGCCGTAGCTCATCAGCGGCAGCGTCAGGCCCTTGGTCGGCAGCACGCCGAGGTTGACACCGATGTTGATGAAGGCCTGCGCGCCGATCCAGATGCCGATGCCCTGCGCCATCAGCCCGGCGAACACGCGGTCGAGCGCGATCGCCTGGCGGCCGATGCCGAAGATGCGCCGCGTGAGCCAGAAGAACGCGGCGATGACGGCGAACACGCCGACGAAGCCGAGTTCCTCGCCGACCACCGCCATCAGGAAGTCGGTGTGCGCCTCGGGCAGGTAGTGCAGCTTCTCGACGCTGCCCCCCAGCCCCTGGCCGAAGATCTCGCCGCGGCCGAACGCGATCAGCGAGTGCGTCAGCTGGTACGCCTTGCTCTGCGCGTAGGCGGGGTTCCACGGATCGAGGTAGGCGAAGATGCGCTCGGCGCGCCAGGGGCTGAGCACGATCATCAGCACGAACGAGCCGAGCAGCACCGCGACGCTGAGCGCGAACATGCGCCCGTTGACACCGCCGAGGAACAGGATGCCCATCGCGATCGTCGCGATGACGAGGAACGCGCCCATGTCGGGCTCGGCCAGCAGCAGCAGCCCGACGACGGCCAGCGCGACCGCCATCGGCGCGACGGCGCGCACGAAGTGCTCGCGCGCGTCCATCTTGCGCACCATGTAGCCGGACGCATACATCGCGATCGCGAGCTTGCCCAGCTCGCTGGGCTGGAAGTTCATCAGCCCGAGCGGGATCCACCGCCGCGCGCCGTTGACCTCGACCCCCACGTGCGGCACCAGCACGACCACCAGCAGCGCCAGCGCGACGCCGAGGATCGCGTTGGCCCACTTCTCCCACACCGCGACCGGCACCTGCACGACCACCAGTGCGGCGACGAGGCCGATGCTCATCGCCAGCGCGTGGCGCGACAGGAAGTGCGTCGAGCTGTAGCGCGCGAAGCGCGGGTTGTCGGGCAGCGCGACGGAGGCCGAGTAGACCATCACGAGACCGAGCAGCAGCAGCCCCGCCGTGACCCACACCAGCGTGCGGTCGAAGCCGGCCACGTGCACCGGCTCGGCGCTGCGGCGGCGCAGGCCGTCGCGCACCGGCAGCGCGACGCCACCGTCGCGGCGCGCGGGCTTCACGCGCTGCCACCACGACGACAGACGCGAGCCGAGGGCGAGCGCAGCGCGGGTCACCGGACGACCCTCCGCGCTGCGCGCTGCGGGATCCGCGCTCGGGCGCGATGCGACGCGCTCATGCGATCACCTCCCCGCGCCGCTCGGCGTGCGCGCGCACCGCGGCGACGAAGACCTCGGCGCGGTGCGCGTAGTGGCGGAACATGTCCAGGCTCGCGCACGCCGGGCTCAGCAGCACGGCGTCGCCGGGCTGCGCGACGTCGAAGCCCCAGGCGGTGGCGGCCTCGAGCGTGTCGTGGCGCTGCACGGCGACGCCGGCGTCGCGCAGCGCGGCGCCGACCTGCGCGTCGATCGCCGGCGCGTCGCGCCCGATCAGCGCGACCGCGCGCGCGTGCCGCACCAGCGGCTCGGCCAGCGGCGCGAAGTCCTGCCCCTTGCCGTCGCCGCCGAGGATCACGACGAGGCGCCCGGGGGCGTGGTCGGCGCCGAGCCCGCGCAGCGCGGCGACCGTGGCGCCGACGTTGGTGCCCTTGCTGTCGTCGTAGGCGTCGACCTCGGCGACGCGGCCGACGTGCTGCACGCGGTGCGGCTCGCCGCGGTACTCGCGCAGCGCGTGCAGCATCGGCGCCAGCGGGC
>JBBION010000058.1:0-12311 GCA_037443345.1 Rubrivivax sp. | reverse complement strand
CTAGCCGGTGGAGCCGCGGCGACGCAGCAGGAGCAGCTCGGACTGGATGTTCAGCGCTGCGTTGCGGTCGGAGACGATCGACGGCATCACCGTCGTCTCGGGAATCGAGCCGAAGATCTCCAGGCCCTGGCCGGCGATCTCGGCGGCCAGCTCGGCGCGCGAGGGACGACCAGCAAGCGACGCCTCCTCGGCGCGCACGTAGCGCGCCACCAGCGGCTCGAGCACCGCGAACGCGTCGGCGTGCCCGACGAAGGTGCGGCGAAGTCGGTCGGTCATCACGCGCGTCTCCTCGGCGACCGCTCGGTCGTCGTGCGGCGACGTCGGCGCGTTGTAGCGTGCGTTGCACAGGATCAGGCCGCCGGCGGCCAGCGCGTTCGTCGCCTCGCGCAACGCGGCCAGGCGGGCGGGCCGGTCCATCAGGATCAGCGTGTTGTGGATCAGGATCACGTCCCACGGGCCGTGGGCGGGCAGCGGCCGGGCGATGTCGGCGCGGTGCGTGCGCAGGTCCAGTCCGCGTGCGGCAGCATGCTCGCGCACCATCGTGAGCGGGGCCTGGCAGCGGTCGACCACGGTGAACTCGGCACGCACGGCGCCGCACGCGGCGTGCAACACGTACAACGAACCGGCGTCGGCGGCGCCGGCGATCAGCACTTTCATGCCGTCGCGCAGCCTGCCGTCCAGCGCCCGGCGGAACGCGTCGTGCTGGCGGTACACGCCGCGGCGCAGCCCGGCCGCCTTGAGCCCGGCCCACAGGAAGTGCCAGTGGTCGGGGCACGAGCAGTCGCGGCGGCAGACCTCGATGAAGTGCAGCGCCTCGTCGAGGAACTCGGCATCGCCGGGGATGCGGTACGGCGTCACGGTCAGGGCAAGCGGCGGCAGGTCGTGCGGGCAGCGCGTCGTGGTCGATTGATCCGATCGCCGAGGTGGGCCGATTCTAGGTGCCGGGTCGACGACGCCGACCGTGGCACGCGTCGCGTACGTATGCCCCGGACCCCGTGGCCCGGCCACGTTCAGGCCGCCCGCGGTGACTGCGGCTGCGGCGGCCGCGCCAGCACCTCGAGCAGCGCGCGGTACAGCGGCAGGAACGCCAGCAGGCTGATCACCAGCTTGGTCGCGTAGTCGACGACGGCGATCTGCACCCAGTGCTCGGCCATGAAGGCGTCGCTGCTGCGGTGGAACGCCACCGCGAAGAACAGCGCCGTGTCGAGCGCGCTGCCGACCACCGTCGAGGCCGCCGGCGCGACCCACCACTGGCGCAGCCGCCGCAGCCGCGCGAACACCGAGATGTCGACGAGCTGGCCCACGACGTAGGCCACGAAGCTCGCCAGCGCGATGCGCGCGACGAAGCCGTCGAACCCGGTCAGCGCGCCGAAGCCGGCGAAGCGACCGTCGTGGAACAGCACCGACACGACGTACGACGCCGCCAGCGCCGGCAGCATCACGCGCGCGACGACGCGGCGCGCCGCGTGCTGGCCGAGCAGGCGCACCGTGAGGTCGGTGGCCACGAACACGAGCGGGAACGTGAACGCGCCCCAGGTCGTCAGCACGCCGAACAGCTCGACGGGCCACTGCACGAGGTAGTTGCTCGCGACGATGATCGCGATGTGCGCGGCGGCCAGCGTCGAGACGCCGAACCAGCCGGGGGGAGACGGGGAGGAGGTGGCACCGTCGGCACGCACGGGCGTGCCCGGCGTCGCGGCGCGGGTCATCGGCAATCCTTTTTGGCGATGGGGTGAGGGAACCCATGGACGCGCGTCCCGTCGGGCGGTGCCGCGGCGTCCTGTCGGAGGCTTCGCCGGTGAAGGCGAAGTCCGGAAGTGTAGCCGCGAGGCACACCACGCGCTCACGCGCCGGTGCGGGCCACCGCGCGCGCGCGCTCCTCCTCCTGCAGCCGCAGCACGCGCCGCTGCACCTTGCCGGTGGTCGTCATCGGCAGCGCGTCGACGAACTCGATCTCCTTCGGGTACTCGTACGGCGCGAGCTGGCCGCGCACGTGGCGCTGCAACTGCTCGACGAGCGCGGCGTCGCCGGCGAAGCCCGGCGCCAGCACCACGTAGGCCTTGACGACCGCGCCGCGCTCGGCGTCGGGCTTGGGCACGACCGCCGCGTTGGCCACCGCCGCGTGCTTGACGAGGCAGTTCTCGACCTCGCTCGGGCCGATGCGGTAGCCAGCGGCCTTGAACACGTCGTCGCTGCGGCCCTGGTACCAGAGGTAGCCCTGCTCGTCCATCACGGCGGTGTCGCCGGTGCGGCACCACGAATCGGCCGGGTCGCCGGTGAACTTGGCACGCGTGGCCCTCTCGTTGCCCCAGTAGCCGAGGAAGAACACCGGGTCGGCGTCGCCGTGCACGTCGCGCCGGTGCACCGCGACGTCGCCGGGCGTCCCCGGCGGGCACTCGCGGCCCTCGTCGTCGATCACGGCGACGCGGTGGCCGGGATAGCCGCGACCCATGCTGCCGGCGCGTGGCGGCCAGCCGGCGTGCCAGCGGCCGTCGGCGCTGCGCCAGCGGCCGCAGTTGCCGACGACGTAGTTGATCTCGGTCTGGCCGAACATCTCGTTGACCGGCACGCCCAGCGCGTCGCGGCCGTAGGCGAACACCGCATCGCCCACCGCCTCGCCGGCGCTCATCACGGCCTGCAGCGCGAGGCCGGGGTACGCACCGCACGGGTCGGGCACGGCCTTCATCATCGCCTTCAGCGCGGTCGGGAACAGGAAGGTGTGCGTCACGTGGTGGCGCTGCATCAGCTCGAAGGCGCGCTCGGGCGCGAAGCGGCCCTGGAACGCGACGATCTCGCGGCCGAAGTACAGCGTGGGCAGCAGCGCGTCCCACAGCCCGCCGGTCCAGGCCCAGTCGGCGGGCGACCAGAACACCGACGGCCGGCCGTCTGCGGTGTGCGGGAACCAGTTCTGGCTGCAGACGAAGCCGCTGAGGTTGCCCAGCATCGCGCGGTGCGGAATCAGCGCGCCCTTCGGCGCTCCGGTGGTGCCGCTGGTGTAGATCAGCACGGCCGGGTCGTCGGCGCGCGTGGTGACGGCATCGAAGGCATCCGACTCGCGCGCGATCAGCGCCGTCCAGTCGGCGTCGCCGCTGCCGGCCGCAGCGCCGACCGCGACGACGTGCTTCAGCCCCGGGCACTGCGAACGTGCGGTGAGCAGGTTGGCGATCGCGGTCTCGTCGACAATCGCCACCGCGGTGCCGCTGTCACGCAGCCGGTACTCGAGCGCGTCGGGGCCGAACAGCATCGACAGCGGCATCGCCACCGCACCGAGCTGGTAGACGGCCAGGTGCGCCACCGCCGTCTCGACGCGCTGCGGCATCACGATCGCGACGCGGTCGCCGCGCGCGACGCCCAGGCGCCGCAGCGCGTGCGCGAGGCGGTGGGCGTCGCGCTGCAGCGCGCCGTAGGTCACGGCGCCGCCGCGGCCGTCGTCGCGCTCCCAACGGATCGCCACCGCCTGCGGCGTCGCGCGCGACCAGCGGCGGCCGCAGACGTCGGCGATGTTGAACACGGTCGGCACGCGCCAGCGGAACGTGCCGTGCAGGTGGGCCCAGGCCTCGTCGGTCGTCATGACGGCGAGCTTAGGCCGCCGGCGCGGGCGCGCGCATCGGCGCTGTCACCGATCGGGGGCGGCACCGACGGGCGAACGCGCGAAGCGCTGCAGCGCGTCGCCGGCGACGCGGCAGATGCGCCAGTCGGGCAGCACCGTGGCGCCCATCGACTCGTAGAAGCCGATCGCGCTCGCGTTCCAGTCGAGCACGCTCCACTCGAAGCGCCCGCACCCGCGCTCGACCGCGAGCGCGCCGAGCCGCTCGAGCAGCGCGCGCCCCAGGCCGCGGCCGCGGTGCGCCGGCTGCACGTACAGGTCCTCGAGGTACAGCCCGGGCTTGCCGAGAAAGGTCGAAAAACTGGTGAAGAACAGCGCAAATCCGACGATCGGCGTGCCCGCCGCGCCTGCCGCGCCGTCGACTTCGGCGACCAGGCACTCGGCCACCGGGCGCTCGCCGAACAGGTGCGGGTGCAGCGACGCGGGCGTGACCTGCACGAGGTGCTCGAGGCGTTCGTAGGCGGCCAGCTCGGCGATCAGCGCGACGACGGCGTCGAGGTCGGCAGGGGCGGCCGCGCGCAGGCGCGACCGGGAGGCAGGGTCGAGGCGGCGGTCGGCAAAGGTCATGCCGGCATGGTAGCCGCCGGCCGTCGGGCCGCGTGCTGGTTCAAGTTCGCGCCCCGCCGGCCGAAACACCGCCCAACCCCGGTGCCTCGACGCCCCGGGGACCAGAACGAACGACCCGTTGGGAGCCGCCATGGCCTATGCCCCGCTTGCCGCGCTGCGCGACCGCATCACCGTCGGCGCGCCGCTGCCGTTCAACGTGCGCAACGCCGACGGCACGCTGCTGCTGGCACGCGACCAGCTGCTGCACGACGAACGCGAGCTCGACTCGCTGTTCGAGCGCGGCACGCTCGTCGATCTCGACGAGGTCTACACGCCGGCCGAGCGCGTCGAGACCGCGCCGCGCGAGGAGCTGCCGCGGCTGTGGGACGAGTGCTTCGACCGCGTCGACGACGTGCTGCGCAGCTGCGGCCACGCGCACTTCCGCGAAGCGCTCGACGACGCCAGCGCGCCGGTGGCCGCGCTCGTCGAGCGCGACCCCGACCTGGCGCTGTTCCAGGTGCTGCGCACCGACGCCAACCCGCTCGTGCAGTACGGCGTCAACCACTCGATGCACACCGCCGTCGTGTGCCGCCTCGTCGCCAAGCGCCTGGGCTGGGACGCCGACAGCATGCAGCGCGTGTTCAAAGCCGCACTGACGATGAACGTGTCGATGCTCGAGCTGCAGGGCACGCTGGCGTTCCAGGGCACGCCGCCGACGCGCAGCCAGCGCGAGCAGATCCTGTCGCACCCGCAGCGCAGCGTCGAGATGCTGCGCAAGTCGGGCGTCGCCGACCGCGAGTGGCTCGACGCCGTGCTGCAGCACCACGAGACGCCCGATGGCGCCGGCTACCCGCAGGGCCTGACCGAGATCGGCGACCTGGCGCAGCTGATCCGCCGCGCCGACGTCTACACCGCCAAGCTCAGCCCGCGCGCGGGCCGCGAGGCCATCGGCGCCGACCGCGCGGGCCGCGAGATGTTCATGGGCGAGCCGGGCCACCCGATGGTCGCGGCGCTGGTCAAGGAGTTCGGCCTGTACCCGCCGGGCTGCTTCGTGATGCTGGCCTCGGGCGAGATCGGCATGGTCGTCAAGCGCGGACCCGCGGTGAACAACCCCGTGGTCGCGGTGATGACGACGGCCAAGGGCGAGCCCTGCCCCGAGCCGATCCGCCGCGACACCTCGTTCCCGGCGCATGCGGTGAAGTCGGTGCTGCCCGCCCGGCACGTGCCGGTGCGCGTGCAGCAGGAGATGATCGCGCAGCTGCTGGTCTGACGCTCGCGCCGGCGGCGTTGTCGCCGCGGGGGCAGCGGCGCGCGCGACGCTGGCCTACAGTGCCGGCATGTCCGCCGCGCCTGCCCCCCTGCCCGCCTACGTGCCCCGCCGCCACGGCGCCTCGCGCCGCGTGCCGCTGCGCGGGCTCGACTATCACGTCACCGTGTGGGGCGAGAGCGACCCCGCACGGCCGCCGCTCGTGCTCCTGCACGGGTGGATGGACGTCGGCGCGTCGTTCCAGTTCGTCGTCGACGCGCTGCACGAGGTCGAGGGCATCGAGCGCCACGTGATCGCGCCCGACTGGCGCGGCTACGGCGGCACCGTCTCGCCGGCCGTCGACAGCTACTGGTTTTCCGACTACCTCGGCGACCTGGACGCGCTGCTCGACGCGCTGGCGCCCGGCCGCGCCGTCGACCTCGTCGGCCACAGCATGGGCGGCAACGTCGCGATGCTGTACGCCGGCGTGCGAGCGCAGCGCATCCGGCGGCTGGTCAACCTCGAGGGCTTCGGCATGCCGGCGACGAAGCCGTCGCAGACGCCCGGCCGCTACGCGAAGTGGCTCGACGAGCTGAAGGCGCCGGCCGAGTTGCGCAGCTACGCCGACCTCGCCTCCGTGGCGGCACGGCTGCTCAAGAACAACCCGCTGCTCACGCCGGACAAGGCCGCGTGGCTCGCACCGCACTGGGCCGAGCGGCGCGCCGACGGGCGCTGGCACCTGCGCGCCGACCCCGCGCACAAGCGCGTCAACCCCGTCCTGTACCGCGTCGACGAGGTGCTCGAGGTGTGGCGGCGCATCGACGCACAGGTGCTGTGGGTCGACGGCGACCTCACCGACACCACCGCCTGGTGGGGCCACCGCTACCCGCGCGACGAGTTCGAGGCGCGGCTCGCCGTGGTGCCCCGGCTCGAGCGCCACCGCCTCTCGCCTTGCGGGCACATGCTGCACCACGACCAGCCGCTGGCACTCGCACGCCGACTGGCGGCCTTTCTCGGCTGATCGGTCGTCGCGGTCGGTCGGCGCCACTCGCGCGACGCGACGTCGAAGGCGATCGCGTGCGGCCCCTCAGTGCTGACCCACCCAGCGCCGGCTGTCGGCGAGCTTGCGCAGGTCGGCGAAGCGCGGCGTGGGGCCGCATTCGCGCTGCACCGCCGGCCACAGCGCGAGCAGCAGCTCGGCCGTGGCCAGCGTGTCGGCGGCGGCCTGGTGGCGCCGCAGGCACGTGATGCCGAACACCGCCATCCAATCGTCGAGCGAACGCGCGCGCACGTCGCGGCGCGCGACGGCGGCCACGGGTTCGAGGTCGAGCCAGGGGTTGGGCGCCACGTGGCCGAGCACGGCGCGCGACGCGCGCCCGATCATCGCGCGGTCGAACTCCGCGTGGAAACCCAGCAGCGGCGAGCGTCCGACGTAGCGCTCGAACCCGCCGAGCGCCTCGGCCGCGTCGATGCCCGAACGCTGCTCGCCGACGCCGATGCCGTGCAGCAGGATGTTGTCGCGGTCGATCGTCGCCGGGTGCCCGCCCGCGGCGTCCTGGCGCAGCACGACCTCGAAGCTGTCGCGCAAGTCGATCACCGGCCCCGGCGCGAAGCGCACCGCGACCGCGGCGATCGCGAGCAGCCGGTCGCGCGCGACGTCGAGCCCCGTCGTCTCGACGTCGACGACGACCCAGCGGGCCGCGTCGACCTCGGACCCGCTGCCGAACCAGCGCTGCAGCAGGCTCATCGCATGTAGTCCAGTTCCATGCGCTGCTGCAGCGCGCGGCCGACGCGGAACACCTCCTTGAGCACGCGGCGGTCGATGTCGCTGAGCTGCCCGAGGTCGACGAGGTTCGGGTTGTCGGCCTCGCCGTCGCGCTGGCCCTCGGCGCGCTCGATCTGCACGCGCAGCCGAAGCATCTGCAGGAACTCGAACGCCTCGGCCCAGGTGCGCGCCTCCTGCGGTTCGACCTTCATCGGCGCCGCGGCGGCCTCGAAACGCGCGCGAGTGCCCACCGCGTCGATGCCGTTGGCCAGCGCGTACAGCCGCGCCACGTCGACGAAGGGCATCGTGCCGTTGAGCTTGAGGTCGAGCCACCGGTGGCCGTCGCGGTCGCGCGTCTCGATCGCGCCGCGCCAGTTCAGCGGCACGCGGTTGCGCAGCGCGTTCTCCGCCATCTGCTTCATGAAGCGCGGCGTGTGCGACGTGGCCGCGAGCACGCGCTCGCGCAGCGGCTGCGCGAGCGACTCGCGCCCGGCCACGGCGCGGAAGTCGAAGTAGATGCTGGCGTTGAGCAGGTCGGTCGGCGAGCCGTGGTCCACCCATTGCGCGAAGCGCGCGAACCACTCGTCGGCGCTCAGGCAGCACTGCGGGTTGCTCGCCATCACGTTGCCCTTGCACAGAGGGTATCCGCAGGCGTCGAGCGCCTCGTTGACCTCGCGTGCGAACGCGAGCCACGCGGGGCGGTCGCGCTCGGGGTCGTCGCTGACGAAGATCAGGCCGTTGTCCTGGTCGGTGGCGATGGTCTGCTCGCCGCGCCCCTCGGAGCCGAAGGCCAACCAGCACGCGCGCTGCAGGTCCAGCCCGTGGCGCTCGGCCGTCAGCTCGACGAGGCGCTGCGCGACGAGGTCGTTGAGGTGGCTGATCAGTTCGGTCAGCTGGCGCGCGCCCACGCCCTGGCCGAGCAGGTTGCGCGCCAGCCGGCGGATGTCGGCGGCCACCGCCGCCAGCGTCGGCACGTCGGCGGCGACGCGGATCGCGCCGCCGACCTGCTTGACCGACAGCTTCTGCATCGCGAACAGGTCGCGCTCCGAGACGATGCCGACGATGCGCCCGCCGTCGGTGATCGGCACGTGGCGCAGCCCGTGGCGTGACATCAGCAGCGCGGCGTCCTGCGCGGTGTGCTCGGCCGTCAGCGTCAGCACCGGCTGCGACATCACCTGCGCGATCGGCGTGGCCAGCGGCACCTGCGGCAGCGTCACGCGCCCGAGCAGATCGTGGCGCGTCAGGATGCCCAGCGGCGCGCCGGCGTCGTCGGCCACCAGCATCGAGCCGATGCGCCGCTCGTGCATCAGCTGCAGCGCCTGCGCCAGCGGCGTCGACGGCGGCACGGTCACGGGCTTGTGGCGCGCCAGCCGCCCCAGCGGGGTCTCGAGCGACTGCTCGGCCAGCGTCTGCGACGAGAAGCTCGACTGCAGCGCGCGGCGCGACATCTCGAGGAACTTCATCATCCGCGCGTTGAGGAAGTCGGCGAACGGGGCCGACTCGGCCGCCAGCGCGCGCAGCGCCTGCGCCGGCACGCGCAGGCAGAAGCAGTCGCCGTCGGCGGTGTAGGTCGAGGTCACGGCGCGAGCGTTGAGCGCCGAGCCGACCGGGAACAGGTCTGCCGCCTCGACGTGGAAGCTCAGGGCGCCGTCGCCGCCACGCCGCCCGGTGACGGCGCCGCGGCGCACCCACCACACGTGCTGCGCGACGCCGTCGTCGGGCGCGATCACCTTCTCGTCGGGCGCGAAGTAGACCTGCTCGGCGGCGGCGACGAAGCGCTCGACGTGCGCCGGCGCCATCTGCGCGAACGGGGGGTGCTGCGCCAGTTCGGCGGCGAGCTCGACCATCAGGCTGCGGGAGGGCGTGTTCATGTCGCAAGCATAAAAAAACCGGGGCCCCTCGGGGCCCCGGTTGGATCAAGAAACCGACGCTTCGGGCGTCAGGCCTTGGCCGGCTTCAGATCGGGGTAACGCACGTGCTCGACGAGCTCCTGCGTGTCCTTGCGCGGCGCCGGCGTCAGCAGGCTCACGATGATGATCACCGCGAAGCCCAACGGCACGCCGAAGATGCCGGCCGAGATGGGCGCGATGGCCCACCACGTGTTGTCGGCCACCGACGAGGTCACGCCGAACACGCTGCGCAGCCACGGCTGGGTTGTCGCCATGTAGTAGAAGGTGAGGCTCACGCCGGCCAGCATGCCCAGCACCGCGCCCCACTTGTTGGCGCGCTTCCAGAAGATGCCGAGCACCAGCGCCGGGAAGAAGCCCGCCGCCGCCAGCGAGAACGCCGCGCCCACCAGGAACAGGATGTCGGCGACCTTCAGCGACGCCACGTAGGCGGCGAGCAAGGCCACCACCAGCAGCAGCGCCTTCGACACCGCGACACGACGCGCGGTCGAGGCGTTCGGGTCGAGCATCTTGTAGTACAGGTCGTGCGACAGCGCGTTGGCGATCGTCAGCAGCAGGCCGTCTGCGGTCGACAGCGCCGCGGCCAGGCCACCGGCGGCCACCATGCCCGAGATCACGTACGGCAGGCCCGCGATCTCCGGCGTCGCCAGCACAATGATGTCGCCACCGATCCTCATCTCGCCGAGCTGGAAGATGCCGTCGCCGTTGACGTCGGCCACCGACAGCAGCGTCGGGTCGACGCGCTGCCAGTTGGCGATCCACGCCGGCAGCTCGCTGAACGGCGTGCCGACCAGCGAGTTGAACACCTCGTACTTGACGAGCACCGCGAGGGCCGGCGCCGAGAAGTACAGCAGGAAGATGAAGAACAGGCTCCACGTGACCGACTGGCGCGCGGTGCGCACCGACGGCGTCGTGTAGTAGCGCATCAGGATGTGCGGCAGCGCGGCCGTGCCCACCATCAGGCAGAACACCAGCGCGAGGAAGTTGCGCCGCGAATCGTTGAACGCCTTCTGTGCCGCGGCGTCGCCGTCGGGGTTGCCGGCGAAGGCCTGCGCGTGACGCGGCATGCCGCCCAGCGGGCGGGTGCGCGCGTCGGCCGCGGCCTTGTCGGCCGTCCACTTCGTGCGCGCCGCCGCCGCGTCGGCCGGCAGCGCCTTCAGCGCCGCCTCGGCGGCCTGGATGTCGGCCTGGCTGCCGTTGGTCGCGCGCAGCTCGTCGATCTTGCTCTGCAGCGCATTGCGGTCGGCTTCGAGCGCCGCCGCCGGGTCCTTCAGCTTCTCGGCCAGCGTGTCGGAGCGCTTCTTGAAGACGGCGATGACCTCCTGCTCCTTCGGGTCGGCGATCAGCTGGGCCTCGCGCTCGGTGACCTTCTGCAGCTGGTAGCCGTAGATGGCCTGCGGCACGGGCATGCTGGTCTGCTTGACCGACAGCCACACCACCGGGATCAGGTACGCGATGATCAGGATGATGTACTGCGCCACCTGCGTCCACGTGACCGCGCGCATGCCGCCGAGGAACGAGCACACCAGGATGCCGCCCAGGCCGACGAACACGCCGATCTCGAACGCCAGGCCCGACAGGCGCGCCGTGATCAGGCCCACGCCGTAGATCTGCGCCACGACGTAGACGAACGACACCAGGATCGCGATCAGGATGCCGACGAAGCGGGGCAGGTTGCCCTCGTAGCGCGCACCCAGGAAGTCCGGGATCGTGAACTGGCCGAACTTGCGCAGGTACGGCGCGAGGAACAGCGCCACCAGGCAGTAGCCGCCGGTCCAGCCCATGATGAAGGCCAGGCCGCCGTAGCCGGTCAGGTACAGCGTGCCGGCCATGCCGATGAACGACGCCGCGCTCATCCAGTCGGCGCCCACCGCCATGCCGTTGTAGACCGCAGGCACGCGACGGCCCGCGACGTAGTACTCGGCCGCGTCGGTGGTGCGGCTCATGATGCCGATGCCGGCGTAGAGCGCGATCGTCGCGAGCAGGAAGATCAGGCCGATCCACGTGCGTGGCAGGCCCATCTGCTCGAGCACCGCGAGCACGATGATGAACGCGAAGAAGCCGCCGGTGTAGAAACCGTAGACCTTGTTCAGCTGCTTCTGGAACGCCTTGTTGGAGCTGGCGGAGAAAACGCCGCCGCCTCCGGTGTCGGGGGTCATGCCTGCCATGTCAGTCCTCCTCGGCCTCGGCCACGCCGTACTCGCGGTCGAGCTTGTTCATGTAGCGCGCGTAGATGCCGATCAGCGCGACGTAGACGACCAGCGCGCCCTGGGCACCGACCCAGAAGCTGAACGGCCATCCGAAGAAGTTGAAGTTGAGGTCGCGGGCGAAATAGCCCACGACGAACGTCACCACGAACCAGATGGCCAGAAGAATCGAGGTGATCCTCAGATTCTTCGACCAGTACTGGCGGTGCCTCTCGGTCAGTTGCATCGCATTGCCTCCAACGTTGCCAAACCTCCGGACGGTCCGGAGCCCCTTCTCACACCCTCGCCGCGCCGCGTCGCGCTCACGGCGCCAATCCCGTCTCGCGCTGCAGCTGCGAAGCCACCTTCGGCTCGAAGCCCTCGAGGTGGCGGATGATCTTGCGTGCCTCGTCGACGTCTTGCCGGTCGGCGTAGACGCGCGCGAGCTGGTACCAGCCGTACGGGCTCATCGGCTGCAGCTCGGTGTTGCGCTTGAGCGCGGCGATCGCCTCTTCGACGCGGTCCATCCGGATCAGCACGAGCCCGAGCCCGTACCAGGCGCGGTCGAGCTTGGGATCGAGTTCCAGCGCACGACGAAACGCCGGCTCGGCCTCCTCGGCCCGGCCGGCGCCCTCGAGCAGGAAGGCCAGGTTGAACCAGTCGGCCGCGCTGCGCGTGGGGTGGCACGACGTCAGGCGCTGCGCGTCGCGGATCGCCTCGTCGCGCCGGCCGAGCTGCGCCAGCACGTGCGCCCGGCTGGCCAGCAGGTAGGCATCGTCGGGCCAGCGCTGCAGCATCTCGCCGAACGTGGCCGCCGCCGCCTCGAGGCGGTTGAACAGCAGCCACAGCAGCGCGCGCAGCTTCAGGCGCCAGTAGTCGAGGCGGTCGGCGTTCATCGGCTGCAGTCCGTGTAGCCCAACGCGACGCAGGTCAGGTAGCCGCGCTCCGCGAAGACGACGAAGCTGGCCAGCAGCAGCAGCGCGAGCGTGATGATCGGCACGTGCTCGTCGGCCACCTTGGCCGGCGTCAGCTTGCGCACGACGAACGTGAACGG
>JBBION010000057.1:0-12413 GCA_037443345.1 Rubrivivax sp. | reverse complement strand
GGCTCCAGCCCAGCCGCGCGAGGTAGTTGACCACCGCGTCGGCGAGGTAGCCCTCGTCGCGGTAGTGCGTCACCGGCTTGGCGCCGTGGCGCTTGCTCATCTTCTCGCCCTGCTCGTTGAGCACGGTCGGCAGGTGCGCGTACACCGGCGGCTCGTGGCCGAGCGCGCGGAAGACGTGGATCTGCCGCGGCGTGTTGTTGACGTGGTCGTCGCCGCGGATCACGTGCGTGATGCGCATGTCGATGTCGTCGACGACGACGCAGAAGTTGTAGGTCGGCGCACCGATCGCGTCGGGCGCGCTGCCCTCGGGGGCCGGGCGCGCGATGACGAGGTCGTCGAGCTCGTCGTTGGCGAACGTGACGCGGCCCTTGACCTTGTCGTCCCAGCCGACGCTGCCGTGCAGCGGCGTCTTGAAGCGGATCACCGGCCGCACACCGGGCGGCACCGGCGGCAGCGTCTTGCCGGGCTCGGGGCGCCAGGTGCCGTCGTAGCGCGGCTTGAGCTTGGCCGCCATCTGGCGCTCGCGCAGCGCGTCGAGCTCCTCGGGCGTCATGTAGCAGCGGTAGGCGTGGCCGCTGGCCAGCAGCTGCGCGACGACCTCGCGGTAGCGGTCCATGCGCTGCATCTGGTAGTGCGGCCCCTCGTCGGGGTCGAGGCCGAGCCAGCGCATGCCTTCGAGGATGACGTCGACGGCCTCCTGCGTCGAGCGCTCGACGTCGGTGTCCTCGATGCGCAGGATGAAGGCGCCACCGTTGGCACGTGCGAACGCCCAGGGATACAGCGCCGAGCGGATGTTGCCGAGGTGGATGAAGCCGGTGGGGCTCGGCGCGAAGCGGGTGCGCACGGAGGGATCGCGGACGTTGCTCATGCGGGAATCGTGGCCAGGCCGCGCGCGAGGTCGGCCTTGAGGTCGTCGAGGTGTTCGAGGCCGACGGCGACACGGATCATGCCCTGCCCGATGCCGGCGGCTTGGCGCTGCGCCTCGGTCAGGCGGCCGTGCGACGTGCTCGCCGGGTGCGTGATCGTCGTCTTCGTGTCGCCGAGGTTGGCGGTGATCGAGCAGATGCGCGTCGCGTCGATGACGGCGAACGCGTGGCGGCGGGCGACCTCGGCACCCTCGCCCTTGACGACGAACGACAGCACCGGCCCGCCGACGCCGCCTTGCTGCGCCATCGCGAGCGCGTGCTGCGGGTGCGACGCGAGCCCCGGGTGGTAGACGCGCTCGACCTGGGGCTGCTGCTGCAGCCACTGCGCGAGTTCGAGCGCGCGCGCGCTTTGCGCGTGCAGGCGGATCGACAGCGTCTCCAGGCCCTTCAGCACGACCCAGGCGTTGAACGGGCTCAGGCTCATGCCGGCGCTGCGCATCACCGGCACGAACTGGCCTTCGACGATCGCCTCGCTCGCGCACACCGCGCCGGCGACGACGCGGCCCTGCCCGTCGAGGTACTTGGTGCCGCTGTGCACGATCAGGTCGGCGCCGAAGTCGTGCGGGCGCTGCAGCGCCGGCGAGCAGAAGCAGTTGTCGACCGCCAGCAGCGCGCCGTGCGCGTGCGCCACCTCGGCCAGCGCGCGGATGTCGCACACCTCGGTCAGCGGGTTGCTCGGCGTCTCGGCGAACAGCAGCTTCGTGTTCGGCTTCATCGCCGCGCGCCACTGCGCCACGTCGGCCTGCGAGACGAAGCTCGTCTCGACGCCGAACTTGCCGAAGTCCTGCAGCAGCCGGATCGTCGAGCCGAACACGCTTTGCGAGCACACGACGTGGTCGCCGCCCTTGAGCAGGCCCATCACCAGCAGCAGGATCGCCGCCATGCCGCTGGCGGTGCCGATGCACGCCTCGGTGCCCTCGAGCGCGGCCAGGCGCCGCTCCATCATCGCCACCGTCGGGTTGCCGAAGCGGCTGTAGACGAAGGCCTCCTCCTCGTTGGCAAAGCGCGCCGCCGCGGTGGCGGCGTTCGGGTGCACGAACGAGCTGGTCAGGAACAGCGCCTCGCTGTGCTCGCCCCATGGCGTGCGCGGCAGGCCCTCGCGCACCGCGAGCGTGTCCAGGTGCACGTCGGGCGGCAGGTCCACGCGCGGGATGCCCGGCTTCGTCACTGGACTGCCCTCCGCGCTGCGCGCTCCGGGATGAGCGCTCGGGAGCGGCCCTGCGCGCTCATGCGCCCGACTCCACGCCGTTGTTCTGCAGCGCCAGCCGCGAGCGCCCGGGCGGGTCGTCGTCGTCGCCCTGCGCGAGGCGCTGCTCGCGCATCGCGGCGAAGTCGGATGCCGAGACGTCGCCGGTGACGTAGCGGCCGTCGAAGCACGAAGCCTCGAAGCCCTCGAGCTTCGGGTTCAGCGCGCGCACGACGCGCTGCATCGGCTCGAGGTCCTGGTAGATCAGCGCGTCGGCACCGACGAACTGGCGGATCTCCTCGACGCTGCGCCCGTGCGCGATCAACTCCTCGGCGGTGGGCATGTCGATCCCGTAGACGTTCGGGTAGCGCACCGGCGGCGCGGCGGAGGCGAGGTAGACCTTCTTCGCGCCGGCCTCGCGCGCCATCTGCACGATCTCGCGGCTCGTCGTGCCGCGCACGATCGAGTCGTCGACGAGCAGCACGTTGCGGCCCTTGAACTCCATGCCGATCGCGTTGAGCTTCTGACGCACGCTCTTCTTGCGCACCGCCTGCCCCGGCATGATGAAGGTGCGCCCGACGTAGCGGTTCTTCACGAAGCCCTCGCGGTACGGCTTGCCGATCTTCTGCGCGAGCTGCATCGCGCTCGGGCGACTGCTCTCGGGAATCGGGATCACGACGTCGATCGCGCTCGGCGGCATCGTCGAGATCACGCGCTGCGCGAGCGTCTCGCCCATGTTCAGCCGCGCGTGATAGACGGAGATGCCGTCGAGCACCGAGTCGGGCCGCGCGAGGTAGACGAACTCGAACAGGCACGGGACCAGCTGCGGGTGCTCGGCGCACTGGCGCGCGTGCACGCGGCCGTCGAGGTCGACGAAGATCGCCTCGCCCGGCGCGACGTCGCGCACGAAGCGGTGGCCGGTGCCCTCGATCGCGACCGACTCGCTGGCCACCATCACCTCGCGCCCGTCGGCGGTCTCGCCCTCGCCGTACGCGAGCGGACGGATGCCGTACGGATCGCGGAACGCGAGCAGGCCGTGGCCGGCGATCAGCGCGATCACCGCGTACGAGCCCTTGACGCGGCGGTGCACCGCGGCCACCGCGTCGAACACGATCTCCGGCGTCAGCGGCAGGTCGCGCGCCGAGCGCTCGAGCTCGTGCGCGACGACGTTGATCAGCACCTCGGTGTCGCTCTCGGTGTTGATGTGGCGGCGGTCGACGGCGAACAGCTCCTGCTTGAGCGCGGCGGCGTTCGTCAGGTTGCCGTTGTGCACCAGCACGATGCCGAACGGCGCGTTGACGTAGAACGGCTGCGCCTCCTCTTCGCTGTAGGCGTTGCCCGCGGTCGGGTAGCGCACCTGGCCGAGGCCCACGCTGCCCGGCAGCGCGCGCATGTTGCGCGTGCGGAACACGTCGCGCACCATGCCGCGCGCCTTGTGCATGAAGCACTTGGTGCCCAGCATCGTGACGATGCCGGCCGCGTCCTGGCCACGGTGCTGCAGCAGCAGCAGTGCGTCGTAGATCAGCTGGTTGACCGGTGAGCGCGAGATGGCGCCGACGATGCCGCACATGGTGGATTCCTCGCTCGGATGATCGGCGCGCCTCAGATGCGCAGGTGCCCTGCCACTTCGCCGGGCAGCACGGGCTTGAGCCCGCGCAGCACCGTGGTGAGCCACTGCACGCCGACCGACGCACGCCAGTCGGGCGCCTCGCGCGCCGGCGTCAGCGTCACGACGGTGACCAGCGCCAGCAGCACCAGCAGCCCGCGCAGCAGGCCGAAGCCACCACCGAGCGTGCGGTCGACGACGCTCAACGGCGTGGCGTGGATCAGCAGCCGCAGCAGCTGGGCCGCCAGCGCCCACGCGACGAGCGCGGCGACGAAGACGACGGCGAATGCCGCCGCGTGGTTGACGCCCGAGCCCGCCGCGCCGATCGGCACGTACGGGGCGGCCGGCGGCGTGAATGCCTGCGCGGCGACGTAGGCCGCGACCCAGCCGAGCAGCGACAGCACCTCGAACACGAGGCCGCGCCACAGGCCGACGGCCACCGACAGCAGCACCACGGCCAGCAACGCCCAGTCGACCCAGCCGATCGAGGCGAGCGTGTCGGCCATCACAGCGTCAGCACGGCGGCCGGCAGGCCGGCCGCCTTGAGCTTCGCGGCCACCTTGTCGGCCTCGTCGCGGCTGGCCAGCGGGCCGATGCGCACGCGCGTGCGCGGCCCGCCGGCGGTCTCGACGACCTGGGTGTAGGTCTTGAGCCCGAGTTGCTCGACGCGCTCGCGCGTCTTCTGCGCGGCAGCGCGGTCGGCGAAGGCACCCACCTGCACGACGAAGCGCGTCTCGGCGGCAGGCGTCACCGGCTTGGCCGGTGTCGCCGCGGTGGCAGGGGCCGCCGCTGCGGCGGCCTGAGCCGGTGCCGCCGGCGCCGCTGCAGCCGCAGGGGCGGGCGGCGAGGATGGCGACGCCGGTGCCACGGCCACCGGCCGCGACTCGAGCAGCGCACGCGCGCGCTCGGCGTCGGCAGGTGGTGGTGCCGCAGCAGGCGTGGCCGTGGACGGGCGCGGCTCGGCGACGGCTGCCGGTGAGGCAGGTCGTTCGACCACCGCGGGGGCCGGGGCGGCTGCAGGCGTCGCCGGCGCCGCTTCCGGCGCCACGGGCATCACCTGACCCGACGACCGCGTGCCGCCGGTCGCCGGCGGCGTGGGCATCGCCAGCGGCGGCACCGCATCCTTGCGCGGGATGTCGACCTTCACGTCGACCGGGATCGGGCGCGGCTGGGTCTCGAACAGCAGCGGGAAACCGATGATGCCGACGCCCAGCAGCACCACGGCACCGATCAGCCGCTGGCGCGCCCGCGCACGCGCGCGCTGCACCTGGTCGGCGGGAGTGGCGGACGCCTCGGCGGCGTCCTGGCGCTTGCGAAACGGGAACAGAGCCATGCGGGCGGCCGGAAGACGACGGACGAACGACGGACGGGCGACGACGCGGTCAAACGCACGCCCTGGCCGGGTTGCCGCGCCCCGGCCTCAGCCGAGGTGCTTGGCGCCCAGTCGCGGCAAGCCTTGCTGCAGCACGCCGCCCACGGTGTAGAACGATCCGAACACCAAAATTCTATCAGCGGGGTCTGCGCCGGCGACCGCCGCGGCGAGCGCCTTCGACGGGCTCGCGTGCTGCGCGATCGGCACGTCGCGGCCGGCGCTGGCCGCCCGCACGGCCTGTGCCAATTCGGCCGCCGGTGCGGCCCGGGGCGTCGGCAGGTCCGTGACGTGCCAGGCGTCGACGAGCGGCGCGATGCGCGCGAGCAGGCCGGCGAGGTCCTTGTCGCGCATCGCGCCGAACACCGCGTGCGTGCGCGGGTAGAAGCCCATCTGGTCGAGGTTGACCGCCAGCGTCGCGACCGACTGCGGGTTGTGCGCGACGTCGAGCACCAGCACCGGCTGGCCCGGCACGATCTGGAACCGCCCGGGCAGCTCGACGGTGGCCAGCCCCTGGCGCACCGCCTGCGCCGTGACCGGCAGGCGCGCACGCAGCGCCTCGAGCACGGCAAGCACGCCGGCGGCGTTGATCAACTGGTTCGCGCCGCGCAGCGCCGGGTAGGCGAGCGCGTTGTAGCGCATCGCGCGCCCGCGCCACGACCACTGCTGACGGTCGCCCGCGTGCGCGAAGTCGCGGCCGACGAGCCACAGGTCGGCCTCGATCTCGCGCGCATGGTCGACGACACTCTGCGGCGGCAGCGGGTCGCTGACGACGGCCGGTCGCCCGGTGCGCATCACGTGCGCCTTCTCGCGCCCGATGCTCTCGCGGTCGGGGCCGAGGTACTCCATGTGGTCGAGGTCGATGCTGGTGATCAGCGCGCAGTCGGCGTCGATCGCGTTGACGGCGTCGAGCCGCCCGCCGAGTCCGACCTCGAGGATCACGAGGTCCAGCGGCTCGGCAGCGAGCAGCCGCAGGATGGCCAGCGTCGTGAACTCGAAGTACGTCAGCGTCGTGCCGTCGCGCGCGGCCTCGACGGCCTCGAAGTGCGGCAGCAGCGCCTCGGCCGCAACCGGCGCGCCATTGACGCGGCAGCGCTCCTCGAAGTGCACCAGGTGCGGCTTGATGTACAGGCCCACGCGGTAGCCGGCGGCCAGCGCGATCGACTCGAGCATCGCGCACGACGAACCCTTGCCGTTGGTGCCCGCCACCGTGACGACCGGCACGTCGAAGCGCAGGCCCAGGCGCGCGCGCACCGCGTCGACGCGCTCGAGCGTCATGTCGATCGTCTTCGGGTGCAGGCGCTCGCAGTGGGCGAGCCAGTCGGCGAGGGTCTTGGGGGTCATGGCTCAGCGCCGGGGCGAGTGAAACGAAAAGGCCGGCTGCGCCGGCCCTGCGGTGGGCGCGCTCAGGGCCCTAGGCCACGGCATCGGCGCTCTGCCGCTGCAGCATCGCCAGCAGCCGTGCGACGGTGGATCGCAGCTGGCGGCGGTCGACGATCATGTCGAGCGCGCCCTTCTCGAGCAGGAACTCGCTGCGCTGGAAGCCCTCGGGCAGCTTCTCGCGCACCGTGTTCTCGATCACGCGCGGGCCGGCGAAGCCGATCAGCGCCTTCGGCTCGGCGATCACGACGTCGCCGACGAACGCGAAGCTCGCCGACACGCCGCCCATCGTCGGGTCGGTCAGCACGGCGATGTACGGCAGCTTCGCCTTCGCCAGGCGCGTCAGCGCGGCGTTGGTCTTGGCCATCTGCAGCAGGCTCAGCAGCCCTTCCTGCATGCGCGCGCCGCCGGTGGCGGTGAAGCACACGAACGGCACCTTCTGCTCGAGCGCGGTGTCGACACCGCGCACGAAGCGCTCGCCGACCACCGAACCCATCGAGCCGCCCATGAAGTCGAACTCGAAGCACGCCGCCACCAGCGGCACGCTCATCACGGCGCCGCCCATCACGACGAGGGCGTCGGTCTCGCCGGTGGTCTCGAGCGCGTCCTTCAGCCGGTCGGGGTACTTCTTGCTGTCCTTGAACTTCAGCGCGTCGACCGGCAGCACCTCCTGCCCGATCTCGTAGCGGCCCTCGGCATCGAGAAACGCGTCGAGCCGTGCGCGCGCGCCGATGCGGTGGTGGTGGCCGCACTTGGGGCAGACGTTGAGGTTGCTCTCGAGGTCGGTCTTGTACAGCACCGACTCGCACGACGGGCACTTGATCCACAGCCCTTCGGGCACCGTGCGGCGCTCGGCCGGGTCGGTCGGCTGGATCTTCGGCGGCAGCAGCTTTTCGAGCCAGCTCATCAGGAGGGTCCTTTCAAGGGGTGTCGAGCGCGGCGCGGATCTCGCCGATGAAGCCGCGCGCGGCGTCGGCAACCCGCTCGCGCGGCGCGGCTTCGAGAATCTGCACGAGTCGCGAGCCGATGACGACGGCGTCGGCCACGGCGCCGACGGCACGCGCCGATTGTGCATCGCGGATGCCGAAGCCGACGCCGACCGGCACGTTCACGTGCGCGCGGATGCGCGGCAGCATCGCCGCGACCGACTCGGTGTCGAGGTGGCCGGCACCGGTGACACCCTTCAGCGACACGTAGTAGACGTAGCCGCTCGCGATGCGGCCGACCTCGGCGATGCGCGCGTCGGTCGACGTCGGCGCGAGCAGGAAGATCGGGTCGAGCCCCTGCGCCTGCAGCGTGCGCGCGAAGCCCTCGGCTTCCTCCGGCGGATAGTCGACGACGAGCACGCCGTCGACGCCGGCCGCCTTCGCGTCGGCGACGAAGCGGTCGATGCCGTAGCGTTCGATCGGGTTGGCGTAGCCCATCAGCACCAGCGGCGTCGTCGCGTCGCGCTCGCGGAACGCCCGCACGTAGCCGAGCACCTGGCCCATCCCGACGCCGCGCGCCAGCGCGCGCTCGGCGGCCTTCTGGATCACCGGGCCGTCGGCCATCGGGTCGGAGAACGGCACGCCGAGCTCGATCACGTCGGCGCCGGCGTCGGCGAGCGCGTGCAGCACCTCGACGGTGGCATCGGGGCACGGATCGCCCGCGGTGACGAACGGAATGAGTGCCTTGCGGCCCTGCGCCTTCAGGCGCTCGAAGGTGGCGGCGATGCGCTGGCTCATCGCGGCCTCCGACGGGCCGCCCCAAGGAGGCCGCGCGCCCCCTCGGGGGGCAGCGAACGAAGTGAGCGTGGGGGCTTCATTGTTTGACCGCCTGCCCGCGGCACGACGGCCGGCAGTAGAAGTCGGCGCCCGACAGGTCGGCCACGGTGCCGATGTCCTTGTCGCCGCGGCCCGACAGGTTCACGAGCAGCGCCTGGTCGGTGCGCATCGTCGGCGCGAGTTGCATCGCGTACGCCACCGCGTGGCTCGACTCGAGCGCCGGGATGATGCCCTCGGTGCGACACAGGCGGTGGAAAGCCGCGAGGGCCTCGGCGTCGGTGACGCCGACGTACTCGGCGCGGCCGATGTCCTTCAGGTACGCGTGCTCGGGGCCGACGCCGGGGTAGTCGAGGCCGGCACTGATGCTGTGCGTCTCGGTGATCTGGCCGTTCGCATCCTGCAGCAGGTAGGTGCGGTTGCCGTGCAGCACGCCCGGCGTGCCGGCCGACAGACTGGCCGCGTGCTTGCCGGTGGCCAGCCCCTGCCCGGCGGCCTCGACGCCGATCAGCCGCGTGCCTGCGTGCGGGATGTACGGATAGAAGATGCCCATCGCATTGCTGCCGCCGCCGACGCACGCGATCACGGCGTCGGGCTGGCGGCCGATCAGCTCGGGCATCTGCCACAGGCACTCGTCGCCGATCACGCGCTGGAAGTCGCGCACCATCATCGGGTACGGGTGCGGGCCGGCGACGGTGCCGATGATGTAGAAGGTGTTCTCGACGTTCGTGACCCAGTCGCGCAGCGCCTCGTTGAGCGCGTCCTTCAGCGTCTTGCTGCCCGACTCCACCGGCACCACCTTCGCGCCGAGCAGGTGCATGCGGTAGACGTTGGGGCTCTGGCGCTTGACGTCCTCGGCGCCCATGTAGACGACGCACTCCATGCCGTAGCGCGCGCACACGGTGGCGGTGGCCACGCCGTGCTGGCCGGCGCCGGTCTCGGCGATCACGCGCGGCTTGCCCATGCGGCGCGCGAGCAGCGCCTGGCCGATCGTGTTGTTGACCTTGTGCGCGCCGGTGTGGTTCAAGTCCTCGCGCTTGAGGTAGATCTGCGCGCCGCCGAGTTCGCGGCTCAGGCGCGCCGCGTGGTAGACGGGGCTCGGGCGGCCGACGAAGTGCTTCAGCTCGGACTTGAATTCGGCGACGAACTCGGGGTCGGCGCGGTACTTCGCGTACGCGGCCTTCAGTTCTTCGAGCGCGTGGATCAGCGTCTCGGCGACGAAGGTGCCGCCGTAGGGGCCGAAGTGCCCGCGCGCGTCGGGCTGGTCGTAGTTCAACATCGATTCAGTGTTCTCGCGTCGCGGCGTCGAGCCGCTCGTCGGCGTCGCGCACCGCCTGGCAGAACCGGCGCATCAGCGCGGCATCCTTGATGCCCTTCGCGCTCTCGACGCCGGAACTCACGTCAACGGCCCAGGGCCGCACGCGCAACACGCCATCGGTCACGTTGGCAGGATTCAACCCACCAGACAAAACGACCGGACAGGGCACGCCGGGGGGAATCGAGGACCAATCGAACACCTTTCCGCCGCCGCCGTAACCCTCGACGTGCGCGTCGAGCAGCAGGCCGAGGGCGCTCGGGAAGCGGGCGGCGAAGTCTAGCAAATCGAACCCCGCCGCCATGCGGGCGGCGCGCAGGTACGGGCGGCGCGCGGCCTCGCACTGCGCCCGCGTCTCGTCGCCGTGGAACTGCAGCAGAGCGTGCGGCACGGCGGCCAGCGCGGCGTCGATTTCGGCCGCGGTCGCGTTGACGAACAGCAGCACCGGCGTCACGAACGGCGGCAGCCGCCGCGCGAGCTCGCCGGCACGTGCGGCGTCGACCGCGCGCGGGCTGTTCGGGTACAGCACGAAGCCGACCGCGTCGGCGCCGGCGGCCACGGCCGCATCGACGTCGGCCTCGCGCGTCAGCCCGCAGACCTTGATGCGCGTGCGCCGGGGCGCCGCGGCCACGTCAGGGGATCCAGTCGAAGGCGGGCACGGCGGCGGGCAGTCCATGACTGTCATCGTAGTACGGGCCGACGAAGTACAGCCCGTCGGGCGCGAACGTCGGCGCGGCGACCTCCCGCCGGCGCGATGCCAGCACGTCGCCGATCCACGCCGGCGGGTGGCGCCCCTGCCCGACCGCGACGAGGCAGCCCATGATGTTGCGCACCATGTGGTGCAGGAACGCGCTGGCGTCGAAGTCGAAGCGCCAGTAGGCGCCGGCGACGGCGCCGCGGCGCGAGATCCGGACCGCGCGCAGTTCCTTGACCGGGCTCGCCGCCTGGCACGCCGCGGCGCGGAACGCGCTGAAGTCGTGCGTGCCGATCAGCAGGTCGGCCGCGACGCGCATCGCGTCGGCGTCGAGCGGGCGGAACACCCAGCCGGCCAGGCCGGCCTCGAGCGCGGGTCGCACCGGCGACTCGAGCACGACGTAGGCGTAGCGGCGGCCGCGCGCGCTGTTGCGGGCGTGGAAGTTCGGCCCCACCGGCCGGCACCACTGCACCGCGATGTCGGGCGGCAGGAAGCGGTTGGTGCCGCGCACCCACGAGAACGGTTCGCGCTCGACCGGCGCGTCGACGTGCACGACCTGGTTGAGCGCGTGCACGCCGGCGTCGGTGCGCCCGGCGCACACCGTCGTCACCGGTGCATTGGCGAAGGCCGACAGCGCCTGTTCGAGGTGGTCCTGCACCGTGCGGCCGTCGGGCTGGCTCTGCCAGCCGTGATAGGCGCCGCCGCGGTACGACACGCCGAGGGCGAGGCGGCGCGTCATGCCGGCCCTCGCCCGCGCACTGCCGTGCTCAAGCGCGAAGCCCTGCGCAGGCAGGGCTTCTGGTCCTGGCTGGCCCCGGCCCGGGCGCCTGCAGGCGCCCAGGCGTTCGCCAGGCGCGAAGCCCTGCGCAGGCAGGGCTTCTGGTCCTGGCTCACCCCAGCGTGTCGAGCATGGCCTGGGCGCGGGCCTTCAGCTGGTCGCCGCCCTTGGCCACGACCTCCTCGAGCAGGTCGCGCGCGCCTTCGACGTCGCCGATCTGGCGGAACTCGTCGGCGAGTTCGAGCTTGCGCTGCATCGGGTCGGCGGGCATGTCGCCCGACGGCGGCAGGTCGAGCGGCTCGCCACCCTTGATGCTGCCGAAGTCGAGCATCGGCGGCTCGACGGCGGCCGGCGCCGGCGCGGCGGCCGACGGCAGTGGCGCCGCCGGAACGTCGAGGTCGAGCGACAGGTCGTCGAGGTTGAACGCCAGCGGCGCCGCCGGCGCGGGTGCCGGTGACGACTTCGGCGCAGGCGCCTCCACCGGCAGCTCGAAGTCGAGCTGCGAGTCGCCGCCGACCTGGCCGCCCGAGGGCGTCATCGGCTGCGTCGCTTCCATCAGCGGCACCGGGGCCGACACGATATCGTGCGGCGCGGGCTCGCCGAGGTCGAGGTCGAGGTCGACGTCCATCGCCGGCAGCGGCTCGAGCGGCTGGCGCGATTCCGGGCCCGACGGCACCGGCAGCACCGACTGCGGCATCGTCGTCGCCCCGAGCGCGGCCACGGCGCGCTCGGCGCCGGCGACGCCGGTGGCCGGCTGCCCGCCGGCCTGGTACAGCGGGTTCTCGGGGTCGATCTGACGACCGAGTTCCTGCGCCTTCAGCCAGTCCTCGCCCTCGCCGCGCGTGAGTCCGTACAGCTGCGTGGCCAGCGCCTCGAAGCCCTTGGCGTCACGGCGCTTGGCATAGACCTCGAGCAGCTTGGTGCGGATCGCCAGCCGGTCGGGGTTGGCGCGCATCGCCTCCTTGAGGATCTCCTCCGCCTGCAGGTCGCGCCCGTAGGCCAGGTAGACGTCGGCCTCGGCCACCGGGTCGACGTCGCCGATCGCGTCGAGCTGGCTCAGGCCATAGGTCGACGACGTCGACGAGCCGTCGCCGGTGGTCGACTGGCGCGTGTCGACACGCGCGCCGCCGGTGGCGCCGAAGAACGAATCGTGCGCGCTGCGGCTCTCGAGGAACGAGGTCTCGTTGCGATCGGCCGACGACTTGCGGCGCATCCGGTAGATGCCCAGGCCCGCCAGCAGCGCGACGAGCACGCCGGCGCCCGGCAGCACGAGCGGGTTGTCGAGCAGCGTCGAGATGAAGTCGGGCTCGTCCGCCGGCGGCGGCGGCGCCGGACGCGCGGGGCGCGGCGCCGGTGGCGTGGCCGGCACGGCCGGCGTCAGCACCGGCGCCGACGGGGC
>JBBION010000056.1:0-12681 GCA_037443345.1 Rubrivivax sp. | reverse complement strand
CCTAGGCGACCCGCAGGCGGTGGGCCTGCGCGCGGGTTTTCCCCGGCGGGGTCTGACTTGAGTCAAGCGCCGCGCGGCGTTAACATTAACCGACCGGTTGGTCGAAAATAAGGGGCGGGTGGCTGAAGCGTCCGCCACCGGCCCGTCGGTCGCCCTTCGTCTTTCGTTGCCCGAGGTCCCGATGACGCACCGCACCCCGCAGCAGATCGCCGACCACGTGCGCGAGGGCATGTACGCCAACGACCGTGCGTCGAAGGCGCTGGGCATGCAGGTGCTCGAGGTCACGCCGGGGCGTGCCGTGCTGACGATGACGGTGCGCGACGACATGGTCAACGGCCACGACATCTGCCACGGCGGGCTGATCGCGACGCTGGCCGACTCGTCGTTCGCGTTCGCGTGCAACTCGTACAACGAGCTGACGGTGGCGTCCGGCTTCTCGATCGACCTCGTCGCGCCGGCGCGCCTGGGCGACGTGCTCACCGCCACCTGCGCCGAGGTCTCGAAGGCCGGGCGCACCGGCGTCTACGACGCCGAGGTGCGCAACCAGCGCGGCGAGCGCGTGGCGGTGTTCCGCGGCCGCTCCTACACGGCCAAGGGCCGCCCGGCCGTGCCCGAGGGCCACCGCTGACCCCGGCTGACGAAGCGCAGGAACGCCGCGAACCCCACGAGGAAGGCAGGAGACACCCACGATGCCCGTCAAGCAGCCCGCCCCCGGCGAGCTCGAGCCGATCGAGACCGCCAGCCGCGACGAACTGGCCGCCGTGCAGCTGCGCCGGCTGCAGCAGACGCTGGCGCACGCGTACGAGAACGTGCCGCACTACAAGGCCGCGTTCGACGCGAAGGGCGTGCACCCGTCGGACTGCAGGTCGCTCGCCGAGCTGGCCGGGTTCCCGTTCACGACGAAGAAGGACCTGCGCGACAACTACCCGTTCGGCATGTTCGCGGTGCCGCGCGAGCGCGTCGTGCGCGTGCACGCGAGCAGCGGCACGACCGGCAAGCCCACGGTGGTCGGCTACACGCAGGCCGACATCGACACCTGGGCGAACCTGGTGGCGCGCAGCATCCGCGCCAGCGGCGGGCGGCCGGGCGACATCGTGCACGTCGCCTACGGCTACGGCCTGTTCACCGGCGGCCTGGGCGCGCACTACGGCGCCGAGCGCCTGGGCTGCACCGTGATCCCGATGTCGGGCGGCCAGACCGAGAAGCAGGTGCAGCTGATCACCGACTTCCGGCCCGACATCATCATGGTCACGCCGAGCTACATGCAGGTGATCATCGAGGAGATGGAGCGCCAGGGGCTCGACCCGCGCGCCAGTTCGCTGAAGGTCGGCATCTTCGGCGCCGAGCCGTGGACCGAGGCGATGCGCCACGACATCGAGGTGCGCGCCGGGATCGACGCGGTCGACATCTACGGCCTGAGCGAAGTGATGGGCCCGGGCGTGGCCAACGAGTGCATCGAGGCCAAGGACGGCCCGGTGATCTGGGAAGACCACTTCTACCCCGAGATCATCGACCCCGACACCGGTCGCGTGCTGCCCGACGGCGAGGAGGGCGAGCTCGTCTTCACGACGCTGACGAAGGA
Organism: Rubrivivax sp.; assembly: GCA_037443345.1. Taxonomy (GTDB): domain Bacteria; phylum Pseudomonadota; class Gammaproteobacteria; order Burkholderiales; family Burkholderiaceae_C; genus Calidifontimicrobium. The sequence continues at coordinate 11,099 of JBBION010000056.1, read as the reverse complement.
AGCGCTGCCTGTCATCCGCTACCGCACACGCGACCTCACGCGTCTGCTGCCGCCCACCGCGCGCAGCATGCGCCGCATGGGCAAGATCGTCGGCCGCAGCGACGACATGCTGATCATCCGCGGCGTCAACGTGTTCCCGACGCAGATCGAGGAGCTGGTGCTGAAGATGCCGGAGCTGTCGGGGCAGTACCAGCTCGTCGTCACGCGCTCGGGCCACCTCGACGAGATGCAGGTGCTCGTCGAGCTTCTGCCACAGCATGCCGAGGCCAGCCGCGAGGCGGTCGCCGGCCAGTTGCAGCACCGCATCAAGACCCTGATCGGCGTCAGCACGACGGTCAGCGTCGGCGCGCCCAATTCGATCGAGCGCACGCTGGTGGGCAAGGCCCGCCGCGTGATCGACAAACGCCCGAAATGAGCCCACCCCCGAAGCGCCTGCGGCGCTCCCCCTCGAGGGGGCGCCGCCAGCGGACCGGCGAAGCCGGATCCGCGGCGGTCGCTTGAACCCCGCACGCGAGGAGAAGTCATGTACACGCAAGCCATGGACGTCGAAGGCGCCGAGAAGGCCAAGGCCGTCACGACGCTCGAGGAGGCCGAGCTGATGAAGCGCTTCGACGCGCGCATCGACGACGGCGGCTTCGTCGAGGCCAAGGACTGGATGCCCGAGCACTACCGCAAGACGCTGGTGCGTCAGATCAGCCAGCACGCGCATTCCGAGATCGTCGGCATGCTGCCCGAGGGCAACTGGGTGACGCGCGCGCCCACGCTCAAGCGCAAGGCGATCCTGCTCGCGAAGATCCAGGACGAGGGCGGCCACGGCCTGTACCTCTACGCCGCGGCCGAGACGCTCGGCACCAGCCGCGACCAGCTGCTCGACGCGCTGCACGGCGGCAAGGCCAAGTACAGCTCGATCTTCAACTACCCGACGCTGAACTGGGCCGACGTCGGCGTCATCGGCTGGCTCGTCGACGGCGCGGCGATCATGAACCAGGTGCCGCTGTGCCGCTGCAGCTACGCGCCGTATGCGCGCGCGATGATCCGCATCTGCCGCGAGGAGAGCTTCCACCAGCGCCAGGGCTACGACGCGCTGCTGACGATGATGCGTGACGGCACCGAGGCGCAGCGCGCGATGGTGCAGGACGCGGTGAACCGCTGGTGGTGGCCGAGCCTGATGATGTTCGGCCCGCCCGACGCCGAGAGCGTGCACAGCGCGCAGAGCATGCGATGGGGCATCAAGCGCATCAGCAACGACGACCTGCGGCAGAAGTTCGTCGACGCGACCGTGCAGCAGGCGCAGGTGCTCGGCGTCACGCTGCCCGACCCTGACCTGCGCTGGAACGAGGAGCGCGGCCACTGGGACTTCGGCGCCATCGACTGGGCCGAGTTCTGGCGCGTCGTCGGCGGCGACGGGCCGTGCAACAAGGAGCGCCTGGCCGACCGCGTGAAGGCGTGGGACGACGGCGCGTGGGTGCGCGAGGCCGCGCTGGCGCACGCCGCGAAGAAGGCCGCGCGCGAGCGCAAGGCCGCTTGATTCGAGGAGCACGACGATGAGCAACGAGCAAGCCCCCGCCAACGAATGGCCACTGTGGGAGGTCTTCGTGCGCACGCGCGCGGGCCTGGACCACAAGCACTGCGGCAGCCTGCACGCGGCCGACGCGGCGATGGCGATCCAGATGGCGCGCGACGTCTACACGCGCCGCCAGGAAGGCTCGAGCATCTGGGTCGTGAGAAGCGACCAGATCGTCGCCAGCGACCCCGGCGACAAGGACATGTTCTTCGACCCGATGGAGGACAAGGTCTACCGCCACCCGACCTTCTACAAGCTGCCCGACGAAGTCGACCACATGTGAGAGCCAGGCGATGAGCGCGTCGATCACGATCCACTGGACCCCCGAGGTGCGCTACCTGCTGCGCCTCGCGGACACCTGCCTGGTCTCGGGCCAGCGCCTCGGCGAGTGGTGCGGCCACGCGCCGATCCTCGAGGAGGACATCGCGCTGACCAACATGGCGCTCGACCTGATCGGCCAATCGCGTGCGCTGCTGACGCTCGCCGGCCAGGTCGAAGGCCGCGGCCACGCGCGCACGTATGACGAGGACCAGCTCGCGTTCCTGCGCGACGAGCGCGACTACCTGAACCCGACGCTGGTCGAGCTGCCGAACGGTTCCGGCAAGCCGGGCGACTTCGCGCTCACCGTCGTGCGCAACACGATGGTCTCGACGTACCTCAAGCTGTGGTGGGAGCGGCTGGCCGACTCGAGCGAGCCCGAACTCGCCGCGATCGCCGGCAAGGCCGTCAAGGAGGCGCGCTACCACCAGCAGCACGCCGGCGACTGGCTGGCGCGGCTGGGCGACGGCACCGACGAGTCGCGCCGGCGTGTCGAGGCGGCACTGACCAAACTGTGGCCGTACCACGCCGAACTGTTCGACGCCGACGACGTCGACACGGCCGCGCAGGCCAGCGGCCTGGGCCCGAGCGTCGCGGCGCTGAAGGAGCCGTGGCTCGCCGAGATGCGCGCGCTGCTCGACGACGCGACGCTCGCGATGCCGCCCGACGGCAAGTTCGTCGGCACCGGCCGCCGCGGCGTGCACAGCGAGCACCTGGGCTACATCCTCGCCGAGATGCAGTACCTGCAGCGCGCCTACCCCGGCGGAGCGTGGTGATGTGCGGCGCCGAGGTCGTCTCGCGCGTCGACGCGGCGTGGCGCACGCTCGACGACGTGCTCGACCCCGAGGTGCCGGCGCTGTCGGTGCGCGACCTCGGCATCGTGCGTGACGTGATCGACCACGGCGACGCGCTCGAGGTCGTGTTGACGCCGACCTACAGCGGCTGCCCGGCCACCGAGGTGATCGAGAAGAGCGTGGTCGACGCGCTGGTCGCGGCCGGCCTCGGCCCGGTGCGCGCGACGACGCGCCGCGCGCCGGCGTGGACCACCGACTGGATCAGCGACGAGGGCCGGCGCAAGCTGCGCGAGTACGGCATTGCCCCGCCGTCCGGCAGCGCCGCGGCGAGCGCCGGCGAGGCGCCGATCCGCCTCGTTTGCCGGGCGGCCGACGCGACGGTGGCCTGCCCGCGCTGCGGCAGCACGCACACCGAGCGCCTGTCGGCCTTCGGCTCGACGGCGTGCAAGGCGCTGTGGCGCTGCCTCGACTGCCGCGAACCCTTTGAGGAGTTCAAGCCGATATGAGCACGCCGCTGTTCCACCCGCTGTGCGTCAAGCGCATCGAGGCCGACACGCCCGAGTCGGTGATCGTCACGTTCGACGTACCGGCCGCGCTGCGCGAAGTCTTCGGCTTCACGCAGGGCCAGTACCTGACGCTGCGCACGACGATCGACGGGCAGGACGTGCGGCGCTCGTACTCGATCTGCGCCGGCGTCGACGACGCCGAGCTGCGCGTGGGTGTGCGCCGTGTCAAGGGCGGCGTGTTCTCGACCTGGATCCACGAGCACCTGAAGCCCGGCGACACGCTGCAGGTGATGGCGCCCCAGGGGCGCTTCTTCGTGCCGATCGAGCCGGAGGCCAAGCGCCACCACCTGGGCATCGCCGGCGGCAGCGGCATCACGCCGATCCTGTCGATCATGAAGACGGTGCTCGCGCGCGAGCCGAGGTCGCGCTTCACGCTGATCTACGGCAACCGCACGCTCGCCTCGACGATGTTCAAGGAGGAGCTCGAGGATCTGAAGAACGCCTACATGTCGCGCCTCGTGCTGCAGCACGTGTTCTCCGACGAGCCGACCGACGCCCCGATCAACCACGGCCTGCTGAACCGCGACAAGGTCGGCGAGTTCCTGCGCACGCTGGTGCCCGCGGCCGAGATCGACCACGCCTACGTCTGCGGCCCGTTCCAGATGAACGACGAGGCGCAGGCCGCGCTCGTCGAGGCCGGCGTGCCCGAGTCGCGCGTGCACGTCGAGCGCTTCGGCGTCGCGCCGACCGAGGCGGGCCAGGTCGACGCCGTGGTGCACGAAGCGAAGCCCGGCGACGCCGAGCGCTCGCGCGTCGTCATCGTGCGCGACGGGCTGACGCGCGAGATCGAGTTCCGGCGCGAGCAGCCGAGCATCCTCGACGCCGCCGCCGCCGCGGGGCTGGAGGTGCCGTTCTCGTGCACGTCGGGCGTGTGCGGGACCTGCCGCGCCAAGCTGGTCGAAGGCGAGGTGCGCATGAGCCGCAACTTCGCGCTCGAGAAGGACGAAGTCGCCGCCGGCTTCGTGCTGACCTGCCAGTCGCACCCGCTGACCGAGCGCGTGGTCCTCAGCTTCGACGAGCGGTGATGGCCCGCGGACGCGCGGCGACCTACGACGACCAGCGCGAGGCCATCCTCGCGCGCGCGGCCGAACTGTTCGCGCACCGCGGCTACGCCGCGACGACGATGAACGACATCGCCGACGCGTGCGGGCTGTCGAAGGCGACGCTGTACCACTACTACCCCGACAAGCAGGCGCTGCTGGTGTCGATCTGCGAGGGCCACGTGACCACGCTGCGCGCGCTCGTCGACGGCGTCGACGCGCTGCGCCTGCCGCCCGAGGCGCGGCTGCGCGAGCTGATCCGCCGCTTCGTCCAGGCCTATGCCGGCGCGCAGCACGCGCACCGCGTGCTGACCGAGGACGTGCGCTTCCTCGACGGCGCCGACCGCGAGCGCGTGCTCGGCACCGAACGCGCGCTGGTGTCCGGCATCGCGCGCGCGGTCGCCGCCGTGCGCCCCGAGCTGGCCGCGGCGCACCTGGCCAAGCCGCTGACGATGCTGCTGTTCGGCATGATCAACTGGATGTTCACGTGGGTGCGCCCCGACGGCACGCTCGACCACGACGCGCTGGCGCCGATCGTCGCCGACCTGTTCCTCGGCGGGTTGCCGGCGGTGACGTTGCCGAAGACGGTGGCGGCCTGACGCCGCCTGCGCCGGTCGTGGCGGCAGGGCGACGGCGGCACCTGCGTTCTCCGGCCCACCTCGCGCGCCGACGTCGTGCCCCGCCAAGGCCGACGCGGTGGGCACCGGCTTCGCCCTGCCAGCGTCGGCGCGAGCGCGAATGGGGCCTGCGCCCGCAGGTACCACCATTGCCCTGCACTCCACCGTGGTCGCACTGCGAGCGCGTGCAGTGCGCAAGCGTGGGGAGGGCGCGTGGCGTGGGTGTGCGGGCGCAGGCCCCATTCGTGCTCGCCACCGCGAGTCGCAGGCCGCGACGCCACCGACGGCACCAGGGTCGTGTCGTGCCGACGGTGCCGCGCGAGGCGGGCCGGAGAACGCATGCCCGCGCCGCGCGCCACGCGGCGACCTGGCACGCGGATGTGCGCGATCGAGCGCGACGGGTCGATTTCGGCTGCCAAGCGTCCATCGGTGAAGGGCTGGTGTCGAGCACCTTGCAGCCGTTCGGCGGGCCGCCCCGGTCACATACTTCGCGGTCTTTGGTGAACGCCACGCCTGCACGAACGGACAGCGTCGCGATCGGGCGAGCACCTCACCGGGCTCAACCGGATGCGGCCAGCCGCTCCAGCGCCTGTTCGTAGTACGAAAGGTCGAGGTAGTGCTCCGGCGCCGGCGGCACACCACCCCACTGGCCCTGCAGTTCGGCGCGCAGCGCCAGCACGGCCTTGAAGCCGTCGAGGTCCAGCCGCCCATCGGGGGCCAGCCCGGCGCCCGGCGTCAGCAGCGCGTCGTAGGTCGCCGCGGCGGCGGCCTCGTCGAGCTGGAAGCGCCTGGCCAGCAGCGCGAGCATCGCGTCGCGGCGCGCGGGGTTCATCACGTCGCGCTGACCCTCGACGTACGCGGCGAGGTAGCTCGTCAGCACCTCGGCATGGCCCTGCGCCCACGGCCGCATCACGAACGCACCGGTGGCCTGGTAGGGCCCGAGCAGCGCGTGCTGGTGCCCCAGGCTCTTCAGACCGCGCGCGCGCACCGTGAACGAGAAGGGCGGGTTGATCATCGCCGCGGCCAACTGCGGGTCGGCCAGCATCGCGGCGGCGCGCTGGGGCGTGCCGCCGGCGACCTGCACCTCGTAGTCGCGGTGCTCGACGAGGCCGTGCCGCTTGAGGATCTTCTTGGCCACCAGCGCGTAGGCCGTGTGCCGCGCGTCGACGGCCAGCCGCTTGTCGCGCAGCTGCTCGATGCGCTCGATCTCGGGGCGCACGATGAACTCGTTCATGCCGGCGTCGCCGCCCATCACGATCACGGCGTCGTGCCCGGCCTCCACCATCGCCACCGCGTTGTCGACGGCGGCGTGCGCGATCTCGAAGCGACCTTCGGCCAGGCCGGCGCGCTGGGCGTCGGAGTTGGGGGTGTTCTCGATCTCGACGTCGAGGCCGCGGCGCGCGAAGTGGCCGGCCTCGACGGCGGCCAGCAGCGGCAGGTTGCTCGAGGTGTTGAAGACGTTGACGCGCAGCTTCATCGGCAGGGGGTGTGGGTGGGGTTCAGGACGCGGCCAGCACGGCCTGGGTCAGCGCGTCGGTCGTCAGCGGCAGCTCGCGCACGCGCACGCCCAGCGCGTCGGCGTAGGCGTTGGCGATCGCGGCGGCCACCGGGCCTTGCGCGGCCTCGCCGGCGCCCAGCGGCGGGTCGTGCGGACGGTCGACGATCTCGACCTCGACCGTCGGCAGCTCGGAAAAGCGCAGGATCGGGTAGTCGTCCCAGGTAGAGCTGGTGACGCGCGTACGGTCGAGCGCGACGCGCTCCTTCGTCGTCCAGCTGACGGTCTGGATCGCGCCGCCCTCGATCTGGTTCTTCACGCCGTCGGGGTTGACGGCCAGCCCGACGTCGACCGCGAGCCACAGGTGCGTCACGCGCGGCTCGCGCTCGACGTCGACTTCGGCCACCGCGGCGCACCAGGCGCCGGTGTTCTTGTAGCGGCTCACCGCCAGCCCCAGCCCGCGCCCGGTGGTGTTGCGGCGCGTCGTCCAGCCGGCCATCGCGGCGGCGCGCTCGAGGACGGCGCGCATGCGCGCGTCGTCGAGGTGACGCAGCCGGTACGCGAGCGGGTCCACGCCGAGCGCGTGCGCGATCTCGTCGACGAACGACTCGCTCGCGAACACGTTGGCGTGCGCGCCGAGCGAGCGCAGCGACGACGTGCGCAGCGGCATCTCGAGCAGCCGGTGGCACACGGCCTGCCACTGCGGGATGCGGTAGACCGGGATCGAGTTGCGCTCGGCGCCGCCGCCGGCGGCCAGCGGCATGTTGATCGCCGCCGGCATCGGGGCGGCGCCGTCGACGTGCGTGGCGGCCAGCAGCACCGGCACCTCGCCGCGGCCGGGGCGCGAGCTGTGGCCGTTGGACCAGACCTCGTGCCGCCAGGTGACGAGGTGGCCGTCGGCGTCGACCTCGGCGCTCAGCTCGACGGCCATCGCCGCACCGAGCGGCGACCACGCCAGCTCGTCGGCGCGCGACCACTGCACGCGCACCACCTCGCCCGGCACCGCGCGCGCCAGCAGGACGGCGTCGCACGCGGCGTCGTCGGCGCCGTTGTGGCCGTAGCAGCCGGCGCCTTCGACGTGATGCACGACGACGTCGCCCGGCGCGCGGCCGAATACGCGCGCCAGCTCGTCGCGCAGGTTGAAGATGCCCTGGCTGTGGGTCCACACCTCGAGGCGCGCGTCGCTGTGGCGCGCCAGCGCGCACGACGGGCCGATCGACGCGTGCGCCAGGTACGGCCGCGCGTAGCGCGCGGTGAAGCGGCGCGCCACCGGCGGCAGCGGCGCGGCGGCCTGCTGCTGCGCGTAGGTGCGCGTCTCGCACGGGCCCTTGCGCAGGAAGGCGGGCAGCGCGTGCGCGTCGGGCAGCGTCGCGCCCTCGCTCCAGCGTGCCCCGGCGGCCAGCTTGCGCAGCGCGAGCTCGGCGCGCCACTCGTCGTCTGCGACGACGCCGACAAAGCACCCGTCGCGCACCACGGCGACGACGCCGGGCCGCGCGCGCACGGCGTCGAGGTCGACGTCGACGAGCTGCGCCGCCGGCGACGGCGGGCGCAGCACGCGACCCCAGCGCATGCCGGGCAAGCGCAGGTCGTGGATGAAGCGCGCGCGGCCAGCCAGCTTGTCGGGCAGGTCCAGCCGGGGCAGCGAGCGGCCGACGATTCCGCGGTCGGGTTCGCGCGGCGGCGCGACGTCGCCGCGCGCATCGCGCTCGAGCACGCCGGCGTCGGCCAGGTCGGCCAGGCGCACGACGCCGTCGGCGCCCGGGGCGCGCCAGGTGCCGTCGGCCTCGACGAGGCGCTCGGCCGGCACGCCGAGCCGTTCGGCCGCGGCGGCACACCACAGCGCACGCGCCTCGGTGCAGGCCTGGCGCAGCGCGGCGCCGGCGGCCTGCACCGACAGGCTGCCGGCGGTCACGCCCTCGTTCGGGCTCGTCGCGGTGTCGATGGGCAGCATGCGGATGCGCCCGAAGTCCACGCCGAGCGCGGCGGCGGCGATCTGCGCCAGCGCCGTCGTGATGCCCTGGCCGATCTCGACCTTGCCGACCCGCACGCCCACGGTGCCGTCGCGCTGCAGCACGAGCCAGCGCGACAGGCGCGGGTTGGCCTGAAGGTCGGCGGGCAGCGCGGGCGCCGCGCCGCTCGGCGCCACGTTCACAGGACGACCCTCCGCGCTGCGCGCTCCGGGATGAGCGCTTGGGAGCGGCCCGGCGCGCTCATGCCGTGGCGGCCATCGCGTCGGCGGCGCGCAGCACCGCGCGCACGATGCGCGGGTGGCTGCCGCAGCGGCACAGGTGGCGGTCGAGCGCGGCGCGCACGGCGGCCTCGTCGGGGCGCGGATCCGCGGCCAGCAGCGCCGCGGCGCTGACGAGGATGCCCGACAGGCAGTAGCCGCACTGGCCGGCCTGCTCGTCGGCGAAGGCCTGCTGCAGCGGGTGCGGCGTTGTGCCCTGCGCCAGACCCTCGACGGTGACGACCGTCTTGCCGCGCGCGGCCCACAGCGGCGTGTCGCACGCCGGCACCGAGCGGCCGTCGAGCAGCACGTGGCACGCGCCGCACTGGCCTTCGCCGCAGCCGAAGCGCGTGCCGACGAGCCCCAGCTCGTTGCGCAGCACGTGCAGCAGCGGCGCGTCGTCGCCCGCGTGCACGACGCGCTCGGCGCCGTTGACGACCAGCCGCGTCGCCGCGGCGGCGTCGGCCGCCGGCAGCGTCACTTCGCGACGTCCTTCATCACGACGCTCAGCGTCGCGTGCTCCTGCCGGATGAAGGCGTCGAAGCGCTCGGGCGTCATCGGCATCGCCTCGCCGCCGAGACGGGCCATGCGCTCCTTCACGTCGGGCTGCGCGAGCACGCGGGTGACCTCGTCGTGCAGCTTCGCGACGACGTCGCGCGGTGTCTTGGTCGGCGCGAGCAGGCCGATCCAGAAGTCGAACACGAAGCCGGGCACGCCAGCCTCGGCCACCGTGGGCACGTCGGGCAGCGCCGACGAGCGCTGCGCCGTGCTGACGGCCAGCGCGCGCATGCGGCCTTCGCGCACGATGGGCACCGACGACAGCACCGGCGTGAACATGAAGTCGACGCGGCCGGCGACCGTCTCGGTGATCGTCTCGGGCGTGCCCTTGAACGGGATGTGCGTGACCGAGATGCCGGTGGTGGCGCGGAACTTCTCGGTGTTGACGTGCGTCGCGCTGCCGTTGCCGGCCGAGGCGAAGTTCAGCTGGCCGGGGCGCGCCTTGGCCGCGGCGATCAGGTCGCCGACCGTCTTGAACGGGCTGTTGGCCGGCACGACGAGCACGTTGGGCAGCGTGGCCAGCGGCATCACGCCGGCGAAGTCGCCCACCGTGTCGTACGGCAGGCCGGGGTAGAGCACCGGGTTGACGACGTGCCCGGTCGAGACGACGAGCAGCGTGTGGCCGTCGGGGTCGCTCTTGGCCACGTAGGCCGAGCCGAGCGTGCCTCCGGCGCCGGGCCTGTTCTCGACGGTCACCGTCTGCCCCCACGCGGCCTGCAGCTTCTCGCCGACGATGCGCGCCATGATGTCCGTCGCGCTGCCGGGCGTGAACGGCACAACGATCTTGATCGGCTTGCTGGGGTAGCTCTGGGCCGAGACGGTGGCGGCGAACAACAGCGTCGCCGCGAGCGAGAGCACGCGTTTCATGGGCTAGTCTCCGGTGGATCTGCGTGGACGCACGCCGACGGCGGCGCGCGCGGCCGCCTCAGGGGCTACCCTTGCCGTGGGTGGCGCGTCGGCGCCGTCACGATCGATACTGTCGATTGGTTCCATCGCCGCACCATTTCGTCCACCGACCTCAGGCTGCCCCTGCCATGACGACCACCCTGCAAAGCCACATCGCCGGCCGCTGGCTCGGCACCGAACCCGCGCAGGCGCTGCGCAGTGCCGTCGACGGCCGCGTCGTCGCGCACACGCACGCCGACGCGATCGACTTCGGCGAGGCGCTCGAGCACGCGCGCCGCGTCGGCGTGCGCGCGCTGCTCGCGCTCGACTTCCTGCAGCGCGCCGCGCGGCTGAAGGCGCTCGCGAAGTTCCTCGCCGAACGCAAGGAGGCGCTGTACGCGGTGTCGGCGCACACCGGCGCGACGCGCGCCGACGGCTGGATCGACATCGAAGGCGGCATCGGCACGCTGTTCGCCTACGCCGGCATCGGCGGCAACGACCTGCCGTCGGGTAACCTGCTGCACGAGGGACCGGTGGTGCCGCTGGGCAAGGGCGGCGGCTTCGCCGGCACGCACGTGCTCGTGCCGCGCGGCGGCGTCGCGGTGCACGTCAACGCGTTCAACTTCCCGGTGTGGGGCCTGCTCGAGAAGTTCGCGCCGAGCTTCCTCGCCGGCATGCCGTGCATCGGCAAGCCCGCGACCGCGACGAGCTACCTGACCCAGGCGCTGGTGCGGCTGATCGACGAGTCGGGCCTGCTGCCCGAGGGCGCGCTGCATCTCGTGATCGGCGGCGTCGGCGACCTGTTCGACCGCCTCGACGGGCGCGACGTCGTCACCTTCACCGGCAGCGCCGACACCGCGGCGAAGCTGCGCGTGCACCCGAACCTGGTGCGCCACGGCGTGCCGTTCAACGCCGAGGCCGACAGCCTGAACTGCGCGATCCTCGCGCCCGACGTGGGCCCCGACGACGAGGAGTTCGACCTCTTCGTCAAGGAGGTGGCGCGCGAGATGACGGTCAAGGCGGGGCAGAAGTGCA
>JBBION010000055.1:0-12748 GCA_037443345.1 Rubrivivax sp. | reverse complement strand
CCACATCACGATGGCGGAGTCTGCGCTCACGGGTGGTTCTTCAACGGCCTGCTAGGTCGCCCACTTGTCAAACGGAGGCTGAGGCGGTGGAGAGAGCGGAGGCACTTGTGGGGCCCATCAGGTGGACTTAGCGCGGTGATCGCTGATGCCGCGCGGTCCAGGCGGTGATCGCCGGCAGCGGCGCAGCATGCGCTTGGGTCCGACAGACCCTATTACGAGCCCGACAGACCTTATTCCCATGGATCAGGCGGCAGCGGGCGCCGCCGCGCTCACTCCACCGTCACGCTCTTCGCCAGGTTGCGCGGCTTGTCGACGTCGGTGCCGCGCGCGACCGCCGTGTGATAGGCCAGCAGCTGCAGCGGCACGACGTGCAGGATGGGCGACAGCGCGCCGTAGTGCTCGGGCATGCGGATCACGTGCACGCCCTCGTCGCTCTCGATGCGGCTGTCGGCATCGGCGAGCACGTACAGCTCGCCGCCGCGGGCGCGCACTTCCTGCATGTTGCTCTTGAGCTTCTCCAGCAGCTCGTCGTTCGGCGCCACCGTGACGACCGGCATCTCCGAGGTGACGAGTGCCAGCGGCCCATGCTTGAGTTCGCCGGCCGGGTAGGCCTCGGCGTGGATGTAGCTGATCTCCTTGAGCTTGAGCGCGCCTTCGAGCGCCACCGGGTAGTGGAGCCCCCGCCCGAGGAAGAGCGCGTTCTCCTTGCGCGTGAAGTCCTCGGCCCACGCGATCACCTGCGGCTCGAGCGCCAGCACGGCCTGCACCGCCACCGGCAGGTGGCGCAGCGCCTTCAGGTGCGCGTGCTCCTGCGCCTCGCTCAGCCGCCCGCGCACCTGGGCGAGGGCCAGCGCGAGCAGGAACAGGCCCACCAGCTGCGTCGTGAACGCCTTCGTCGAGGCCACGCCGATCTCGGCACCGGCACGCGTCAGGAACGCGAAGCGGCACTCGCGCACCATCGCGCTGGTGGGCACGTTGCACACCGTCAGCGTGTGCGCCATGCCCAGGCTGCGTGCGTGCTTGAGCGCCGCGAGCGTGTCGGCCGTCTCGCCGCTTTGCGTGATCGTCACGACGAGCGTGCGTGCGTCGGGCACGCTGGTGCGGTAGCGGTACTCGCTCGCGATCTCGACCGCCGTGGGGATGCCGGCGACGGCCTCGAGCCAGTACTTGGCCGTGCTGCCGGCGTAGTAGCTCGTGCCGCACGCGAGGATCAGCACGCGGTCGACTTCCTTGAACACGCGGTACGCGCCGTCGCCGAACAGCTCGGGGCTGACGCTCTCGATGGCGTCGAGCGTGTCGGCGATCGCCTTCGGCTGCTCGAAGATCTCCTTCTGCATGTAGTGGCGGTACGGCCCGAGTTCGGCCGCCGCGGTGTGCACCGGCATCGGCTTGACCTCGCGCTCGGCAGGGCGCCAGCGGCCGTCGGCACCGCGCGCGCTGAGCCAGAACTTGCCCGGCTGCAGGTCGACGACGTCGCCCTCCTCGAGGTACACGATGCGGTCGGCCACGCCGGCGAGCGCCATCGCGTCGGACGCGACGAAGTGCTCGCCGTCGCGCCCGAGGCCCAGGACCAGCGGCGAGCCCTCGCGCGCGCCGACGACGCGCTGCGGCTCGTCGCGGCAGAACACGGCGATGGCGTAGGCGCCGCGCAGCCGCTGCACGGCGCGCTGCACGGCGTCGAGCAGGTCGCCGTCGTAGTGGTGGTGCACGAGGTGCGCGATGACCTCGGTGTCGGTCTGGCTCGTGAACTCGTAGCCGCGCGCCTTCAGCTCGGCGCGCAACTCGTCGTGGTTCTCGATGATGCCGTTGTGAACCAGCGCAATGCGGTCGCCCGAGAAGTGCGGGTGCGCGTTGTGCACCGCTGGCGCGCCGTGCGTGGCCCAGCGCGTGTGCGCGATGCCGGTGCCGGACGCCACGCCGTCGGCGGCCACCTGCGCGGCCAGGTCGGCCACGCGCGCCGTGCTGCGCGTGCGGCGCAACGCTCCCGCCTGGTGCACGGCGATGCCGCACGAGTCGTAGCCGCGGTACTCGAGCCGGCGCAACCCTTCGATCAGCACCGGCACGACGTCACGGCCGGCGACTCCACCCACGATCCCACACATGTCCTGCCCTCCCGCGATGACGATGACGCCGATGCTAGGCTGACGGTGCCGGCGATTGTGTTCGTTTCACACGCCATTCGTGCAACAAATGCACACTGCCCGCCTGCAGCGCAATAATTGCGCTGTTCGCGTATTCGAAATGAAATCATCACCCATGATCGCCCTCGACGACCTCGACCGCCGGCTGCTCGCTCTGCTGCAGGTCGATGCCAGCCGCAGCAACGTCGATCTCGCCGCCGCCGCGCAGGTCTCGCCCGCCACCGCGCTGCGGCGCGTCAGGCGGCTCGTCGATGCCGCCGTGATCGAGCGGCAGGTGGCGCTGGTGGCGCCGCACGTGACACCGCAGGCCCTGACCGTGATCGCCGAAGTCACGCTCGACCGCCAGGGCGCCGAGCACCTCGCCGCGTTCGAGGACCGCGCCGTGGCCGAGGATGCCGTGCAGCAGTGCTACCGCGTCTCGCCCGGCCCCGACTTCGTGCTCGTGCTGTGGCTGCCCGACATGCCGGCCTACGACGCGCTCGTGAGCCGCCTGTTCACGCGGGACGCCAACGTGCGCAACGTGAGGGCGTACTTCGCGGTCAGGCGCGGCAAGTTCGACCCGCGCGTGCATCCGCCGGCCTGATCGCCCGGCGCGCGCGGGCGCTCAGGCCGCCTTCAGGATCGCCAGTCCCTTCAGGTACTCGCCTTCGGGGAAGGCCAGCGTCGTCGGGTGGTCGCACGCGCCCTCGAGGCGCGCGAGCAGCGCGCCGTCGACGCCGGCGTCGGCCGCTGCGCCGGCGACGATCTTGTGGAACAGCTCGGCGCCGATGCCGCCCGAGCAGCTGAACGTCAGCAGCAGCCCGCCGGGGGCGAGCAGCTTCAGCGCGAGGCGGTTGATGTCCTTGTAGGCGCGCGCGGCGCGCTCGGCGTGCGCGGCGGTCGGCGCGAACTTGGGCGGGTCGAGCACGATGGCGTCGAAGCGCTCGCCGGCCTTGAGCTGCTCGCGCAGCGTCGCGTTGACGTCGGCGTCGAGCCACCGCGCACGCGCCGGGTCGAAGCCGTTGAGCGCGACGTGCGTGCGTCCCCGCTCGAGCGCCGGCGCCGACGAGTCGACGCTCGTCACGTGCGCGGCGCCGCCGGCCAGCGCCGCCACCGTGAAACCGCCGGTGTAGCAGTAGCAGTTGAGCACGCGCTCGACTCCGAACTGACGCACCCACTGCGCGAAGCGCGCTCGGTTGTCGCGCTGGTCGAGGTAGAAGCCGGTCTTGTGCCCTTGCGCGACGTCGACCGTCAGGCGCCAGCCGTGCTCGCGGATCGTGACCTCGGTCGCGCCGTCGCCGTGCAGCCAGCCGGTAGCCGGCGGCAGGCCCTCGAGCCCGCGCACGCCCGAGTCGGAGCGCTCGTACAGCCGCGTGCAGCCGGTGGCCGCGAGCAGCTGGTCGGCGATCGTCGCCTTCCAGCGCTCGGTGCCGGCCGACAGGAACTGCGCGCTCAGCGTGTCGGCGTAGCGGTCGACGATCAGGCCCGGCAGAGCGTCGGCCTCGCCGTGCACGAGACGCACGCCGTCGCTGTCGATCGGCAGCCGCGCGCGCAGCGCCACGGCGGCACGGACACGGCGGGCGAAGAAATCGGCGTCGATGCGCTCGGCCTCGTCGAAGCTCCACGCGCGCACGCGGATCGCGCTCGTCGGGCTGTAGGCGCCCCAGGCGAGGAAGCGCCCGTCGTGCGCCTCGACGCGCACCGTCTCGCCGGCGTCGGCGCGGCCCTTGGCGATGCTGCCCTCGAACACCCACGGGTGGCGGCGCAGCAGCGAGCGCTCCTTGCCTTCGCGCAGTCGGATGGACTTCATGCCCGCATTGTCGCGGGCCGGATCAGCCGCGACGCTTCGCGCGCGGGTGAGCCGCGTCGTAGACCTTCGCGAGGTGCTGGAAGTCCAGCCGCGTGTAGACCTGCGTCGTCTGGATGTGCGCGTGGCCGAGCAGTTCCTGCACGCCGCGCAGGTCGCCGCTGGACTGCAGCAGGTGCGACGCGAAGCTGTGGCGCAGCATGTGCGGGTGCACGTGCGTCGGCAGCCCGGCCTCGCGCGCCAGCCGCGCCAGGCGCGAGCGCACCTGGCTCGGCGTCAGCCGCGTGCCGCGGCGGCTGAGCAGCAGCGCGGCTTCACCGCTGCCTTGGCGCAGCAATTGCACGCGCACGTCGAGCCAGCGGCGCAGCGCCTGCGCGGCGGCACCCCCCATCGGCACGCTGCGCCGCTTGCCGCCCTTGCCCAGCACGTGCACGCTGGCGTCGGCCAGGTCGACCCAGCCGGCGGCCGTCGACGACGCGACGGCGTCCAGGCCCACCAGTTCGCCCACGCGCAACCCGCAGCCGTACAGCAGCTCGACGATGCAGTGGTCGCGCGCGCGCAGCACCGGGTCGCCGTGCGCGGTGTCGTGCTCGGCCAGCGCCACCGCCTGGTCGACGGCGAGCGCCTTCGGCAGCGGCTTCGTGCCGCGCGGCGCGCGCACGCCGTCGACCGGGTTCAGCGCGACCCTGCCGTGGCGGCCCCACCAGCGGTACAGCCCGCGCCAGCCGGCGAGCACGATCGCGATGCTGCGCGGCGCCAGCCCCTGCGCGTGCATCTGCGCGACCCAGCGCCGCACGTGGTGCGGCTGCACCGCGTCGAGCGCGACGCCGGCGGCACCGGCCGCGGCGACCAGGCGGCGCAGCGCGTCGGTGTACATCGCCACCGTGCGCGCGGCCAGCCGCCGCTCGACGACGAGGTGGGCGAGCCACGCCTGCACGTCGTCGGGCAGGCCGGACGCGTCCACTACAGGCGGATCAGCCGCGACAGCGCCGCGCTGGCGAGCTCGCCGACGCGCAGCAGGAACTCGGTGCCCATGTCGGCGCTGTAGCGCGTCGGGTCGGGCGAGCCGAGCACGAGCAGGCCGATCGCGCCGCGCCCGGCCTCGACCGCGCCGTGGCGCAGCGGCACCAGCGCGATCGAGGTGACGGTGGTCGGGTCGTCGAGCCACTGCGACGCCTCGAAGCCCGAGTTGAGCCCGCAGTACGGCAGCCCGAGGCTGGCGGTGAAGCTGCGAACGTCGTCGCTGACGCCCTGCGTGAACGGCAGCCCGGCGTAGGCGTCGGCCACGCTCCACAGCCGCAGTGCCGCCTGCGGGATCATGAACTCGTGCCTGAGGTCGCGCACGACGACGTCGGGCAGGTCGGCCGGGTTGGCGGCGAGCAGCAGCGCGCGCGTCCAGCGGTGCAGGCGGTCGGCGATCGCGACGTTCTCCTGCCCGTGGCGGATCATCTCGACGATCTTGAGCTCGAGGCCCTTGATGCGCTCGCGCAGCATCTCCATCTGCCGCTCCTGCAGCGACACGGCGCGCTGCCCGTGCGGGCTGGTGAGCTGGATCGCGGCGAGCAGCTCGGCGTGGCGCTCGAAGAAGCCCGGCGTGTTCGCGAGGTAGTTGGCGATGTCCGCCTCGGTGATGCCCTGCACGCCGAAGCTCATCGCGTCGTGTCCTTCATAGCTCGATCTCTCCTTCGAAGACGGTGCGCGCCGGCCCCGTCATGCGCACCGACGACCCGCCGCCGGCCCACTCGATCGTCAGCCGCCCGCCACGCGCGTCGACGTCGACGCACCCGTCGAGCCAGCCCAGGCGGATGCCGGCCACCACCGCCGCGCACGCGCCGGTGCCGCAGGCCAGCGTCTCGCCGGCGTCGCGCTCCCACACGCGCAGCCGCACGTGGCCGCGGTCGACGACCTGCACGAAGCCGACGTTGACGCGGCGCGCAAAGCGCGGGTGGTGCTCGAGGCGCGGCCCCAGCGCGGGCACCGGCGCGGCGTCGACGTCGGCCACGCGCAGCACGGCGTGCGGGTTGCCCATCGACAGCACGGCGACCTCGACCGTCGCGCCGTCGACGTCGAGCGGCCACAGCGCGAAGCCGCCGACCTCGCGCGGCACCAGGCCTGTGGCGTCGAACGGGACGTCGCGCGGGTCGAAGCGCGGGCGGTTCATGTCGACCGTCACGCGGCCGTCGGGCTGCAGCGCGAGCTCGAGCCGGTTGTTGACGGTCTCGACCTGCAGCGTCGACTTCGCCGACAGCCCGTGGTCGACGACGTAGCGCACGAAGCAGCGCGCGCCGTTGCCGCAGTGCTCGACCTCGTCGCCGCTGGCGCCGTTGAAGATGCGGTAGCGGAAGTCGACGCCGGGCGTCGTCGCGCGCTCGACGACGAGGATCTGGTCGGCGCCGACGCCGAAGCGGCGGTCGCCCAGGCGCTGCAACTGCTCGCGCGACAGCGCCAGCGGCGCGCGCGTGGCGTCGAGCACGACGAAGTCGTTGCCCGCGCCTTCCATCTTGGTGAACCGCAGTCGCATCGGCCGCGATTATCGGCGCTGCCGCTCAGCGGTACAGCGAAGGCTCGCCCGGCGGGCGCGTCTTGAAGCGCTTGTGCACCCACAGGTACTGCGCGGGCAGGCGGCGGATCTCGCCTTCGATCCACGCGTTCATGCGCCGCGCGTCGTCGACGGGGTCGTCGCTCGGCCAGTCGGTCCACGGTGGCAGGAAGCGCACGACGTAGCCGCGGCCGCCGGCGCGCATCTCGACGACCACCGGCTGCACCACCATGTCGAGCGAGCGCGCCATCCTCGACGGCGCGACCAGCGTCGCGGCCGGCACGCCGAAGAACGGCACGAAGGCCGTCTCGCGGCGGCCGAAGTCCATGTCGGGCAGATTGAAGAAGGCCCCGCCGCGCTTGATCGCGCGCACCAGCGGCAGCGCGCGGTCCGAGCGCGGGAAGATCTCGGCGTTGCCGAAGCGCGTGCGCGCACGGCGCATCGCCGCGTCGATCACCGGGTTGCTCTGTCGCTGGTAGATCGAGCACAGCATTCGCGACTGGAACAGCTGCGCGGCCTGTCCGGCGACGTCGAGCCCGAGGAAGTGCGGGACCAGCCACATCACGGGGCGCTCGCTACGCTCGGCCAGCGCGACGTCGCCCTCGACATGGATCAGCCCGCGCAGCCGCGTCGCCGGCGCGTACCACAGCAGCCCGCGCTCGAGCAGGCTGCGCGCGAGCCAGCCGAAGTGCTCGCGCACCAGCGCGCGCCGTTCGCTTGGCGACAGGTCGGGAAGGCACAGCTCGACGTTGCGCAGCGCGATGCGCCTGCGCGAGCGCGCGACGCGGTACAGCACGGCGCCCAGGGCCTGCCCGCAGGCCGCCTGCACCGCCAGCGGCAGCCACGAGAACGCGCGCAGCAAGAGCAGCGCGACGCGCGCCAGCGGCCAAGTCCAGCGCGGCGAGACGCGCTTCATGCGTCGGCGGCCGCGCGCCGCGGCTTCCTGGGCGTCCGGTAGCGGTCGTAGGCCCACAGGTACTGCGTCGGGCACTCGAGGACCACGCGCTCCATCTCGGCGTTCATCGCGGCGGCGACGGCGGCCAGCCCGTCGGCGTCGTCGCCGGCGGCCGGCAGCGGCTGCGTCGGGCGGCGCACCTTCAGCACCCAGCCGCCGGCACGAGGCAGCCGCTCGGCCCAGGCCAGCAGCCACGGGGAGCCGCTCGTGAGCACGAGGCGGGCCGCCAGCGTCATCGTGTACGCCGGGGCGCCGAAGAAGGGCGCCCACACGCCCTGGTCGCGCGGCGGGACCTGGTCGGGCAGCAGGCCCACCGCCTCGCCGCGACGCAGCGCGCGCAGCATCTGGCGCACGCCGGCCAGCGACGTCGGCACCGTCTCGAGCCCCGCGCGGCGGCGCGACTGCTCGGCGAACTCGCGCAGCCACGGCTGCCGCGAGGGACGGTACAGCACCGTCAGCGGACGCTGAGCCCCCCAGCGCTCGGCATAGGCCTGCGCGCACACCTCGAAGCTGCCCAGGTGCGGCGTCAGCAGCACCAGGCCCCGGCCGGCGGCCAGCGCCTCGTCGATCAGCGCGTCGCCCTGCCAGCGCACGTGGCGGGAGATCGGCTGCGACCCGCGGCCGATCCACAGCCACGGCACCTCGGCGAAGAGCTTGCCGGCCTCGGCGACGGCGGCGCGGATCTGCGCACCGTCGAGCCCGGCGCGCAGCGCGTTGGCGCGCAGCACGCGGCGGTAGTCGCCCGAGGCCAGGTACGCCACCCAGCCCAGCAGCGCGCCGAGCGCGTGCAGGAACCTCAGCGAGCGGCCGGCGAGCCAGCGGAACAGTCCAGCCATCTTCTTATAATCGACGCATCGCCGAGTTAAAGGACAACTTGCGGGGCGATGGGGGCCGGATGGGCCGGTACCCGAAATACCGCTAAAGCGTTCGCCGCTTCCCAGATGCCTTCGTGGCGGGGCCGGCAACGCCGGCAACCACGATCAGCACGGGAGTTTAAGCAAGTGGCGAACGACTACCTCTTCACCTCGGAATCGGTCAGCGAGGGTCACCCCGACAAGGTGGCCGACCAGATCTCCGACGCGATCCTCGACGCGATTTTCAAGCAGGACCCGCGCAGCCGCGTGGCCGCCGAGACGCTGTGCAACACCGGCCTGGTGGTGCTGGCCGGCGAGATCACGACCAACGCGCACGTCGACTACATCCAGGTCGCGCGCGACACGATCAAGCGCATCGGCTACGACAACACCGAGTACGGCATCGACTACAAGGGCTGCGCGGTGCTCGTGGCCTACGACAAGCAGAGCAACGACATCGCCCAGGGCGTCGACCACGCCAGCGACGACCACCTGAACACCGGCGCCGGCGACCAGGGCCTGATGTTCGGCTACGCCTGCGACGAGACGCCCGAGCTGATGCCCGCGCCGATCTACTACGCGCACCGCCTGGTGGAGCGCCAGGCCCAGCTGCGCAAGGACGGCCGACTGCCCTTCCTGCGCCCGGACGCGAAGAGCCAGGTGACGATGCGCTACGTCGACGGCAAGCCGCACTCGATCGACACCGTCGTGCTGTCGAGCCAGCACGCGCCCGAGATGAGCGACGGCAAGAAGATGAAGCAGGAGTTCGTCGAGGCGGTGATCGAGCTGATCATCAAGCCGAGCCTGCCGCCCGAGTGGATCCGGCGCGACACCAAGTTCCTGATCAACCCGACCGGCCGCTTCGTCGTCGGCGGCCCCCAGGGCGACTGCGGCCTGACCGGGCGCAAGATCATCGTCGACACCTACGGCGGCGCGTGCCCGCACGGCGGCGGCGCGTTCAGCGGCAAGGACCCGAGCAAGGTCGACCGCTCGGCGGCCTACGCGGCGCGCTACGTCGCGAAGAACATCGTCGCGGCCGGCATCGCGCGCCAGTGCCAGATCCAGGTCGCCTACGCGATCGGCGTGGCCCGGCCGATGAACGTCACGGTCTACACCGAGGGCACCGGCAAGATCCCCGACGACAAGATCGCGCGCATCGTGCAGGAGGTGTTCGACCTGCGCCCGAAGGGCATCATTCAGATGCTCGACCTGCTGCGCCCGATCTACGAGAGGACGGCCGCCTACGGCCACTTCGGCCGCGACGAGCCCGAGTTCACGTGGGAGCGCACCGACAAGGTCGACGTGCTGCGCGACCTCGCCGGGCTGTGAGCGCCTCGGTGCCCGGCGAATGCCCCGGGCGGCCGGCCGGGGTCCGGCGCGCCGCGGCCGCCGTGCTCGCGCTCGCCTGCACGGCCGCGCAAGCCGGCGGCGACGAGGCGCTGAAGAACGTCGCCGTCGGCGGCACGCTGCTGAGCTGGGCGGCCGCGCTGTGGACCGGCGCGCCGCTGACGCGCTGCGACGACACCCGCTGGCGCCTGCGCGTGGCCGCGGCGCAGGACGACGAGTTGCAGCAGGTGCAAGTCGGCGCGTCGCGCGGGCGCTGCGCGCTGTTCGACGCCGGACCGTGGTCGCTCGCCCATTCGCCGACGCTGTGGGTGGCGCACTGGCGTGCCGACGAGGGCCCGTATGCGCGCAGCGCGTTCGACCTCGCCGCGGTGCCGATGCTGCACTGGCGGCTGCCGGTGGCCGGCGCGTCGCTGGCGTTCGACGTCGAGCTCGGCATCGGCGCGTCTTGGCTGTCGCGCAAGAACGTCGGCACGCGCGCGAAGGGCTCGCATTTCCAGTTCAGCGACCACCTCGGCTTCGGCATCGGCGAGCCGGGCGGGCGCTGGCGGGTGGGCTTCACCTACCGCCACGTCAGCAACGGCGACCTCACCGACGACAACGACGCCGTCGACTTCAAGGGCGTCGTCTTCGAGTGGCGCGCCTTCGACGGGCGCTGACCGCGACGCCGCCGCACCGCTGCGGCGCCGGTCCCCGACGACCTGCCGCGCCAGCCCCCCTCGCCGAGCGGCCACGCTGACGCCACAATCGCGACCACCACTCCACCCCCGCGCCCGATCGCGATGTTTCGCTCGCTGCGCACCCAGATGCTGATCGGCACCGCCGCCGTGCTCGTCGCGGCGTTGGCGCTGATGGCGTGGAACGCGTGGCGGCTGCTCGGCGACGCGCTCGAGGAGCGCTTCGCCGCCGAGGCCGAGCTGGTCGAGCCGCTGCTCGCGGCGGCGATCGGCCCGCTGCTCGCGGCACGCGACTACGCCACGCTCGAAGCCGTCGTGCGGCGCAGCGTCGAGGCGCGCGGGCTGGGCCACCTCGCGGTGCTCGACAGCGGCGGGCGCGAGGTCGCCCGCTCGCGCGCGGTCGACGCCGAGCACGTGCTGCCGCTCGCGATGCCCGTCGTCGTCGAGGGCCAGCGGCTGGGCACGATCGAGATGGGCATCCGAACCGACGCGCGCGAGCGCGCACGCGCCGCGCTGCTCGAGCGCGCGACCGGCGTCGGCGCGCTGCTGCTCGCCGCCAGCGTGCTTCTGCTGGGCCTCGCGGCGACATGGCTCACGCGCGGGCTGCGCCAGCTGGCCGACGCGAGCCGGCGCGTCGCCGACGGCGACTACCGCGTCGCGCTGCCGGCGAGCGCGCTGGCCGACGTGCAGCAGGTGTCCCTCGCGTTCGAGCGCATGGCGCACGCGGTGCAATCGCAGATGCAGGCGCTGCGCGACGGCGAGGCCTACCTGCGCTCGGTGCTCGACACGATGGCCGAGGGCCTGGTCGTCGTCGCCGCGGACCGGCGCGTGCTCTACATCAACGAGGCGGCCGCCCGGCTGATGGGCGTGCCGGCCGAGCAGTACACCGTCGCGCAGTCCGAGCGCTACGGCATCCGCGTCTACCACCCCGACGGGCGCGAGATGACGCCCGACGAGCGCCCCGGCCCGCGCGCGCTGCGCGACGGCGTCGCGGTGCGCGATCACCTCGAGCGCGTGGTCACGCCGGCCGGCGAGTCGCGCTGGCTGTCGGTCAACATGACGCCGCTGTTCCGCGAGGGCGAGCGCACGCCCCACGCCGTCGTCTCGACGTTCAGCGACGTCACGCGCCACGTCGAAGCCGAGCAGCGGCTGCGCACCGTCAACGAGGACCTCGAGCGCCGCGTTCGCGAGCGCACTGCCGAGCTCGAGCAGGCCAGGGACGTGGCCGAGCGCGCCAGCCAGGCCAAGAGCGAGTTCCTGTCGCGCATGAGCCACGAGCTGCGCACGCCGCTGAACGCGATCATCGGCTTCGCGCAGCTGCTGGGCATCGCGCGCCCGCCGTTGCCGCCGGCGCAGCGCGAGCAGGTGCGCCAGGTCGAGACCGCCGGCTGGCACCTGCTCGAGCTGATCAACGAGGTGCTCGATCTGTCGCGCATCGAGGCCGGCGCGATGTCGCTGTCGCTCGAGACGATCCAGCTCGCCGGTGTCGTCGGCGAGGCCCTCGGCCACGTGCAGACGCAGGCCGCCGAGCGCGGCGTCACGCTCGTGCACCACGTCGACGACGCGCTGTGGGTGCGCGCCGACCGCCGCCGTCTGCTGCAGGTGCTGGGCAACCTGCTGTCCAACGCCGTCAAG
Source organism: Rubrivivax sp. (assembly GCA_037443345.1). Lineage (GTDB taxonomy): Bacteria > Pseudomonadota > Gammaproteobacteria > Burkholderiales > Burkholderiaceae_C > Calidifontimicrobium. Next base: position 817 of record JBBION010000055.1, on the reverse strand, counting down.
TACAACCGGCCGCAGGGCAGCGTGACTGTCACCGTGCACCGGCGCGGCGACCGCGTCGTCGTCGGCGTCGCCGACACCGGGCGCGGCTTCACCGCCGAGCAGGTGGCGCGGCTGTACCAGCCGTTCACGCGCTTCGAGGCCGAGGGCGAGACCGTCGACGGCACCGGCATCGGCCTCGTGATCACCAAGCGGCTGGTCGAGCTGATGAACGGCTCGCTGCACGTCGAGTCGCAGCCCGGCGCCGGCGCGCTGTTCAGCTTCGACCTGCCGGCCGCCGCGCCGCCGGCGCAGGCGCCCGCCGCCAGCGCCGCCGCCACGGCCGGCGAGCGCCGCGGCGACGGCCTGCGCCTGCTCTACGTCGAGGACAACCCGTCGAACCTGGCGCTCTTCGAGCAGCTGATGACGCTGCGCCCCGGCGCCACGCTCAGCACCGCGCGCGACGGCCTGGCCGGCCTGGCGCTGGCGCGCTCGCTGCAGCCCGACCTGGCCGTGATCGACATCGACCTGCCCGGCATCGACGGCGTCGAGCTGTGCCGGCGCCTGCGCGCCGACGCGACCACGCGCGCCATCCCGCTCGTCGCGCTGAGCGCCAACGCGCTGCCCGCCGACATCGGGCGCGCCCGCGCGGCCGGCTTCGACGCCTACCTGACCAAACCGCTCGACGTCGCGCGGCTGCTCGCCGAGATCGACCGCCGCACCACCGCCGGGAGGACGCCGTCATGATCCTGCGCCGCCGCCTCGCCACCCTCGCCGCCGCCACCCTCGCCGCTGCCGTCGGCGCCGGCGGGCTCGTCGCGCGGCCGGCGCGATCGCAGCC
>JBBION010000054.1:0-13249 GCA_037443345.1 Rubrivivax sp. | reverse complement strand
CGCTGCTGCTCGTGATCCTGCGCCACGTGCGCTACTTCCAGCAGCCGGTGTGGGAGCCCATCGCGTGGGTGCAGCCGTTCGGCACCTACGCCGGCTTCACGATGGTCGCGGGGCTCGCCGGGCTGTGGGCGCGAAGGGTCTTCGTCGACCGCGTGCGCTACATCTCGACGCCGTCGGACCATCTGCACCTGGCGCTGCTGATCTCGATCGGGCTGTCGGGGCTGGGCATGCGCTTCGTCGCGCACACCGACATCGTCGCGCTGAAGGTGTTCACGCTCGGGCTGATGCGCTTCGACGTGCAGCCGCTGCCGTCCGACCCGTTGCTGCTGCTGCACCTGTCGCTCGTCGCGCTGCTGATGGTCGTGTTCCCGATCAGCAAGCTGCTGCACGCGCCGGGTCTGTTCTTCAGCCCGACGCGCTACCAGGTCGACAACCCGCGCGAGGCGCGGCACGTCGCGTCGTGGGCCGCGGCCCTGGACAAGTAGGACCCGCACCGTGGCCGCCGCCAAGTTCGAGACGCCCACACTCAAGCCCTACCCGGTCATCCCGCTGGTGGCCGAAGGGGCGATGGCCGGCACCAAGCCGTTCGTCGCGTCGGCGCAGATCCAGGGCAACATCGGCTTCCCCGGCGAGCTGACCGAGGGCTGGGAGCAGCGCGCGATCGCCAAGATGGGCGAGTTGCTCGGCAAGTACCGCAGCCTGCAGGTCTACATGGACGCCTGCGTGCACTGCGGCGCGTGCTCCGACAAGTGCCACTACTACCTCGGCACCGGCGACCCGAAGAACATGCCGGTCGCGCGCCAGGACCTGATGCGCAAGGTCTACCGGCGCTACTTCACGCTGGCGGGCAAGCTGTTCCCGAAGCTGGTGGGCGCCGTCGACATGACGCGCGAGGTGCTCGACGAGTGGTACAGCTACTACCACCAGTGCTCGGAGTGCCGTCGCTGCAGTGTGTTCTGCCCCTACGGCATCGACACGGCCGAGGTCACGATGGCCGCGCGCGAGATCATGGACTCGGTGGGCCTCGGGCAGAAGTACAGCAACGAGATCATCGGCAAGGTCCACAAGATCGGCAACAACCTCGGCCTGCCGGGGCCGGCGCTCGAGAACACGCTCGAGGGGCTGGAGGAAGACGTCAAGGAGGACACCGGCGTCGACGTGCGCTACCCGATCGACGCCAAGGGCGCCGAGGTGCTGCTGATCACGCCGTCGGCCGACTTCTTCGCCGAGCCGCACGTCGAGAGCCTGATCGGCTACGGCAAGGTGTTCCACGCCGCGGGCATCAGCTGGACGCTGTCGTCGATGGCCTCCGAGGCCGGCAACTTCGGCATGTTCATCGGCAACTACGAGCAGCTGCGCAAGATCGCGATGCGCATCCGCGAGGCGGCGCTCGAGCTCGGCGTCAAGCGCATCGTCGTCGGCGAGTGCGGCCACGCGTGGCGCGTCGCGTACAGCTTCTGGAACACGCTGATCGGCGTCGGCGCCGGCGGCAAGGATCCGTTCGCGATCGAGCTGCAGCGGCAGCTCGACCCGCGCCACAAGCAGCCGACGCACATCTGCGAGCTGACGTACGACCTGATCCAGCGCGGCGCGCTCAAGTTCGACAAGGAGAAGAACGACGACCGCGTCATCACGTTCCACGACTCGTGCAACGTCGCGCGCGCCTCGCGCATGGGCGACATGCCCGGCGGCCAGTTCGTGATCCCGCGCGAGATCATCAAGGCGGTCGCGAACAACTTCCACGACATGGCGCCGGGCACGATCGGCGAGGCCACGTTCTGCTGCGGCGGTGGCGGCGGGCTGCTCACCGACGACCTGATCGAACTGCGCGTCAAGGGGGCGCTGCCGCGCATGGAGGCGCTGAAGAACGTCGCCGACCAGCACGGTGTGAACTTCATGGCCACGATCTGCGCCATCTGCAAGGCGCAGTTCACGAAGGTGCTGCCGTACTACGGTTTCGACATGAGCATGGTCGGCGGCGTGCACCAGCTCGTGAGCAAGGCGATCCGGCTGGGCGATTCCCACTGAGCCGCGCCGCACCGAACACGATTACCAGGAGACCGCGATGTCTGCCGTGCCCGAGTCCACCCAAGCCATGCCGCTGACCTTCCGTCGTTACAAGGATGGCGACCACAAGCCGCGCCGGTGGCAGGAGGAGATCTTCGACGCCGACCACTCGCACAAGTGCCCGACCTACATCCAGAGCACGCCGCCGTGCCAGGGGTCGTGCCCGTCGGGCGAGGACATCCGCGGCTACCTGAACATCGTGCGCGGCATCGAGAAGCCGCCGGCCGGCGTGCCGTGGCAGGAGTACGCGTGGCGGCGCCTGACCGAGGCCAACCCGCTGCCCTCGGTGATGGGCCGCGTGTGCCCGGCGCCGTGCGAGTCGGGCTGCAACCGCAACGAGGTCGAGGACTTCGTCGGCATCAACTCGGTCGAGCACTTCCTCGGCGAGTACGCGATCGCGAACAACCTCAAGTTCCCGAAGCCCGAGACGCTGACCGGCAAGAAGGTCGCCGTGATCGGCGGCGGCCCGGCCGGCCTGTCGGCGGCGTACCAGCTCGCGCGCAAGGGCCACTCGGTGACGATCTTCGACGAGCGCGCCGAGCTCGGCGGCATGATGCGCTACGGCATCCCGGGCTTCCGCACGCCGCGGCAGGTGCTCGACGCCGAGATCCAGCGCATCCTCGACCTCGGCGTCGAGGCGCGCATGAACACCCGCATCGGCACCGACGTCACGCTCGACCAGATCAAGGCCGAGTTCGACGCCGTCTTCCTCGGCCTGGGTGCGCAGAGCGGCCGCCCGCTGCCGGTCGAAGGCTCCGACGCGCCGAACTGCGTCACCGCCACCGCGTTCCTGAAGGCGTTCAACGACGGCCGGCTGCGCCACGTCGGCAAGCGCGTCGTCGTCGTCGGCGGCGGCGACACGTCGATCGACGTGGCCACCGTCGCGCGGCGCCTGGGCCACATCGAGAAGCTCAACGAGAGCGACCGCCCCGAGATGGCCATCGCCGGCCACGTCGCGCACGACGTCGCGTCGGTCTCGGCGCGCCAGGGCGCCGAGGTGACGCTGACGTCGATCTTCGCCGTCGACAAGATGCAGGCGAGCCGGCACGAGGTCGAGCACGCGCTGGCCGAAGGCATCGCGATCCGCGGCGGGCTCGCGCCGGTGGGCGTCGTGCGCGGCCCCGACGGACGCGCCACCGCGCTGCGCGTCGCTCACTGCGAGGCGACGATCAAGGGCGGCAAGCTCGAGATCAAGATGATCGAGGGCACCGAGGAGGACATCCCGGCCGACCTGATCGTCTCGGCGATCGGGCAGGCGGTGGACTTCACCGGCCTGGAGACGCTGAACAACGGCAAGGGCGGCATCACGGCCGACAAGAACTACCAGGTCAAGGACCAGGCCGGGATGTTCGTCGGCGGCGACGTCGTGCGCCCGCACCTGCTGACCACCGCGATCGGCCACGGCGCGATCGCCGCCGACGGCATCGACCGCTTCCTCGCCGGCGAGCCGCTCGACAAGCGGCCGAAGATCGACGTCCACACCTGGGACATCCAGCGCAAGCTGGTCGAGAAGGGGTTGATGCTGTCGGAGGTGCACGAGCCGATCCGCGGCACCGACAGCACCAACGTCGCGATCCACAACTTCGACAACCGCTCCGACCGCTACGTGATCCCGCACGAGGACCTGTTCCTCGGCCACTTCCAGTACGCCGCGCGCCACAAGCGCAAGGTCGTCACGCTCACCGCCGAGCAGGCGCTCGACAACTTCGAGGAGCGCGTGCTGCCGCTGACCGAGGCCGAGGCGATCGCCGAGGCCAAGCGCTGCATGAGCTGCGGGCTGTGCTTCGAGTGCGACAACTGCGTCGTCTACTGCCCGCAGACCGCGGTGTTCAAGGTCAAGAAGTCGCAGTCGACGACGGGCCGCTACGTCGACACCGACTACACGAAGTGCATCGGCTGCCACATCTGCCACGACGTGTGCCCGACCGGCTACATCCAGATGGGGCTCGGGGAGTGATGGCTCCCCCCCGCAGCGCCTTCGGCGCCTCCCCCCCCCGGGGGGGGCGCCGCCAGCGGACCGGCGAAGCCGGATCCGCGGCGGCTGCTTGGGGGCTCGGACGACTGCGCGCTGGCGTCGTGCTGGTCTCCGTCTTGTTCGGCATGCAGGCCGCGTGGGCCCAGAGCGGGCGCACGCCCAAGCCGGTGATCGAGCCGGCGAAGGCCGGCACGCAGTGCATCGCCGACCCGGCGACGATGCGCCGCGAGCACCCGGCGATGCTCAAGCACCAGCGCGACCAGACGGTGCACGGCGGCATCCGAGGCGCGAAGGCCAGCCTGAAGGCCTGCATCTCATGCCATGCGAGCCCGACGACCGGCAGCGTCGCGGCCGCCGACACCAACTTCTGCATCAGCTGCCACAGCTACACCGCGGTGCGCATCGACTGCTTCGAGTGCCACGCGACGAAGCCGGCGCCCACCGCGTTCCACCCCATCGTGCCGGTGGGCCCGAACGCGATGGCCGCGATGCGGCTGGCCGCCCAGGCCCGTCACCTCGACGGCGCCGGTGCAATCGACCCCGCCACCTTGCAGGCGATCCGGCCATGAGCGAGCAAGAGCACGCCGCCACCCCCGATCGGCGCACCGCCCAGGCCTCGCGGCGCGGCTTCTTCGGCGTCGCCGCCGCGGGACTCGCCGGCGTGATGGTCGCGCCCGGCATCCAGCTGATCGAGGTCGCGCGCGCGGCCGGCGCCGACGGCCCCACCGCGGGCGCGAGCCCGAAGGTGCGCTGGGGCCTGCTGATCGACACGACGAAGTGCGCCGCCGGCTGCACCGACTGCGTCGACGCCTGCAACACCGAGAACGGGCTCGACCCGAAGCCCACGCCGACCTCGGCGCAGTGGATCCGCAAGGTCGAGATCAAGGAGATCAGGACCGGGCGCGTCAGCTCGGCGCCGGTGATGTGCCAGCACTGCGCATCGCCGCCGTGCGTCGACGTATGCCCGACCGGCGCGTCGTTCAAGCGCGCCGACGGCATCGTGCTCGTCGACCGCCACACCTGCATCGGCTGCCGCTACTGCATGATGGCCTGCCCGTACAAGGCGCGATCGTTCGTGCACGAGCCGCTGACCGACCAGAAGCCCGACGTGCCGCGCGGCAAGGGCTGCGTCGAGAGCTGCACGCTGTGCGTGCACCGCATCGACGCCGGCGGCACGACGACCGCCTGTGCCGAGGCGTGCACGAAGGCCGGCCACGGCGCGATCGTGTTCGGCGACCTCAACGACCCGGGAAGCGAGATCTCGACGCGCCTGCGCGAGGTCGCCAGCGTGCAGCTGCGTGCCGACCTGCGGCTCGACCCGGGCGTGCGCTACCAGGGGATCACGTCATGACGGCGCCGGCCGAGACGCGCGGCGACGCGCGCCGCTTCTGGCTGCTGGTGCTCGCCGGCGGCCTCGTCACCGCGATCGGGCTCGGCGCCGCGCACTACATGGAGGTGCACGGCCACATCGTCACCGGGATGACGAACCAGGTCGTCTGGGGGCTGCCGCACGTGTTCGCGATCTTCATGATCGTCGCCGCGTCGGGCGTGCTCAACGTCGCGTCGATCGGCTCGGTGTTCGGGCACACGGTCTACAAGAAGCGCGCGCCGCTGTCGGGGCTGCTGAGCCTGGCGCTGCTGGCCGGCGGCCTGATGGTGCTGATGCTCGACCTCGGCCGCCCCGACCGCGTGGTCGTCGCGGCGACGCACTACAACGTCAAGTCGGTGTTCGCCTGGAACGTGTTCCTGTACTCGGGCATGGTGGCGATCGTCGCGCTGTACCTGTGGACGATGTTCGAGCGCCGCATGAACCGCTGGTCCAAGCCGGCGGGCATCGCCGCGCTGGTGTGGCGCTTCGTGCTGACGACCGGCACCGGCTCGATCTTCGGCTTCCTCGTCGCGCGCCAGGCCTACCAGTCGGCGCTGCTCGCGCCGCTGTTCATCGTGCTGTCGTTCGGCTGGGGCCTGGCGGTGTTCCTCGTCGTGCAGTCGACGATGTACGCGTGGAACCGCATGACGCTGCCGGCCGAGGTCCAGCGCCGCATGGCGCGCCTGCTCGGCGTGTTCATCGCCGCGTCGCTGTACCTGGTGGCCGTGTACCACCTGACGAACCTGTACTTCGCGCGCCAGCACGCGTTCGAGGCCTTCATCCTGTTCGGCCGCGACGGCGGCGGCACGTTCGCGCTGCTGTTCTGGGTCGGCTACGTGCTCGCGGGGTCGGTGGCGCCGCTGGTGCTGCTGTTCAAGCCGAAGCCCGACGGCAGCAGCCTGCTGGTGGCGGCCGCGCTCGTCGTGCTCGGCGCGTTCGCGTGGCTGTTCGTGTTCATCATCGGCGGGCAGGCGTTCCCGCTCGAGATCTTCCCCGGCCACGTCGTGACGAGCACGTTCGCCGACGGCGCCGTCGAGCACTACGTGCCGCGCCTGCCGGAGTGGCTGCTCGGCTTCGGCGGCGTCGGCGCGGCGTTCCTGCTGACGACGGTGGGCGTGCGCGTGCTCGACTTCCTGCCGCAGGACGACTTCCCGCCGGCGGCGAAGGCGGCGCGTGCCACGGAGGGCGCGTCGTCGTGACGCCGCTGCCGCGCCTGCTGGTCTCGGCGGCCCACAAGTCGTCGGGCAAGACCACGGTCGCGATCGGGCTGGCGGCGGCGCTGGCCGCGCGCGGCGTCGCGGTGCAGCCGTTCAAGAAGGGGCCCGACTACATCGACCCGATGTGGCTCACGCGCGCGGCCGGCCGCGCCTGCGTCAACCTCGACCCGCACCTGATGGAGCGCGCGGCGATCGACGCCACGTTCGCGACCGCGGCCGCCGGCTGCGACCTCGCGCTGATCGAGGGCAACAAGGGCCTGCACGACGGCGTCGCGCTCGACGGCAGCAACAGCAACGCGGCGCTGGCCAGGCAGCTGCGCGCGCCGGTGGTGCTCGTGCTCGACACGCGCGGCATGACGCGCGGCGTCGCGCCGCTCGTGCTCGGCTTCCAGGCCTTCGACCGCGACGTGCACATCGCCGGCGTGATCCTGAACCAGGTCGGCGGCGCGCGCCACGAGTCCAAGCTGCGCGCCGCGATCGAGACCTACACCGACGTGCCCGTGCTCGGCGCCGTCGCGCGCGACGAGCGCTTGGTGCTGCCCGAACGCCACCTCGGCCTGACGCCCGACGCCGAGTTCGACAGCGCCGCTGCACGCGTCGCGCAGATCGCGGCCGGGGTGGCCGACGGGGTCGACCTCGAGCGCGTGCGCGCCGTCGCCGACGCCGCGCCGGCGTGGACGGGGCCCGTGCCGCGACGGCCGGCCGACGCCCCGCGCGCCGACGTGCGCATCGGCATCGCGCGCGACCGCGCGTTCGGCTTCTACTACCCCGACGACCTCGCCGCGCTCGAAGCCGCCGGTGCGCGCCTGGTGCCGATCGACACGCTGCACGACACGGCACTGCCCGCCGTCGACGGGCTGTTCGTCGGCGGCGGCTTCCCCGAGGTGTTCATGGCGCAGCTCGAGGCCAACGTCGCGCTGCGCCGCGCGCTGCGCGACGCCATCGCCGCCGGCCTGCCGACCTACGCCGAGTGCGGCGGGCTGATGTACCTCGCGCGCTCGATCCGCTGGGGCGAGCGCCGCGCCGAGATGGTCGGCGCGATCCCGGGCGACGTCACGATGCACCCGAGGCCCGTTGGGCGCGGCTACGTGCGCCTCGAGGCCGGCACCGGCCACCCGTGGGGCCTCGCGCCGGGCACCGTGCTGCGCGGCCACGAGTTCCACCACTCGAGCCTCGACGGCGTCGCGCCGGGCACCGCGTTCGCGTACCGCGTGCAGCGCGGCCACGGCGTCGACGGTGCGCACGACGGCGTCGTCGTCGGCAACCTCGTCGCGTCGTACAGCCACCTGCGCACCGGCGCCGGCAGCGACTGGGCGCCGCGCTTCGTCGACTTCGTGCGCGCGTGCCGCGCGCGCCACCGCCGGCCCGGCGCGCTCGCGCTGGCGGCCTGACGCGCGAACGCCGGGAGGCCACCGATGACACCGAGCGTGCTGACCCCTCGCGAACTGGTCGTCGGCGGCCGGCCGGTGCGCACCGACGCCGAAGGCTACCTGCTCGACCTGGCCGACTGGTCCGAAGCCTTCGCCCGCGCGCTGGCGCGCCAGGAGGGGCTCACGCTGACCGGCGAGCACTGGCAGGTGATCCGCTTCCTGCGTGCGTACTGGCTCGAACACGGCGTGCAGCCGCAGGTGCGCGTGATGATCCGCCACTTCGCGCAGGCCTGGGGCCCCGAGCGGGGCAACAACCATCACCTGCACGAGCTGTTCCCGATCGGCGGGCCGCAGAAGCAGGGCAACCGCCTGGCCGGGCTGCTGCGCACCAAGGGCGAACACTGAACGGAGACCCGACGATGCTGAACGTGACCGACGCCGCCCTCGAACAGATCCGCAGCGCCGCGCTGCAAGGCCGTGCGGTGGGCATGGCGCTGCGCGTGGCCGCGCGCCTCGCCGACGACGGCTCGATCGAGTACGGCATGGGCTTCGACGACACGCACGACGAGGACCAGGCGCTCGAGTTCGACGGCCTGACGGTCGTCGTCGCGTCGTCCAGCCGGCCGCTGCTGCAGGGCACGACGCTCGACTGGGTCGAGCTCGAGCCCGGCGAGCGGCGCTTCATCTTCGTTCCGGCCGCTGCCGACGAGCCGCCGCCGGCGCGCGGCTGCGGCAGCGGCGGCTGCTCGCGCTGCGGCGGCTGACGACACGACGACACGCCCATGGAGACGACGGCGATGAACACGATGGTCGACCTGCCCGACTGGATCCGCCACCCGGCGCGCGCGCCTTCGCCCGCGCGCGGTCGCGTCGCGCTCGTCGGCGCCGGCCCCGGCGACCCCGAGCTGCTGACGCTGCGCGCGGTGCGCCTGCTGCGCGACGCCGACGCCGTCGTCTACGACGCGCTCGTCGCGCCCGAGGTGCTCGACTTCGTCGCGCCGCACGCCGAGCGCCTGTACGCCGGCAAGCGCAGCAGCCAGCACAGCATGCCGCAGCCGGACATCAACGCGCTGCTCGTGCGACTGGCGCGCGAGGGCCAGCGCGTCGTGCGCCTGAAGGGCGGCGACCCGTTCATCTTCGGGCGCGGCGGCGAGGAGATCGAGACGCTGGCCGCCGAGGGCATCGAATTCGAGGTCGTGCCCGGCGTCACCGCCGCGTGCGGCGTGTCGAGCTACGCCGGCATCCCGCTGACGCACCGCGACCATGCGCAGTCGTGCCTGTTCGTCACCGGTCACCTGAAGGAGGGCAGCGCCGACCTCGACTGGCCCGCGCTGGTGCGCGACCGCCAGACGGTGGTGATCTACATGGGCCTGTCGGCGCTGCCGTCGATCTGCGCGCAACTCGTCGCACACGGCCAGCGCGCCGACATGCCCGCGGCCGTCGTGCAGCAGGGCACGCTGCCCGAGCAGCGCGTCGTCACCGGCACGCTGGCCGACCTGCCGCAGAAGGTGGCCGCCGCGGGGCTGCGCTCGCCTTGCCTGACGATCGTCGGCGAGGTCGTGCGCCTGCACGACAAGCTGTCGTGGTACGACCCCGCCGGCGCGACGCTGCCGGCGGCGGCCTTCGGCGCGTAGGCGCTCGCGCGCAGGTCGTGGCTGCCTCGCGCGGGCCGTGTGCGTCGGCGGACCCCGGCGGGTTCGGGCCCGCAGCCGTTCAGCGCGCGCCGCCGTCGGTGCGCTCGCCCGCCGCGCGCGACTCGACGGCGAACACGGCCGCCTCGACGCGCGAACTCAGGTTCAGCTTGGCCAGGATGTGACGCACGTGCAGCTTGACGGTGTCGTGGCTGATGTCGAGCGCGCGCGCGATCGTCTTGTTGCTCTGCCCGCGCGCGAGGTGGTCGAGGATCTCGCGCTCGCGCTCGGTCAGCGACGCGAGCAGGCCGGCGCGGTCGGTCGGCTTGCCGCCACCGGGCTGCTGCAGCATCTGCGCGAGCTTGAGCGTCATCGCCGGCGCCACCGTCAGCTCGCCGCGTGCCGCGCGGCCGATCGCCGCGATGACCTCGTCGGGCTCCATGTCCTTCAACAGGTAGCCGCGCACGCCGGCGCGCAGCGCGGCGGCCAGGTCGGCCTCGGAGTCGCTCATCGTCAGGATCATCGCCGGCGTGTCGATGCCCTCGGCGCGCAGCCGGCGCAGCAGCGTCAGGCCGTCGGTGCCCGGCATGCGCAGGTCGAGCACGAGCAGGTCGGGCTGCTGCTCGCGCAGCACCGGCAGGACCTCGTCGGCGGTCGCCGCGGCGGCGAGCACCTGCATCTTGCCGCGGTGCGTCAGCAGGTCGGTCAGCCCGCTGCGACACAGCGAGTGGTCGTCGACCAGCACGATGCGCAAGGACGTCGTCGTCATGCCGTCGTCCTCGCCTCGGCGCCGGTGCGCGGGAACGCCAGCCGCACGCGCGTGCCGCCGCCGGTGCGCCGGCCGATCTCGAGCCGGCCGCCGAGGCGGCGTGCGCGCTCGCCCATGATCATCAGCCCGTGGTGCGCCGGCCCGGCCGCCGTCGCGGCAGCGTCGACCGCGTCGTCGGCGGCGCGCGGGCCGGTGCCGTCGTCCTCGACGACGATCTCGACCAACCCGTCGCGCGCGTCGACCGACACCCACGCGTGGCGCGCGTGCGCGTGCTGCGCGACGTTGGCCAGCGCTTCCTGCACGACGTGGAAGGCCTGCGCCTCCTGCTCGGTGCTCAGCTCGAGCGCGCCGGCGCGGTTGGCGTAGTCCAGCGCGACCCCGGTGCGCGCCGGGAACTGCCGCGCGCAGTCGGCCAGCGCGTGCAGCAGGCCCCGCGGGTCCACCGGCGCGCGGTAGTGCGTCAGGATCTCGCGCAGGCTCGCGTGCGCCTGCGTGACGGCGCCGCGCACGTCGCCGACGTACTTCAGCGCCTGCGCGCCGTCGTCGCCCTCGACGGCCTGCTGCAGCAGCGGCAGGCGCATCTTCACGAAGGTCAGCGTCTGCGCCACCGAGTCGTGCACCTCGGCGGCCATCAGCTGGCGCTCTGCCAGCACGCTGGCGCGCAGGTGCTCGCGCTCGAGGCGGGCGTTGTCGAGCGCGAGGCCGAGCAGGTCGCCGACCGCGCGCAGGATCGCCTGCACGCCGGGGTCGGCCGGGGTCGGCGTCTCGAAAAACAGGTTGTAGATGCCGAGCATGCGTCCGCGGTGCGTCAGCGGCACCGCCAGCACGTCGCGGCACGGGCCGCCGGCCAGCACCGGCGCCGGTGCGCCGCGCAGCTTGCACTCGGCGACGCCGTCGGCGCCGGCCAGCCGCTGTTCGTCGGCAGCGACGCCGCACACGCCGCAGTGGCGGTCGACCACTTCCTCGGCCTGCGCGGCCTCGGGCGCGAGGCCGATCTGGCCGACCAGCCGCAGCCGCTGCGTCTGGTCGCAGAACACGCGCACCGCGCCGGCCTGCGCACCGGCCAGCGTGACGATCGGCAGCAGGAAGCGGCGCAGCAGCTGCTCGAGGTCGTGGCCGGCGCCGAGGTCGGCCGTGATCTCGGCCAGCAGGCTGCCGTCGGCCAGCACGCGGGCGGAGGAGGCGGACGGCGGTGAGGTGTCGGTGTCGGGCATGTCGGCAGGGGCGGTGCGGGGGCATCGCCAACGTCGGGGCATTGGAACGCGGCCCCGGGCGCGTCGCCATCCGGCCTCACCCCACGGCGCGCCGGCAGCGTCAACAGATGCGCGGCAGCGGGTCGTCCTCGAGTTCCTCGAGCACGCGCTCGCCACCGATCGCAGTGTGCACCACGACCAGCGGCGCCCCGGCGACCACGTGCCCGATGCACGCGGCGTCGCGGCCGCCGTCGAGCGCGCGCCAATGCTGCAGTGCGGCATCGGCCGCGTCGGGCGCCACGACCGCGACCACCCGTCCCTCGCAGGCCAGATACAAGGGATCGTACCCCAGCATCTCGCACACCGAGCGCGTCGACGCACGCACCGGCACCGAGTGCTCGGACAAATGCACGGCCAGGCCGCTGCCGCGCGCGATCTCGTGCGCGACGGTGGCCAGGCCGCCGCGCGTCGGGTCGCGCAGGAAGCGCAACCCCGGCAGCGGCCACAGCGCGCGTGCCAGCGGCAGCACCGACGCGCAGTCCGACACCACGCCGGGTCCGCGCAGGTCGAAGTCCTCCCGCGCGAGCAGCACGGCGATGCCGTGGTCGCCGACCGGACCGCTGACGAGCACCGCGTCGCCCGGGCGGATCGCGGCGATCGCGAGCCCGTCGCGCACGCGCACGCCCAGCGCGCCGACCGTGAAGTACGCGCCGCCGCCGTGCCCGCGCGGCACGACCTTGGTGTCGCCGGCCATCACGCGCACGCCGGTCGCTCGCGCCGCCGCGGCGAAGCTCGCCGCCAGCGCGCGCAGCCGCCCGACCTCGAGCCCCTCCTCGAGCACGACGGCCAGGGTCAGCCAGCGGGGCTCGGCGCCGGCGACGGCGAGGTCGTTGACGCTGCCGTGCACCGCCAGCGTGCCGAGGTCGCCACCGGGAAACTGCAGCGGCTGCACCGTGAAGCCGTCGGTGGTCAGCATCAGCGTGCCGTCGACGGGCGGCAGCGGCACGGCGTCGCCACGCGTGTCGGGTGCCTGGTCGCCGAACGCGGCGACGAACACCTCGTCGATCAGCTCGCGCATCAGGCGCCCGCCGTTGCCGTGCGCCAGCAGCACGCGCTCACCCATCGCCCGTCTCCCGCGCCAGCAGCGCCGCGGCCTCGACCGCCTGCCCGAGCGCGAGCCCGCCGTCGTTGGCCGGCGCGACGCGCGGCAGCCACGCCGCGATGTCCTCGCGCGCCAGGCCGGCGAGCACGCGCTCGGCCAGCAGTCGGTTCTGGAACACGCCGCCGGTCAGCCCGACGGCGTCGAACGCATGCCGCGCCCGCAACGCTCGCACCTGTGCGAGCGCCGCCGCGGCCAGCGTGGCGTGGAAGTCGGCCGCGCGCCTGGCGGCGGGGCGCCGTGCGTCGCACAGCAGCCCGGCGAGCGGCGCCCCGTCGATGCGCAGCACGCCGTGCGCGTCGTCGTGCATCGGCAGCGGCCAGGCACGACCGTCGCCGCCGCGGCGCGCCAGCGCCTCGAGCGCCATCGGCCCCTGCGCCTCGAAGCTGCAGGCGTGCAGGTCGAGCAGCAGTGCGGCGGCGGCGTCGAACAGGCGCCCGACCGCGCTCGTGGCCGGCGCGTTGACGCCGCGCTGCCACGCGGCGTGCACCAGCGCCGG
>JBBION010000053.1:0-13270 GCA_037443345.1 Rubrivivax sp. | reverse complement strand
GCATCGCGGTACTTCGACGGCCCTCATGGGCCGCAAGGTTGCCTTATGAGCGCGCCCATCCTCGAGGTGCGCGACGTGCCGCCGCGCGTGGCCTTCGCGCTGGAGCAGGCCGGCGTGCACCCGCTGCTCGCGCGCCTGTTCGCGGCGCGCGGCATCCGCAGCCGCGACGAGCTCGACGACGGGCTCGACAAGCTCTTGCCGCCCGCGACGCTGCTCGGCGCCGACCGCGCCGCGCATCGGCTGGCCGACGCGATCGCGGCGCGCGAGGCGATCTGCGTCGTCGCCGACTACGACTGCGACGGCGCCACCGCGTGCGCGGTGGCGCTGCGCGGCCTGAGGCTGCTCGGCGCCGACCCGGCGACGCTGCACTACGTCGTGCCCGACCGCGCGCGCCACGGCTACGGCCTGACGCCCACGATCGTCGATCTCGCGCGCGAGCGCGTGCCGCGGCTGAAGCTGCTCGTGACGGTCGACAACGGCATCGCCAGCGTCGAGGGTGTCGCGCACGCGCGCGCGCACGGCATCGACGTCGTCGTCACCGACCACCACCTGCCGGCCGTCGTCGACGGCCGCGTCGTGCTGCCCGACGCCGACGTCGTCGTCAACCCGAACCAGCCGGGCTGCGCGTTCGAGAGCAAGGCCATCGCCGGCGTCGGCGTGATGTTCTACGTGCTGCTCGCGCTGCGCGCCGAGATGCGCGCGCGCGGGCGTTTCGCCGACGGCGCGCAGCCGCGCCTCGACAGCCTGCTCGACCTGGTCGCGCTGGGCACGGTGGCCGACGTCGTGCGGCTGGACGCCAACAACCGGCGCCTCGTCGGGCAGGGGCTCAAGCGCATCCGTGCCGGGCGCATGCAGCCGGGCGTGGCCGCGCTGTTCGCGGTGGCCGGGCGCGACCCCGCCCGTGCCGCGGCGTTCGACTTCGGCTTCGCACTCGGCCCGCGCATCAACGCCGCCGGGCGCCTCGCCGACATGACGCTGGGCATCGAGTGCCTGCTCACCGACGACGCGGGCCGCGCCGCCGAGCTTGCGCGCACGCTCGACGCCATCAACCGCGAGCGGCGCGACGTCGAGGCCGGCATGCGCGCGCAGGCCGAACTCCACCTCGACGCGCTGCTGCCCGCGGGCGTGCCGCCGCCGGCGCTGGCGCTGTTCGACCCGTCGTTCCACGAGGGCGTGGTGGGCATCGTCGCCGGGCGCGTCAAGGACCGGCTGCACCGGCCGACCTTCGTCTTCGCGCGCGGCGCCGACGGCCTGCTCAAGGGCTCGGGGCGCTCCATCGCCGGCTTTCACCTGCGTGACGCGCTCGACCTGGTGGCCAAGCGCGAGAGTGGCGTGCTGCTGCGCTTCGGCGGCCACGCGATGGCCGCCGGCTGCACGCTCGCCGAGGCCGAGTTCGCGCGCTTCGCCGCCGCCTTCGTGCAGGTCGCCGCCGAGTGGCTCGACGCGGCGACGCTGCAGCAGCGCCTGCGCACCGACGGCCCGCTGCCGGCCGAGTACTTCGACACCGACACCGTGCGCGCGCTCGACGCGCAGGTCTGGGGTCCGGCGTTCGAGCCGCCGCTGTTCTGCGACGAGGTCGAGGTCGTCGCGCAGCGCCTCGTCGGCGAGCGCCACCTGAAACTGCGCGTCAAGCCGGCCGCGCAGGCGCCCGGCGCGCTGCGCGAGGCAATCTGGTTCGGCCACAGCGAGCCGCTGCCGCCGCGCGCGCGCCTGGCGTACCGCCTGAGCCTCGACGAGTACCAGGGCCAGCCGCGCGTGCAGATGGTCATCGAGGCGGCAGTCGCCGCGTCTGGGTGATCGCGGCGCAGGTGGCCGCGGCGGCATGAGCACGCCGGCACGGCGAACTTCCGCGCGCCGAGGCCGTCGAACCCGGCTGGTCGTCTCACTGTCATTCCCGATGCGCCGCCTGCCCACCCTGCTCCACGCCCTCGTCCTCGCCGCCGCGGCGATGGTCGCGCTGCCCAGTGCCGCGCTCGACCTCAAGCCCGTCACCGTCACGCGGGGCCTGCAGAACCCGTGGGGGCTCGCGTTCCTGCCCGACGGGCGCATGCTCGTCACCGAGCGCCCCGGGCGCATGCGCATCGTCGAGCGCGACGGCACGCTCGGCGCGCCGCTGGCGGGGTTGCCGCCGGTGGTCGCCGGCGGCCAGGGCGGGCTGCTCGACGTCGTGCTCGACCCGAGGTTCGCCGACAACCGCCTCGTCTACTGGAGCTACAGCGAGCCGGCTGCCGACGGCAACGGCAACAGCACCGCGGTGGCGCGCGGCCGGCTCGACGGCCAGCGGCTGGCCGACGTGCAGGTGATCTTCCGCCAGCAGCCCAAGGTCGCGAGCAGCCACCACTTCGGCTCGCGGCTGGTGTTCGCGCGCGACGGGCGCCTGTTCGTCACGCTGGGCGACCGCTTCTCGCGCATGGACGACGCCCAGACGCCGGACAACCACCACGGCAAGGTCGTGCGCATCGAGCCCGACGGCAAGGTGCCGGCCGACAATCCCTTCGTCGGGCGCACCGGCGCGCTGCCCGAGATCTGGAGCTACGGCCACCGCAACGTCCAGGGCGCGGCGATCCACCCGGTCACCGGCGCGCTGTGGACGAACGAGCACGGGCCGCAGGGCGGCGACGAACTGAACCTCACCGAGGCCGGCAAGAACCACGGCTGGCCCGTCATCACGTACGGGCGCAACTACGGGCTGGGCACGAGGATCGGCGAAGGCACCGAGCGTGCCGACGTCGTCGCGCCGGTGCGCCACTGGGTGCCGACCTCGATCGCGCCCAGCGGCATGGCCTTCGTCACCAGCGAGCGCTACCCCGAGTGGAAGGGCAGCGTGCTGATCGGTGCGCTGCGTGCGCAGATGCTGGTGCGGCTGACGCTCGACGGCAACCGGGTGACGGGCGAGGAGCGGCTGCTGACCCACCTCAACGCCCGCATCCGCGACGTGCGCCAGGGCCCCGACGGGTGGATCTACGTGCTCACCGACAGCAGCGACGGCAGCATCGTGCGCCTCGAGCGCTGAGGCGCGGGGTTCAGCGCCGCGGCGGAGGCTTCAGCGGCGGGCGGCGCGCGTCGCGCAGGCGCGTCGCCATCTCGGCGACGTCGGGCGGGTCGAACGAGCAGACGAACATCACTGCCACGGGCAGCATCGCGGCGACGATGAGGAACAGGTCGCCGTGGTCGAGCAGCACGGCGAGCACCGGCAGCGCGGCCAGCGCACCCATCGCGGCGTCGACGACGGCCGAGCGCCGCCCCGGCGATGGACGCGGCGGCGCGGGCGGTGGACCGGCGGGCTCCGGGGCCAAGGGTATCCCCCTACAATCGGACGGTGCTGGACGCCAGCTTACTCAATGCCGACCTGCATTGCCACTCCGACGTCTCCGACGGCACGCTGAGTCCGCAGGCGCTGGCCGCGCGGGCCAAGGCCAACGGGGTCGAACTGTGGTCGCTGACCGACCACGACGAGGTCGGTGGCCAGGCCGCCGCGCGTGACGCCGCGCGCGCGCTGGGCCTGCCGTACCTCACCGGCTGCGAGATCTCGGTCAGTTTCCTCGACCAGACGGTCCACGTCGTCGGTCTCGGCTTCGACGCCGACGACGCGGCGCTGCGCGACGGCCTGGCCGCGACGCGCGCCGGACGCGAGCAACGCGCGCGCGACATGGCGGCGGGCCTCGCGCAGGTCGGCATCAAGGGCGCGTTCGACGGCGCGCTGAAATACGTCGGCAACCCCGAGCTGATCTCGCGCACGCACTTCGCGCGCTTCCTCGTCGAGACCGGCGCGTGCCGCGACACGCACGAGGTCTTCCGCCGCTACCTGACCGACGGCAAGCCGGGGTACGTGCCGCACCGCTGGGCGCGCCTGGGCGACGCGGTGCGCTGGATCACCGCCGCCGGCGGCGTCGCCGTCGTCGCGCACCCGGCACGCTACCGCTTCACGCCGACCGAGGAGTACGCGCTGTTCAGCGAGTTCGTCGCGCACGGCGGGCGCGGTGTCGAGGTCGTCACCGGCAGCCACACGACGGCCGAGTACGCCACCTACGCCGAGCTCGCGCTCGAGTTCGGCCTGCTCGCGTCGCGCGGCAGCGACTTCCACGACCCCGACGAGAGCCGCACCGACCTCGGCGCGCTGCCCGATCTGCCGGGGCGGCTGACGCCGGTGTGGGACGCGCTCGCCGAGCGGGTCGTCCAGCCGTGAACGTGGCCACGCTGCGCGCGGCAGCGACGCCGGCCACGCGCCCGCTGCTCGGCATCGCGCTGATCGGCGCGATGGGCGCGTGCTTCGTCGTGCTCGACACCACCGTCAAGGTCGTCGGCGCCGTCGTGCCGGTGCTCGTCGTGCTGTGGGCACGCTACCTGTTCCAGGCCGTCGTGATGTCGGCGTGGCTGGCCGCACCGTCGCGCCGCGCGCTGTGGACGACGGCGCACCCGCGCTTCCAGCTGCTGCGCGGCACGCTGCTGTTCACCGTCAGCGCGTTCAGCTTCGTCGGGCTGCAGCACCTGCCGGTGGCCGAGTTCACGGCCATCTTCATGATCACGCCGGTGCTGTCGATCGTCGTCGCCGCCCTCGTGCTGCGCGAGCGCGTGACGCCATGGCGCTGGGCGCTCGTGGCCGGCGCCTTCGCCGGCGCGCTCGTCGTGCTGCGTCCGGGCAGCGGGCTGTTCGGCTGGGCCGCGCTGTTCCCGCTCGCAGGCGCCACCTGCTACGCCGCGTTCCAGGTGCTCACGCGCCGCCTCGCCGGCCACGAGCATCCGCTGACCACGCACCTGTACACCGGCGTCGTCGGCGCCGTGCTCGGCTCGCTGCTGCTGCTCGCGCTGCCGGTCGACGTCGTCCCGTCGCTGGCGGCGGCCGACCTGCGCGCGGGCCTGCAGATGCTGCTCGTCGGTCTGATGGGCACCGTCGGCCACCTGCTGCTGATCCTGGCGATGGGCATGGCGCCGGTGGCGCTGCTGATGCCCTTCACCTACCTGCAGATCGTGTTCGCCGCCGTGGCCGGCGCGATCGCGTTCGGCCACCTGCCCGACGCCTGGGCCCTCGTCGGCATGGCCATCATCGCCGCGTGCGGCGCGACGAGCGCGTGGCTCAACGTGCGCGCCGCCCCGGGCCGCCGCGCACCGCCGGCGGTGGCGGTCGACACGATCGGCGACTGACGATCCTCGCGCGATGGCCCAGTACTTCGAGGTCCACCCCGACAACCCGCAGCCGCGGCTGCTCAAGCAGGCGGCGCAGATCCTGCACGCGGGCGGCATCGCGGCGATCCCGACCGACTCGAGCTATGCCCTGGTGTGCCACCTCGACGACAAGGATGCCGCGCAGGCGCTGCGACGCGTGCGCCAGGTCGACGAGCGCCACCACCTGACGCTGCTGTGCCGCGACCTGTCGGAGCTCGCCAGCTACGCGCGCGTCGACAACCGGCAGTACCGGCTGCTCAAGCTCGCGACGCCGGGCCCGTTCACGTTCGTCCTCGAGGCGACGAAGGAGGTGCCGCGGCGCCTGTCGCACCCGTCGCGGCGCACGATCGGGCTGCGCGTGCCCGACCACCGCGTGACGCAGGAGCTGCTGGCGCTGTTCGGCCAGCCGCTGCTGGCCACCACCTTCATCGCCCCCGGCGAGAGCGAGCCGCTGAACGACCCGCACGAGATCCGCGATCGCTTCGAGAAGGTGCTGCAGGCCATCGTCGACGCCGGCGCGTGCCCGATGCAGCCGACGACCGTGATCGACCTGACCGGCGACGTGCCGGCGCTCGTGCGCCAGGGCCGCGGCGACGCCGCCGCGCTGGGGCTGGCGCTCGACTGATCAGCCGGCGCCGTCCTGGAGCGCGCGCAGCACGCGCGCGGGGTCGAAGCCGGTGTGCACCTGCCCGCGCACGATCAGCGTCGGCGTGGCCTGCTTCGGCAGCGCCTCGTAGGTCGCCTCGCAGGCCGCGTCGCGCTCGACGAAGCACTCGTCGAATGGCACGCCGTGGCGCTCCATCCACAGCCGCGCCTCGGTGCAGAACGGGCAGGTCAGCGACGAGACCATGCGGATGTCGCCCGGCTGGGCGAGCCGCGCGATCTCGTCGCCGAGCTCGCGCTGCCGGCGGTCGCCGAACCACTGCGTGGCCAGCGCGACGGCGGCCACGACGGCGACGAGGCTGATCAGCGAGCGGCGCGACGCGTCCATCGCACGGCCTGAAGTCTCAAGTGCCCGAAGGCACTAAGCAGCACCTCGGACCGATGCAACTCGGGGGTCCAAGCGACCGCCGCGGATCCGGCTTGGCCGGTCCGCTGGCGGTGCCCCCTCGAGGGGGAGCGCCCAAGGCGCTACGGGGGTGGTCCATTCAGACGGCGGCCGTCACCACGATCTCGATCTTCCACGTCGGCTTGGCCAGGGCGGCCTGCACCGTGGCGCGCGGCGGCGTGTGGCCGGGCACGACCCACTGGTCCCACACGGCGTTCATTGCCGGGAAGTCGGCGATGTCGGCGAGGAAGATCTGCGCGCGCAGGATCTTCGACTTGTCGCTGCCGGCGCGCGCGAGCAGCGCGTCGATCGCGGCGAGCACCTGCTTCGTCTGGCCGGCGATGTCGAGCGTGTCGTCGGCGGCCACCTGGCCGGCGAGGTAGACGGTGCCCTGGTGCACCGCCATCTCGGACATGCGGGCGCCGACGTCGAAGCGTTGGATCATGACAAGGGTTCCTCAGTGGTGTTTGTGGCCGTGGCCGCCGTGCGGGCCGCCGCGGCCGTGGCCGCGCGGCGGCGGCGCCGGTGGCGCCGCCTTCTGCCCGAGCTTGCCCTCGGTGCCGGCGAGCAGCTTGCGGATGTTCGACTCGTGCCGCCACACGAGCAGCAGGCTCATCAGCGCGATCGCGACCACCGTCGTGTCCGCGCCCCAGATCAGCAGCTGGTAGAACGGCGCGAACAGCGCGGCGACGATCGACGCCAGCGACACGTAGCGGAAGAAGTACAGCACGATCGCGAAGCTCGCGAGCGTGGACGCGCCGAGCACCGGGTTCAGCGCGAACAGCACGCCGGCCGCGGTGGCCACGCCCTTGCCGCCGGCGAAGCGGAAGAACACCGGCCACACGTGGCCGGCGAAGGCCGCCACGCCGACCCACGCCGCCGTGTCGGTGCCGAGCCCCACGCGTGGGCCCCACACCAGCACCGCGAGCACCGGCAGGTAGCCCTTGAGCGCGTCGAGCGCCAGCGTGAGCACCGCCGCCTTGCGGCTGCCCGAGCGCAGCACGTTGGTGGCGCCCGGGTTGTGCGAGCCGTAGGTGCGCGGGTCCGCCAGCCCCATCGCGCGGCTGACGATGACGGCGAACGACAGCGAGCCGATCAGGTAGGCCGCGACGACGGCGAGCAGCGGGTAGAGCAGTTCCATGCCGGAGGCAGCCAGCGCAGGGGACGCAGAGAGTGCTGTGAAGGACCGGCAGTTTACGCGGCGCCCGCGACGGCGCTGGCGCGCAGCAGGTCGACGAGCACGCGCGGCGCGATGCCCACCAGGTAGCCGCGCCGCCCGCCGTTGATCAGGATGCGCGGCAGCTCGAGCACCGTGGCCTCGACGTACACCGGCACCCCCGCTCGCTTGAAGCCGAACGGCGACGTGCCGCCCACCAGGTAGCCGCTGTGCCGCTGCGCCACGTCGGGCTTGCACGTCTCGACGCTCTTGCAGCCGATCGCGCGCGCGAGGTTCTTGGTGCTGACCTCGCGGTCGCCGTGCATCAGCACCACCAGCGGGTGCGCACGCTCGTCCTGCATCACGAGCGTCTTGACGACCTCGTGCAGCGGCACTCCGAGCTGGCGCGACGCCTCGGCCGCGCCGCCGTGCTCGACGTAGTCGTACGGGTGCTCGGTGAACGCCACGCCGGCGGCACGCAGCGCCTGCGTGGCCGGTGTCTCGCTGACGTGCCTGTCCTTCTTCGCCATCGCGCGCGCGGCTCGGTCACTGACCGGGGTCGCGCGTCTCCCAGCGGATGCGGTCGATGGCCGCCAGCAGCTCGGCCGCGAGCGGCGTGTCCCACGCGTCGAGGCACTCGTCGAGCTGCGCGACGCCGGTCACGCCGATGATCGTGCTCGCGACGCGCCAGCTGCGGTAGCAGAAGGCCAGCGCCATCGCGGTGGGCGTCAGGCCGTGCTCGCGCGCCAGCGCGTTGTAGCGGCGTGCCGCGGCGAGCGACTCGGGACGGCCCCAGCGCTGCTGCTTCATGCTGTCGAAGATCGCGAGCCGCCCCGGGTTGGCCGGGTCGTCGAGGCCCTTGTCGTCGTACTTGCCGGTCAGCAGCCCGAAGCCCAGCGGCGAGTACGCCAGCAGCGACACCTGCTCGCGGTGCAGCACCTCGTCGAGGCCGTTGTCGACGACGCGGTTGACGAGGCAGTACGGGTTCTGCACCGTGGCCACGCGCGGCAGGCCGTGCAGCTCGGCCTCGCGCAGGAAGGCCATCACGCCCCACGGCGTCTCGTTGCTCAGGCCCACGGCGCGCACCTTGCCGGCCTTGACGAGGCGCTCCAGCGCCTCGAGCTGCGCGCGCACCGCGAGCACCGGCTTGTCCTTCGCCGGGTCGAAGTAGACGCCGCCGAACATCGGCACGTGGCGCACCGGCCAGTGGATCTGGTACAGGTCGATCACGTCGGTGCCCAGGCGCTTCAGGCTCGCGTCGCAGGCGTCGACGAAGTCCTGCGGCTGCACCTCGGCACGGCCGCCGCGGATCCAGTGGTACGCACGCGCCGAGCCCGAGACCTTGGTCGCCAGCACGACCTTGTTCCGGGCGCCGGGGCGCTGCGCGAACCAGCGCCCGAGGATGCGCTCGGTGTCGCCGAAGCGCTCGGCGCTCGGCGGCACGGGGTACATCTCGGCCGTGTCGAGGAAGTCGATGCCGCGCTCGAACGCGCGGTCGAGGATCGCGAACGACGTCTTCTCGTCGACCTGGCGCTCGCCGAAGGTCATCGTGCCGAGGCAGATCCTGCCGACCTTCAGGCCGCTCGTGCCGAGCGTCGTGTGCTCCATCGGGTTCTCCTTTCGCGGGGGCGAAGTGTGCCGCAAGGGGCGCGCGGGCGCGCGGCCGCAGGCGGCGGCGCTCCGATATCCTTGGCCCGGCCCCGTCCTCGACCATGTCCGCACCCGACGCCTTGCCGACCGCCGACCCTTTCACGCCGCGGCCGCGGCGCGTCTTCGTGCTCGGCGCCACCGGCACGATCGGCCGCGCGACGGTGCGCGCGCTCGTGCAGCGCGGCCACGACGTGGTGTGTTTCGTGCGCCCGCGCGCCGGCGCGGGCGCCGCGCTCGCTGGCGCGACGCTGCGCTTCGGCGACGCGACGGACCCCGCGTCGCTCGCGCGCGAGGGCTTTCGCGGCGAGCGCTTCGACGCCGTCGTCTCGTGCCTGGCGTCGCGCACCGGCGCGCCGGACGACGCCTGGATCGTCGACCACCGCGCGCACATGCACGCACTGCAGGCGGCCAAGGACGCCGGCGTCGCGCACTTCGTGCTGCTCTCGGCGATCTGCGTGCAGAAGCCGCGGCTCGCGTTCCAGCAGGCCAAGCTGGCGTTCGAGCGCGAGCTGACGGCCTCGGGGCTGACCTGGTCCATCGTGCGGCCCACGGCGTTCTTCAAGTCGCTGTCGGGGCAGGTCGAGCGCGTGCGGCGCGGCAAGCCCTTCCTGGTGTTCGGCGACGGCACGCTGACGGCGTGCAAACCGATCGCCGACGAGGACCTCGCCGACTACCTCGCCGGCTGCATCGACGACCCGGCACGCGCGAACCGCGTGCTGCCCATTGGCGGGCCGGGCGAGGCGATCACGCCGCGCCGGCAAGGCGAGATGCTGTTCGCGCTGCTGGGCCGCCCGCCGCGCTTCAAGCACGTGCCGGTGGCGCTGCTCGACGCCATCGTCGCCGTGCTCGGCACGCTGGGCCGCGTGCTGCCGCCGCTGGCCGACAAGGCCGAGTTCGCGCGCATCGGGCGCTACTACGCGACCGAGTCGATGCTCCTGCTCGACCCCGCGACGGGCCGCTACGACGCCGCGGCGACGCCGTCGCACGGCACGCGCACGCTCGCCGACCACTACGCCGCGCTGCTGCGCGGCGAGGCCCACGCCGATCTGGGCGACCACGCGGTGTTCTGACCGCGCCGCGCACCGCCCCCGCTGCGCGACCGCGGCCCCTCAGGTGGGTGTGCGCGGTCCGCACGGCGCCGTGGCGGCATCCTTGAGAATCGACGCGATGCCCCGCCCGCCGCACACGAGCGCCCCCGAGCCGGCCGCGCCGCGGGCGGCACCGCCATCGGCACGGAGCGCCGGGCGCGGCGCGCGGCCGAGTGTCGACCTGGGCCCCGAACCCAGGCGCCTCGCGCTGCCGCTCGCGCTCTCACTGCTGGCTCATGCGCTGCTGCTGAGCCTGACCTTTGGCGACGCCGAGTTGGGTCGGCCCGGCCTCGCGTGGCCGTGGCAGGAGCGGCGCCTCGTCGTGCCCGACCTGCGCGTGGTGCTCGTCGCCCCACCCGCACCGGCCATCGCCCCTGCCTCCCCCGCGACGGCCACCCTCGCGTCCGCCGGGCCGCGCGACGCAACGCCCACGCAGGCACCGCCGACCGCACCGGTCGTGCCGAGGACCGCCACGCCGGCCACCCCCGTGCCGGCGCCCCCGCCACCGGCCGCGCCCCCTCGGGAGGAACCGGCCGCCGGGCCGGTGCGGGGCGTCGAGCCGGCGCCGGCCATCGAAAGGGCCGTCGACGGGGCCACTCCGGCCGAGGTGCCGGCTGCCCCGGGCGAGCCCGATCGCATCGCTGCCGCGCCGGTCACCGACGCGGTGCGTCCCGCCGATGCCGCGCTGGTCACGGGCCGCGAGGCGACACCGGCAACGCCAGTGATCGCCGTTGCGCCCGAAGTCCCGAGCCCCAAGCGCGTCGCGTCGGCGCCCGCCGACGTGGACCAGGCCGCGCGTGACGAAGCCACACGCCTACAGACGGAACGCGAAGAACACGCGCGGCGAGAGACGGCGCGGCTGCACGCCGAGCGCGAAGAAGCCGCGCGGCGGGAAGCCCAGCGCCTCGAGACGGCTCGCCTCGAAGCCGAGCGCGCCGAGGCCGCGCGGTTGCAGGCCGAGCGCGAGGACGCCGCACGACCGGAGGCCGCGCGCCAGGAAGCAGCACGACTTCAGGCCGAACGCGATGAGGCCGCGCGTCGCGAGGCGGCCCGGCTGCAGGCCGAGCGCGCCGAGGCGGCGCGACTGGAAGCCCAGCGGCTGGAGGCGGCACGCCTCGAAGCCGCGCGTGCCGAAGCCGCACGCGTTCAGGCCGAACGCGAAGAGGCCGCACGCCAGGACGCGGCGCGACTTCAGGCCGCGCGTGCCGAAGCCGCGCGCCTACAGTCGGAACGCGAAGAACACGCGCGTCGCGAGGCGGCCCGGCTGCAGGCCGAGCGCGCCGAGGCGGCGCGGCTGGAAGCCCAGCGGCTGGAAGCGGCGCGCCTCGAAGCCGCGCGTGCCGAGGCCGCACGCGTTCAGGCCGAACGCGAAGAAGCCGCACGTCAGGAAGCCGCGCGCCAGGAAGCAGCACGACTGCAGGCCGAACGCGAGGAGGCCGCGCGTCGCGAGGCGGCCCGACTGCAGGCCGAGCGTGAGGAAGCCGCAAGACAGGAGGCCGCACGCCGGGAAGCGGCGCGACTTCAGGCCGAGCGTGAGGAAGTCGCGCGACGGGAAGCCCATAGGCTGGAGGTAGCGCGCCTCGAGGCCGCGCGAGCCGAAGCCGCACGCGTTCAAGCCGAACGCGACGAGGCGAGCCGACGCGAAGCCCTGGCACGGGCCGCGGCACAGCCCCAGCCGATGCCGCCGTCGGGGAGCATGCTTCGGCGCGTGCGGCTGTGGGGCTACACGCACCCCGACGCCGAACTCGTCCAGTACGCGCAGGCCTGGGCGCTGCGCATCCAGCTCAACACGCCGTACGCGACGGTGCGCGAGATCGCGAGCCGGCCCCACCGCCCGCCGCTGGTGGCGGTGGCCGTGCGCAGCGACGGCTCGGTGGAGTCGGTGACGTTCCACGTCTCCAGCGGGGTGCCGCAGGTCGACGAGGCGATCCGGCGCATCGTGCAGGGCCTGCAGCCGTACGTGCCGTTCCCGCCGACGCTGGCGCGCGAGGTCGACGTGGTCGAGATCCGCCGCACTTGGTTCTTCGACGCGGCCGTGCGGCTGCACTGACGAGGGCGCAGGCCAGACGCCGGGCGCGGCCACGCGGGACCCGCCGCCGGGCCGCCCTGCACAGCCACGATGCTCAGGATCCTGGCCGTCGCCCGAGGATGCGTTGCCACACCTGGTTGCTCTGCTGCACGTAGCGCGCCGCGTCGGCACCGGTGAGACCCAGCACGCCGTACCCCATGCCGCCCAGGCGCGTGCGCAGCGCCGGGTCGTCGAGCACGGCCTTGAGCGCGGCCTGCACGCGCGCGAGCTGCACGGGGTCGGTGGACTTGCGCGCGAACAGGCCGAACCACACGGTGCAGCCGAAGTCGGCCTGCTCGAGTTCGAGCATCGTCGGCACGTCGGGCGCCAGCGCACTGCGCTGAGCGCCGGTGCTGGCCAGCAGGCGCAGGGCCCGGCTGTCCAGATGCGGCTTGACCTGCTGGTAAGACACGACGCCGACGTCGACATGCCCCCCCAGCAGGTTGGTGATGACTTCGGCCATCCCCTTGAACGGCACCTGCACCAGGCCGAGGTTGCGGCGGCGCGCGAAGTGGTCGAAGTACAGCCCGCCGGTCGTCTGCACGCCGGTGGTGCCGTAGCTCAGCCGAGCCTGAGGTGCGGACGCCCTGGAGACCAGTTCCTCGAACGACCGCCACGGCGCGTCGGCACGCGTCGCGACGAAGAAGGGCTCCTCCCACAGCACGGCCAGCGGCACGAAGACGTCGTTGGGGTTGAACTTCAGCGCGCTGTCGGGCAGCAGCGGCATCTGCGAGAACATGGCCGTACCGCCGACCAGCAGGGACACCGTGCCGTCGTCGGCCGTCTGGTGCACCTGGTTGAGGGCCACCACGCCTGACGCGCCCGGCACGTAGGCCGGCTGCACGACGAAGCCATGGCGCCCTTCGAGCTCCTGCTGCAGCGCGCGCACCCACACGTCGACCGAGCCGCCGGCCGGGTACGGGTTGACGAGGCGCAGCGTCGGCGGCTCGCCCGAGGAGGCGCGCACCGTCGCGGCGGCGGGCAGCGTGATGGCGGCGATCAGCAGCCGGCGGCGTCCGGGGTCGAGGTGCAGCATGGGTCTCTAGCCGGTGGAGCCGCGGCGACGCAGCAGGAGCAGCTCGGACTGGATGTTCAGC
>JBBION010000052.1:11331-13447 GCA_037443345.1 Rubrivivax sp. | reverse complement strand
TAGCGCGCGATGTAGGTGCCGGTGTCGCCGATGTAGCGGAAGAAGGTGCCCAGCGGGCCGTCGTTGTTGAACGACAGCGACAGTGTGCAGATCGCTCCGTTGGCGGCCTTGAGCTGGATGCTCATGTCCATCGCGATGCCCAGCGTCGGGTGGACCGGACCCTGGATCGCGTTGGCCTTCACGACCGGGCTGCCGGCCTGGTAGGCGAACAGGTCCACCGTGTGCGCGGCGTGGTGCCACAGCAGGTGGTCGGTCCAGCTGCGCGGCTGGCCGAGCGCGTTCATGTTCGTGCGCCGGAAGAAGTAGGTCTGCACGTCCATCTGCTGGATGTGGAACTCGCCGGCGACGATCCTGCGGCGCACCCACTGGTGGCTCGGGTTGAAGCGCCGCGTGTGGCCGCACATCGCGACCCGGCCGGTCTCCTTCTGGCGCTGCACCACCTTCTCGCCGTCGGCGAGCACGTCGCACAGCGGGATCTCGACCTGCACGTGCTTGCCGGCGTCGAGGCAGGCCAGCGCCTGCGCGGCGTGCATCTGCGTCGGCGTGCACAGGATGACGGCGTCGACTTCCTTGATCGCGAGGCTCTCGGCGAGGTCGGTCGTGACATGGGGGATGCCGTACTTGTCGGCGACCTCCTGCGTCTTGTCGCGCTCGCGTCCGACGACGGAGACGACCTTGACGTCGGGGATGTTCTTGATGCCGTCGAGGTGCTTGATGCCGAACGCGCCGGCGCCGGCGAGGGCGACGTTGATCGTCATGCTTGGTTCTCCAGGATGAGGTGTCCCACGGCCGTGTTCGATGCCGGCACGTGATAGAAGCGGTGCGCGACCTCGGGCTTCGGGCCGCCGGCCACGTCGGCCATCGCGCCGCGCGCGATGAGCCACATCACCAGTTCGATGCCCTCGCTGCCGGCCTCGCGCACGTACTCGATGTGCGGCACCTGCGCGAGGCCCGCCGGGTCGTCGATCAGGCGGTCGAGGAAGCGGTTGTCCCAGGCCTTGTTGATCAGCCCGGCGCGCGCGCCCTGCAGCTGGTGGCTCATGCCGCCGGTGCCCCAGATCTGCACGTTGAGGTCCTCGTCGAAGCTCTCCACCGCCTTGCGGATCGCCTGCCCGAGCGCGAAGCAGCGTCGGCCCGACGGCACCGGGTACTGCACGACGTTGACGGCGAACGGGATGACCTTGAACGGCCAGGCCTGCGTCTTCGGGTCGAGCGCGCCGCACATCAGCGACAGCGGCACCGTCAGCCCGTGGTCGACGTCCATCTTGTTGACGATGGTGAGGTCGAAGTCGTCCTGGATCACGCTCTGCGCGATGTGGCTCGCCAGCTCGGGGTGGCCGACGACCTTGGGCACCGGGCGCGGCCCCCAGCCTTCGTCGGCGACGGCGTACTCGGCAGCGGTGCCGATGGCGAACGTCGGGATGATGTCCAGGCTGAACGCGGTGGCGTGGTCGTTGTAGACGAGGAACACGACGTCGGGCCGGTGCTCGCGCATCCACTGCTTCGAGAACTCGTAGCCCGAGAAGACCTTCTGCCAGTAGGGCTCGGCCGTCTTGCCGAGGTCGAGCGCCGCGCCGATGGCCGGCACGTGCGAGGTGTAGACGGAGGCGGTGATGCGGGCCATCTCGGGAACCTTTCAGTCGAACAGGCGGCCGGTGCCGTGGCCCTGCGGCTGGTGCTGCGGCTGGGCGGTGCCGTCCTCGCCGAGGACGCGGTTGCCTTCGGGCGAGCGGCCGCCGGCGATCATCATGTCGCGGTACTCCTGCTCCGTCATGCCTGTCATGCTGCCGGCCATCTGCTGGAAGCTCTTGCCGTGCGTCGAGCCGATCTTGGCGAGGAAGTAAATGTTGCCGCCGAGCGCGATGCAGCGGTTGAGGTCGCCGTCGAGCACGGCCTGCTTCTGTGCCTCGCTCATCGGCCACTCGTCGAGGTAGGCGCGGCGGTCGGCGAGGTAGCGCTGGCGGTTCTCGGCCTTCATCAGGCTCATGCAGAACTGGTTGAGCCAGTAGCCCTTGCGCGACTGCTCGGCGTCGAAGATCGTCGTGCCGGGCACGTCGAGGTACGGTTTCTCAAGCGACATGGGTCCTCCGTGACGCGCCGCCGCCGGGCCGCCCCA
>JBBION010000052.1:0-11231 GCA_037443345.1 Rubrivivax sp. | reverse complement strand
TCCTCGACGATGCGGCGCGCGAACGGCACGACGTCGCGGTAGGCGTTGCGCTCGCCGTGCAGCGCCGGCGGGCCGCCCTTGCTCAAGCGTTCGGGGCAGCTGACCTTGCTCCACACGTTCGGGTGCTCGCGCATGAACTTCAGGAACAGCGCGAACTCGGGGCCGTCGACCGGCTGGCTCACGTCGGGGCGGCCCATGTGGTCGACGACGACGGTGGTCGGCAGCGCGGTGAAGAAGTCCCAGAGTTCGGGCAGATCCTGCGCCTCGAAGTAGATGACGACGTGCCAGCCGAGCCGCGCGATGCGCGCGGCGATCTCCAGCAGCTCGTCCTTCGGCGTGAAGTCCACGAGCCGCTTGACGAAGTTGAAGCGCACGCCGCGCACGCCGGCGGCGTGCAGTCGCTGCAGCTCGTCGTCGGTGACGCTGCGCCGCACGGTGGCCACGCCGCGCGCCTTGCCGTTCGACGCCAGGCAGGCGTCGACGAGCGCGCGGTTGTCGGCGCCGTGGCAGGTGGCCTGCACGATCACGTTGCGCGCAAAGCCCAGGTGGTCGCGCAGCGCGAACAACTGCTCCTTGCTCGCGTCGCACGGCGTGTACTTGCGCTCGGGCGCGTACGGGAACACGGCTCCCGGGCCGAACACGTGGCAGTGCGCGTCGACGGCGCCGGCCGGCAGCGCAACGCGCGGCTTGCTCGGGCCGTCGTACCAGTCGAGCCAGCCTGCGGTCTTCTCGAACGGGCCCGTCGTGGGCTTGCTCATCGGGAGTCGTCCTTCGTCTTCAAGTGGGCGATGAGGCAGTCGGCCCCCGCATTCGCGAGAATGCGGTCGGCTTCAATGCGCCAGTCCGCGCTGCGCGCGAAGCCGGGCGCGCCGCGCGTGCCGAACCACAGTGCGTCGGCGGCGTCGGCGACCCAGGCCTGGCGCTCGGCGGTGCCGGCGGCGGACCACGGTTCGAGGCCGGCGTCGCGCACCGTCTGCGCGACTTCGCGCATCTCCTCGGCGCGCCGGCGCCCGTGCTCGATCACGCGCTGGAAGAAGTACGCCGCCTGCTTCTCCCAGTCGATGCCGGGGAAGGTCTCCTGCAGCGACGCGATGACGGCGTCCTCGACGCCGTAGTGGCGCGCCGTCGTGAAGCTCTCGATGACCATCGCCTCGAGGCCCTTGATCATCACGCTGCGGCACATCTTCGACGCCGACGCGACGCCCAGGCGCTCGCTGCCGACCTTGCAGCCGGCGAAGCCGAGCGCGGCCAGCGCCGGCGCCAGCGTCGCGGCGTGCGGTCCGCCGAGCAGCGTCGGCACCTTGATGCGGTACGGCGGCACCGAGGTCATCACGGCGCCTTCGACGTAGCGGCCGCGCACGGCGTCGACGATGCCGGCGGCCTCGATCTTGGCGCCCGGCGCCGCCGAGTTGACGTCGAGCACGAAGGTGCCGGCGCGCAGCGCCGGGGCGCACGCCTGCGCGACCGCCACCGCCTGGCTCGCGGTGACGGCCGAGATCACGAGGTCGCTCTGTGCGGCGAGCGCCGCGTGCGACGCGGAGAGCACGACGCCGTGTTCGGCGGCGTGCCCGCGCAGCGGATGACCGCGTTCGTCGTCGAGCTTGACGTCGTACGCCGCGACCGCCACGTCCTGCGCGCGCAGGTCTTCGGCGACGATGCGCCCGACCTCGCCATAGCCGACGAGGCCGACGCGCCAGCGCTTCGGATCGAGATCCATCAGTCGATGTACTTCAGGCCGGCCTTCTCGAGCGGCTCGCGCATCTTGTACATATCCAGGCCGAGCACACCCGAGGCCAGCTTCTCGCGCTTGTCGGCCTCGTTGGCCTCGCGCTTGGCGGCGGCGTCGGCGGTCTGCGCGGCCAGCGCCGCCGGCACGACGACGACGCCGTCGTCGTCGGCGAGCACGACGTCGCCGGGGTTGACGAGCGCGCCGGCGCACACGACCGGCACGTTGACCGACCCGAGCGTGGCCTTGATCGTGCCCTTGGCGCTGATCGCCTTGCTCCACACGGGGAACTGCATCGCGGTCAGGTCCTTCACGTCGCGCACGCCGGCGTCGATCACGAGGCCCTTGGCGCCGCGCGCGCGGAACGAGGTCGCGAGCAGGTCGCCGAAGAAACCGTCGGTGCACTCGGCGGTGACGGCAGCCACGACGACGTCGCCCGGACGGATCTGCTCGGCGACGACGTGCATCATCCAGTTGTCACCCGGGTGCAGCAGCACCGTGACGGCCGTGCCGCACAGGTGGGCGCCGCCGTAGATCGGGCGCATGGTGGGCTGCATCAGGCCGACGCGCCCCATCGCCTCGTGGACGGTGGCCACGCCGAAGCGCGACAGCGCCTCGACGGCGGCGGGGGCGGCGCGCTGGACGTTGCGCTTGACGATGCCAAGTTGGTACATGGTGGGGCTCCCGTGGTCAGAGGCCGCGCGCCTTCAGCGCAGCGTCGAGCCGCGGGTAGACGCGGCGCGCGTTGCCTTCGTAGATCTTGTGGCGGGCCTCGGGGTCGATCTTCGCGGCCTCGATGTAGCGCTTGGTGTCGTCGAAGTGGTGGCCGGTGTCGGGGTCGATGCCGCGCACCGCGCCGATCATCTCGCTGGCGAACAGGATGTTGTCGATCGGAATCACCTTCGTCAGCAGGTCGATGCCGGGCTGGTGGTACACGCAGGTGTCGAAGAACACGTTGTTGAGCAGGTGGTCCTTCAGCACCGGCTTCTTCAGCTCCTGCGCCAGCCCGCGATAGCGGCCCCAGTGGTACGGCGCGGCGCCGCCGCCGTGCGGCACGACGAAGCGCAGCGTCGGGAAGTCCTTGAACAGGTCGCCCTGGATCAGCTGCATCACGGCCGTCGTGTCGGCGTTGATGTAGTGCGCGCCGGTCGTGTGGAAGCACGCGTTGCACGACGTGCTGACGTGGACCATGGCCGGGATGTCGTGCTCGACCATCTTCTCGTAGATCGGGTACCAGTGGCGGTCGGTCAGCGGCGGGCTCGTCCAGTGCCCGCCCGACGGATCGGGGTTCAGGTTGATCGCGACGAAGCCGTACTCCTTGACGCACTTCTCGAGCTCGGGGATGCAGGTCGCGGGGTCGACACCGGGCGACTGCGGCAGCATCGCGCAGCCGATGAAGTTCTCGGGGAACAGCTTCGAGACGCGGAAGCACAGCTCGTTGCAGATCGCGGCCCACGTCGCGCTGACGTCGAAGTCGCCGATGTGGTGCGCCATGAAGCTCGCACGCGGGCTGAAGATCGTCAGGTCGCTGCCGCGCTCGCGCATCTTGGCGAGCTGGTTGGTCTCGATCGACTCGCGCAGTTCGTCGTCGGAGATCTTCAGGTCGGCGACCCTCGGCATCACGGCCGGGTCCTTGATGCCGGCGATCTGCTGGTTGCGCCAGGTCTCCAGCGCCTTCGGCGCCGTCGTGTAGTGGCCGTGGCAGTCGATGATCATCGGGTCTCCTCGCAGGGGGTCAGGCCGGATCCATGCCGTGACGGCGCTTCGCGTCGGCGGCATGCGGCGATTGCATGAAGCCCAGCAGCGCGCGCACCGCGTCGGGCTGCTTCGACACGGCGCACACCGCGCCGGTGAAGATCGTGACGATCTCGGTGCCCGGCGGCATCGTGCCGAGCACGGTGATGCCGCTCAGGCTCATCAGTTCGCTGTACTGCTGAAAGCCGAGCTCGACGTCGCCGCGGGCGACGAGTGTGCC
Organism: Rubrivivax sp.; assembly: GCA_037443345.1. Taxonomy (GTDB): domain Bacteria; phylum Pseudomonadota; class Gammaproteobacteria; order Burkholderiales; family Burkholderiaceae_C; genus Calidifontimicrobium. The sequence goes on along the minus strand of JBBION010000052.1, from coordinate 7,530 downwards.
TACCGGCACCCCGGGCGGCGCCTGCACGACGCGCGCGCGCACTGCGTCGGCCACGCCCCAGCGCTCGAACAGCGCGAGCAGCGCGGTGCCGCTCGGGCCCGTCGAGTGGCCGATCGTGCGCGCCGCAAGCACGGCGCGCTTCAGGGCCTCCTCGCTGCCGACGTCCGGCGTCGGCGCGCCGGCGCGCACCGCGATCGCCACCGCCGAGCGCACCAGCGGCATCGCGCTGCCGGCGACGACGGCGCCGGCGGCCTCGAGCTTCTCGATGGCGTCGGACGCGAGGACGACGACGTCGAACGGCTCTCCGGCGGCCACGCGCTTGGCGGCGTCGACGCCGCCGATCGACTCGATCTCGACCGCGACGCCGGTGCGCTCGCGGTAGGCGGCGGCGAGTTCGGACAGCACCTGGCGGGTGGCCATCGACGAGATGCCGGTGATCGGGACGCTCATGGGTTCACGGCGGGCGTGGAATCGCGGCGGGCAGCGCAGCCCGGGTGCGGGAAGAGCGACGGATTGTGGAACCCGCGGCCCTTGCCGTCGAGGCATGGCCACGGATACCTGCTATGTCGTGTTGGCATGTGCCGGCGCGGGCGCGCGCCGCGTCAACGGCGGAAGAACGCGAAGCTGGCGTCGCGGCGGCGGATGCGCCAGCCGGCGTCGGTGCGCACCAGCTCGTCGGCGAACTCGCCGACCATCTGCGTCGCGTCGGCCGGGCGGCCTTGCGGCGTCGGGGCGTCGTCGGCGTGGCCGCCCCACACGATCACGCAGCAGCGCGAGCGCGCGCGGTGCGCGTCGACGAGTTCGACGGCGTGGCTGCCGATCACGTGCCGCGTCAGCCGCGCCGGGTCGCGCTGCCGGTACGCGGCAAGGATCGCGACGCGGCCGTGCAGCGTGTCGCCGTTCGGGCGCACGAGGACGGCGTCGTCGGTGAACAGCGCGGCGAACGCGTCGAAGTCGCGCGCGTCCACCGTGTGCGCACTGGCGACGACGACGTCGCGGCAGGCCTGCACGGCCGCCAGGTGCTCGGCATCCATCGGGGCTCTCCTTCGAGAACGTGGCGGACTCAGCGCGCGGGCGCGGCCAGCCACTCGAGCATCACGTCGGCGACCGCGTCGGGCCGTTCCATCGTGCTCATGTGGCCGGCGTCTTCGATTACGGCCAGCCTCGCGTGCCCGGGTGGGATCAGCGCGGCGATCTCCTCGTGCTGCGCCACCGGCGCCCAGCCGTCGGCACGGCCGCACATCACGAGGGTCGGCACCTGCACGCTGCGCAGCACGTCGGTCGCGTCGGGGCGCTCGAGCAGCGCGCGCACCTGGCGCGCGAAGGTGTCGGCGCTCTTGCGCTCGAACATCGCGACGATGCGCTCGATCAGCGCGGCGTCGTCGAGCCGCGCCGGGTGCACCATGTCCTGCACCCAGCGCAGGGCCATCGCGCGCACGCCCTGCGTGCGCGCGATGTCGAGCAGCGCGTGGCGCTTGCGCGCCTCGTCGTCGCCGGCCGCGCCGGCGGCGCGGGCGCGGTAGCCGGTGTCGAGCAGCGCGAGGCGCTCGACGCGCCCGGGCGCGAGGCGCATCACCTCGAGCGCGACGCGCCCGCCCATCGAGTGGCCGGCGAGCGCGAAGCGCGGCGGTGCCGCGTCGAGCAGGCGGCGCGCCATCAGCGCGAGGTCGTCGGCGCCGCCGTGGTCGACGACGCGGCAGGTCGCCGCCGGCGCGAACCGCGGCAGCAGCGGCTGCCAGACGGCGGCGTCGCACATCAGGCCCGGCACGAGGATCAGGTCGGTGGGCATCGCGTCAGTGCTCCTTGGCGCCGGCGACGCCGAGCAGCCGGTGCAGCAGGTCGGCGTCGGCGGCCAGCGCGTCGGCGCGGTCGGCGTGCACGACGCGGCCCTGGTCGAGCACGACGGCGAGGTCGCTGATCGCGAGGATGGCCTGCGGGTGCTGCTCGACGACGATCGCCGAGACGCCCTCGTCGCGCGTGATGCGGCGGATCGCACGCAGCAGCTCCTCGACGATGATCGGCGCGAGCCCCTCGAGCGGCTCGTCGAGCAGCAGCAGGCGCGGGTTGAGCACCAGCGCGCGGCCGACCGCGAGCATCTGCTGCTCGCCGCCCGACAGCTGCGTGCCGAGGTTGCCGCGGCGCTCGGCCAGCCGCGGGAACATCTCGTAGACGCGCTCGGGCGTCCACGCGGGCGCCTTGCGGCCGTGCGTGGGCGCTCGCGCGACGGCGGTCAGGTTCTCGTGCACCGTCAGCGACTTGAAGATGTTGCGCTCCTGCGGCACCCAGCCCAGCCCGGCGGCGGCGCGCGCGTGCGACGGCAGCCGGTGGAGTTCCTTGCCGGCCAGCGCGATGCGCCCGCCGTGGTGCGTCGTGGCGCCGACGAGGGTGTTGATCAGCGTCGTCTTGCCGGTGCCGTTGCGTCCGAGCAGCGCCAGCGTCCGGCCCTCGGGCAGCGCGAGGTCGACGCCGTCGAGCACGACCGCCTCGCCGTAGCCGGCACGCAATGCCTCGACGCGCAGCAGTTCGGTCATTGCGCGGCTCCGTCGCCGTGGCCGAGGTACACCGCGCGCACCTGCGGGTCGGCGGCGATCGCCTCCGGCGTGCCCTCGGTCAGCACGCCGCCGTTGACGAGCACCGTGATGCGCTCGGCGAAGCCGAACACGAGGTCCATGTCGTGCTCGATCAGCAGCACCGAGACCTCGCGCGGAAGGTTCGCCACCGTGTGCAGCAGCTCCTCGCGCTCGCCGGGCGGCACGCCGGCCACCGGCTCGTCGAGCAGCAGCACGCGCGGCTCGCAGGCCAGCGCGATCGCGATCTCGAGCAGCCGGCGCTTGCCGTAGGCGAGGTGCTCGGTGCGCTGGTCGGCGCTGTCGGCGAGGTGGAACTGCGCGAGCAGCTGCTCGGCGCGCTGCATCACGTCGGCATCGCGGTCGAGCGCTCGCCACCAGCGAGCGCCGCGCCCGCGACGCTGCGCGACGACGAGCGCCAGCGTCTCGCGCGGCGTCATCGACGCGAAGAGCTGGTTGATCTGGAACGTGCGCACGAGCCCGCGGCCCACGCGCTGGTGCGGCGCCAGCGTCGTGATGTCGCTGCCCTCGAGTTCGATGCGCCCTTCGGTCGGCGGCAGCACGCCGGTCAGCAGGTTGATCAGCGTCGTCTTGCCGGCGCCGTTGGGGCCGATCAGCGCGTGGCGCGCGCCGGCCTCGACGCCGAGCGTGACGTGGTCGGTGGCCGTGATGCCGCCGAAGCGCTTGACCAGGCCCTCGCAGCGCAGCACGGTGCGGCGGCCATCGGTCGCGGTCGCGCTCATCGCGCGGCCCCCTTGCGCGACCACCAGGTCCACGGCTTGAGCAGGCGGTCGCGGCCCACGAGCATCAGCACGACCAGGAACAGGCCGATCCAGAACGTCCAGTACTGCGGCGTGATGTCGGCGATCAGGTCGTGCAGCAGCTTGAACACGATCGCGCCGGCGATGCCGCCGTACAGCCAGCCGACGCCGCCGATGACCAGCATCAGCAGCACGTCGGCCGAGCGCTCGATGCCGAACACCTCGAGCGACGCGAAGCCGGAGGTCTGCGCGAGCAGGCTGCCGGCGGCTCCGGCCATGCCGGCAGCCACCGTGTAGACGACGACGAGCCGCTGCGTGACCGGGATGCCGATCGCCATCGCGCGCAGCCGGTTGTCGCGCACGGCCTTCAGCGTCGCACCGAACGGCGAGTGCACCAGGTGCCGCGCGAGCAGGAACAGCACGAACAGCACCGCGAGCGAGTACCAGGCGGCCGTCTGGCCGTAGAGGTCGAACTCGAAACGGCCGAGCACCGGACCCATCACGACGCCCTGCAGGCCGTCGGCGCCGCCGGTCAGCCAGTCGAGGCGGTTGGCCAGCTCCCACAGGATCAGCGACGTGCCCAGCGTCACCATCAGACGCGTCAGGTCGTTGCCGCGGATGATCGTCGCCGAGCACAGCAGGCCCAGCAGCAGCGCCGCGCCGGTGCCCACCGCGAGACCGAGCAGCGGATCCGGCGAGAGATGCTTCGCGAACAGCGCCGCGCTGTAGGCGCCGAAGCCGAAGAAGGCCGCGTGGCCGAGCGAGACGATGCCGGTGTAGCCGAGCACGAGGTCGAGCGAGATCGCGAACAGCGCGACGATCGCGATCTCGCTGACCATCAGCGAGTGACCCGGCACCAGCGCCGGCAGCGCGAACGCCACCAGCCACACGACGGGCTCCCACGCGCGCCAGCGCGCGCTCGACGGCCGCAGGTTCGTCGTCATCGGGCGGCTCCGCGCGTGAACAGGCCCTGAGGGCGCCAGACCAGGATCGCGATCATCAGCGAGTAGACGACGAAGGCGCCGAGCTTGGGGATGTAGTACTTGCCGGCGACGTCGGCGATGCCCAGCAGCAGCGCGGCGCCGAACTGCGCCGCGATCGACGACGTGCCGCCGACGGCGACGACGATCAGGAAATAGACCATGAACTTCAGCGGGAACGTCGGCTCCAGGCCGAGCACTTCGGCACCGAGCGCGCCGCCGATGCCGGCCAGCCCCGAGCCGACGGCGAAGGTGATGGCGAAGATCTGGTTCACGTTGATGCCGAGACCGCCGGCGACGCGCGCGTCGTCGACGCTGGCACGCAGCCGGCTGCCGAAGCGCGTGCGCGTCAGCGCGAGCTGCAGCGCGACCGTCAGCGCCGCGCACACCGCGATGATGAACAGGCGGTAGTGGCCCATGCCGAGTGCGCCGTCGAACCACTCGGTGCGCCCGCGCAGCCAGTCGGGCAGCTGCACGATCTGCTGCTGCGCGCCCATGAAGTAGTCGGTCGCAGCCACCGCCATGAACACCAGCCCGATCGTGAACAGCACCTGGTCGAGGTGCGGGCGCCCGTACATCGGCCGGTACAGCGTGCGCTCGAGCACCGCGCCGACGACGGCCGGCACGACGAACGCGAGGCCCAGCGCGGCGACGAAGGGCACGTCGTGGCTGCGCATCACGACGACGGTCACGTAGCCGCCGAGCATCGCGAAGGCGCCGTGCGCGAGGTTGATGAAGTTCATCAACCCCATCGTCACCGACAGGCCGATCGCGAGGATGAACAGCAGCATCCCGTAGGCGATGCCGTCGAACAGGATCGTCAACATGGGTCAGGCGACGCCGGCGGGGCCGGCCGCGCGCGGCAGGGTGGACAACGGCGCGCCGTCCCCGCGCACGCGGGGACGGCCGGGCGCCGGACTCAGCGGGACTTGCCCGGGTCCTTCACGTCCTTGATGGTCTCGAACTCCTTGTTCCAGAGCTGACCGTTGATCGACTCGACGCGGCGCAGGTAGATGTTGTGCACGACGTCGCGCGTCTGCGCGTCGATGAACATCGGGCCGCGCGGGCTCTCGAAGATCTGGCCCTTCATCGCGTTGAGCAGCGCGTCGCCGCTGCCGCCCTTCGTGGCCTTGGCCGCCTCGTAGATCACGCGCATGCCGTCGTAGCCGCCGACGCCCATGAAGTTCGGGCGCCCGCCGCCGCTGGCCTTCGCGAAGGCCTCGACGAACTTCTTGTTCAGCGGCGAGTCGTGCGCGGCCGAGTAGTGGTGCGCGGTGACGACGCCCAGCGCGACGTCGCCCATGCCGTTGAGGATGTCGTCGTCGGTCACGCTGCCCTCGGCGATCAGGCGGATGCCGGCCTTGTCGAGGCCGCGCTCGGCGAACTGCTTCATCAGCGCCGAGCCCTGGCCCGACGGCACGAAGGCGAACAGCGCGTCGGGCTTGGCGTCGCGCACGCGCTGCAGGAACGGCGCGAAGTCGGGGCTGCGCAGCGGCACGCGCAGCTTCTCGACGACGGTGCCGCCGTTGAGCACGAAGCGGTCGCCGAAGAACTTCTCCGAGTCGACGCCCGGCGCGTAGTCGGTGACCAGGCTGACGACGCGCTTGATGTTGTTCTTCGCCGCCCAGTCCGCGAGCACGGTGACGACCTGCGGCACCGTGAAGCTCGTGCGCACGATGTACGGCGACGCCTCGGTGACGCTGGAGGTGGCAGCGGCCATCACGACCATCGGCGTCTTGGCCTGCGTGGCGATCGGCGCGGTCGCGAAGGCCAGCGGCGTCAGGCCGAAGCCGGCGAGCACGTTGACCTTGTCGTTGACGATCAGCTCCTGCGCGATGCGCTTGGTGACGTCGGGCGCGCCGGTGTCGTCCTTGACGATCAGCTCGACCTTCTTACCGGCCACGGTGTCGCCGTTCTGCGCCATGTACAGGCGCGCGGCGGTCTCGATCTGCTTGCCGGTGGACGCGAACGGGCCGGTCAGCGGCAGGATCAGGCCGATCCGGAAACGGTTGTCCTGCGCGACGGCCGAGGACGACGTCGCGATCGCCAGCACCGCGGCGGCGACGCTGGTCAGAAAGGCGCGCTTGAGCATGGAAGGTCTCCTGAGTGGGTGTGTGGCGAGGGCGCGAGCTTGGCAGCGGCGCGGGCGGCGCGCCAGTGCGAAGGAGCGGCGATTCTATGCAGATTGCTTATGGGGGTTGGTGTGCGCGTGCGGGTTCCCCCGGGGTCGCGACCTCGCCCGCCGCGGCACGCAGGCTGTCGAGCAGCACTTGCACGCCCGGCGGGGGCATGTAGTCGGCGCGCGTCGTCATGCCGATCACGCGCGGGCCGTGCCGCACCGCCACCGGCAGCACCGTCAGCAGCCCGGCGGCGATCTCGCGCTCGAGGTGGCGCGGCGACATCAGTGCGACGCGGTCGCCGTCGTACAGCAGTGCCTGCATCATCATCGTGTTGTTGACGCGCAGCCGCTCCTGCGGCGCGGCCAGCCCTTCGGCCGCGAAGGCCTGGTCGAACGCGGCCTGCGCCGGCGTGCCGGGCATCGGCAGCACCCACGGGCCTCGTGCGAGGTCGCGCAGCCGCAGCGCCGGGCGTCCGGCCAGCGGGTGCCCGCGCCGCGCGACGACCGCCAGCCGGTCGTCGAAGAGCGTCTCCTGCCGCACGTCGTCGGCCGGCGGCGGGTCGCGCAGCGCGCCGACGATGACGTCGATCTCGGCGTAGCGCAGCTGGTGCAGCAGCGTCGCGTAGGTGCCGTCGACGACGGTGATCTCGAGCGCCGGGTGGCTGGCCAGCACGCGGTCGAGCGCGCGCGGCACGAACAGGCCGGTCGAGAACGGCAGCGTGCCGATCACGACGCGCCCGCGCATCGTGCCCTGCGCGGCCGCGACGTCGTCGGCCGCGTGGCCGAACTCGGCGAGCATCAGCTTCAGCGCCTTGAGCAGCGCCTGCCCGGCGTCGTTCAGCCGCAGCCCGGCGCGCGTGCGGTAGAACAGCGGCTCGCCGGCGAGGTGCTCGGCCTGCGCCAGCGTCTGGTGCACCGCCGACTGGCTGACGCCGAGCGCCTGCGACGCGCGCGACTCGCTGCCGCCGTCGACGAGCGCGAGGAAGGTGCGCACGTGGCGGTGTCCCAGCCCCGACGCGAGCCGGCTGCGCTGCCACGCGACGCCGGGCACGGGGCTGCGCGGCGGGCGCGCGGCGTGCGCGTCGGCCTGTGCGAGCAGTTCG
>JBBION010000051.1:0-13543 GCA_037443345.1 Rubrivivax sp. | reverse complement strand
CTGCGCTGCATGTTCCACATGATGAACGAGGCGCGCATCGGCGTCGGCATGGCGGCGACGATGCTCGGCATGGCGGGCTTCGAGGCCTCGCTCGAGTACGCGAAGAACCGCCCGCAGGGGCGCCCGATCACCGGCGCCGGCAAGGACCCGACGCAGCCGCAGGTGCCCATCGTCGAGCACGCCGACGTCAAGCGCATGCTGCTGGCACAGAAGGCCTACGCCGAGGGCGCGCTCGCGCTCGAGCTGTACTGCGCGCGGCTCGTCGACGAGCAGCACACCGGCGAGCCGGCCGCGGCGGCCGACGCGAGGCGGCTTCTCGACGTGCTGACGCCGATCGCCAAGAGCTGGCCGAGCGAGTGGTGCCTGGAGGCGAACTCGCTCGCGATCCAGGTGCTCGGCGGCTACGGCTACACGCGCGACTTCCCGGTCGAGCAGTACTGGCGCGACAACCGCCTGAACATGATCCACGAAGGCACGCACGGCATCCAGGCGCTCGACCTGCTCGGGCGCAAGGTCGTGATCGACGGCGGTGCCGGGTTGAAGCTGCTGGCGACGCGGGTGCAGGCCACGATCGAGCGTGCCGGGCACGCCGAAGGGCTTGCCGAGCCCGCCAACGCGCTGGCCGGCGCGCTGCAGAAGGTCGGCGCGGCCACGAAGGCGGCGTGGGCCACCGGCGTGCCCGAGGAGGCGCTGGCCAACGCCACGCCCTACCTGCAGGCCTTCGGCCACGTCGTGCTCGCGTGGATCTGGCTCGACGTGGCGCTGGCCGCACGGCGCCTGCCCGACGGCGCGATGAAGCGTGGCAAGCTCGCGGCGATGCGCTACTTCCACGCCTACGAGCTGCCGAAGATCGACGCCTGGCTCGCCGTCGTCGCCGCGCGCGAGGCGGTGTGCCGCACGATGGACCCCGACGCGTTCTGACGCCCCGCACGATGAAGACCACCACCGTCGAGACGCTGGCCTGGGTGCTGATCTACGGCGGCCTGCTCGTCGCGTCGCTGGGCCTGTTCGTGCAGCGCGCGCACGACCCGCTGGGCTGGAGCCTCGTCGTCGTCGGCGGTCTCGCGACCGCGGCCGGCGTCGTGCTGGTCGTCGTGCGCTCGCGCATGGCCGACCCGCCGCGCTGACCCCGACCTTCTGGAGATCCGTCCGATGAGCACCCCCATCCAGCAACTGTTCGACCTCAGCGGCCGCGTCGCGCTCGTCACCGGCGGCTCGCGCGGGCTGGGCCTGCAGATCGCCGAGGCGCTCGGCGAGGCCGGCGCCAAGATCATGCTGACGTCGCGCAAGGCGGCCGACCTCGAGGAGGCCGCCGGCGACCTGAGCACGAAGGGCATCGACGCGCGCTGGGTCGCCGGCGACGCCAGCCGGCCCGACGCGGTGCACCACGTCGTCGACGAGACGCTGCAGCGGCTCGGCCAGATCGACATCCTCGTCAACAACGCCGGCGCGACCTGGGGCGCGCCGGCCGAGGACCACCCGCTCGACGCGTGGGACAAGGTGATGAACCTCAACGTGCGCAGCGTGTTCCTGTTCTCGCAGGCGGTCGGCAAGGCGAGCATGATCCCGCGCCGCCACGGGCGCATCATCAACGTCGCGTCGATCGCGGGCCTGGGCGGCAGCGCCGAGATGAAGTTCATCGCCTACGGCACGAGCAAGGGCGCCGTCGTCAACTTCACGCGCACGCTGGCCGGCGAGTGGGGGCCGTACGGCATCACCGTCAACGCGCTGGCGCCGGGCTTCTTCCCGAGCAAGATGACCAAGGGCGTGCTCGAGCAGTTCGGCGTCGACAGCCTCGCGGCGTCGGCGCCGCTGCGCCGCATCGGTGACGACGACGACCTGAAGGGCGCGGCGTTGCTGTTCGCGAGCGCCGCCGGCAAGCACATCACCGGGCAGATCCTCGCCGTCGACGGCGGGGTCTCTGCGGTTCACCGCGGGGGCTGATTGCAGTTCGCCGCGCACATCCCGTTCGTCGAGCACCTCGGGCTCGAACTGCGGCGTTTCGGGGGCGGCGAGGCCGAGGTCGCGCTCGCGCTGCGCGACGCGCTGACCAACTCGTGGGGCGTCGCGCACGGCGGCGTGCTGATGACGCTGCTCGACGTCGCGATGGCGCACGCCGCGCGCAGCGTGCTGCGCCACCCCGAGGGCGACGCCCCCGGCGTCGCCACCGTCGAGATGAAGACGACGTTCATGCAGCCGGCCGAAGGCGCGCTGACCGCCCACGGCCGGCTGCTGCAGCGCACCGCGACGCTGGCGTTCTGCGAGGGCTGGGTCGTCGACGACCACGGCCACCGCTGCGCCCACGCGACCGCGACCTTCAAGGTCCTGCGCGCGCTGCCCACGCGCGGGCGCAGGCTCAACGAACTGCGACGCCCCACGTCGCGCCAGGAGTCCCCATGACCGCCCTCGTCAACCCGCAGATCGTGCTCGCGTCGCGCCCCACGGGCGAGGCCAGCGTCGACAACTTCCGCCTGCAAAGCACCACCGTCGACCCCGACGCGCTCGCCGACGGCCAGGTGCTGGTGCGCCACCACTACCTGAGCCTCGACCCGTACATGCGCGGGCGCATGAACGAGGGCAAGAGCTACGCGCAGCCGCAGCCGCTGGGCGAGGTCATGATCGGCGGCACCGTGGGCGAGGTGATCGCGTCGCGCCACCCCGACTTCGCTGTCGGCGACCGGGTCGTCGGCATGGGCGGCTGGCAGCAGTACCAGCTCGTCGACGCGAGCCAGCGCGGCGTGCTGCGCAAGGTCGACACGACGCACGTGCCGCTGCCAGCCTACCTCGGCGCGGTGGGCATGCCCGGCGTCACGGCGTGGGTCGGCCTGAACGCGATCATCGAGCCGAAGGCCGGCGAGACGGTGGTCGTCAGCGCCGCCAGCGGCGCGGTCGGCGGCGTGGTCGGCCAGCTCGCGAAGGCGCGCGGGTGCCGCGCGGTCGGCATCGCCGGCGGGCCCGAGAAGTGCGCCTACGTCACCGACGAGCTCGGCTTCGACGCGTGCATCGACTACAAGGCGCACCGCGACCTGAAGTCGCTGTCGCAGGCGCTCAAGCAGGCGTGCCCCGACGGCATCGACGGCTGCTTCGAGAACGTCGGCGGCGTGCTGCTGGACGCCGTGATGCTGCGCATGAACGCGTTCGGCCGCATCGCGGTGTGCGGCATGATCGCCGGCTACGACGGCCAGCCGATCCCGATGGCCAACCCGTCGCTGATCCTCGTGTCGCGGCTGAAGGTGCAGGGATTCATCGTCAGCGAACGCATGGACCTGTGGCCGGCGGCGCTGAAGGAACTCGGCGCGATGGTCGCGACGGGCAAGCTGAAGTACCGCGAGACGGTCGCGCAGGGCCTGGAGAGCGCGCCCGAGGCTTTCCTCGGGCTCCTGAAGGGGCGCAACTTCGGCAAGCAACTCGTGAAGCTATGACCCCCCCGAAGCGCCTGCGGCGCCTCCCCCCAGGGGGCGCCGACTGCGGACCGGCGAAGCCGGATCCGCGGCGTCCGCTTGAACGGGTGAACGCACTGGACGCCTCGGCACGCTTCGCCGCGCATGGGATGCCATGTTGAGCTGGTCCTGGTCGCGCTTCGACGACCTCGGCGTGCAGAACCTGTACGACGCGCTGCAGCTGCGCTGCCGCGTCTTCGTGCTCGAGCAGGGGCCGTACCTGGACCCCGACGGCCTCGACCGCGCGTCGTGGCACCTGCTCGGCCGCGACGCCGCCGGCGTGCTGCAGGCGACGTTGCGCATCGTCGACCCCGGCGCGAAGTTCGACCAGCCGGCCATCGGCCGCGTCGTCGTCGCGCCCGAGGTGCGCGGCACCGGCCTCGGCAGGGCCCTGATGGCCGAAGGCGTCGCCGGCTGCGGGCGCTTCTGGCCCGCCCGCGCGATCCGCATCAGCGCGCAGGCGCACCTGCAGCGCTTCTACCGCGGGTTCGGCTTCGAGACCGTCGGCGACGAGTACCTCGAAGACGACATTCCCCACGTCGAGATGCTGCGAAAGGCACGACCATGAGCCTCGTGACCCACGACGTCTTCAACCAGGTGCCACCGCTGGCCGACCACGACCTGTGGGCGTGGAACCGTCCGCTGCGCGACGCGCTCGCGCACCACCACCCAAGTTTCGAGGCGCCGCGCTTCGCCGCGATGGGCGCCGAGTTCGGCTCGGCCGCGATCCTCGAGCACGCGCGGCTGGCCAACGTGCACCCGCCGCGGCTGAAGACGCACGACCGCTTCGGCCACCGCATCGACCAGGTCGAGTTCCATCCCAGCTACCACGCGCTGATGGGAAGCGCCTTGCGCCACGGGCTGCACGGCGCGCCGTGGGCCAAGGGGCCCGGCGCGCACGTCGAGCGCGCGGCGGCGTTCATGCTGTTCACCGAGCTCGAGCCGTCGATCCTCTGTCCGGTGTCGATGAGCTACGCGGTGACGCCCGCCCTGCGCGCCAACGCCGGCCTGACCGCGGCGTGGATGCCGAAGATCGTCGCGTCGGACTACGACCCGCGCTTCGTGCCGTTCGACCGCAAGAGCGCGGTCACGCTCGGCATGGGCATGACGGAAAAGCAGGGCGGCTCCGACGTGCGCTCGAACACGACGCGCGCCGAGCGCGACGGCGCCGACGGCTGGGGCGAGCGCTACCGCATCACCGGCCACAAGTGGTTCTTCTCGGCGCCGATGTGCGACGCGCACCTGGTGCTCGCGCAGGCGGGCGGGGGCCTCAGCTGCTTCTTCGTGCCGCGCCTGCTGCCCGACGGCAGCGTCAACGCGTTGCGCGTGCAGCGGCTGAAGGACAAGCTCGGCAACCACGCGAACGCGAGCAGCGAGGTCGAGTTCCACGACGCGCTCGGCTGGCGCGTCGGCGACGAGGGGCGCGGCGTGCCGCAGATCCTCGCGATGGGCGCGCTGACGCGGCTGGACTGCGCGCTCGGCACCGCGGGGCTGATGCGCGCGGCGCTGACGCTCGCGCTGCACCACACGGCGTACCGCAGCGCGTTCGGCAAGCGCCTGGCCGAGCAGCCGCTGATGAGGAACGTGCTCGCCGACCTCGCGCTCGAGAGCGAAGCCGCGACCGCGCTCGCGCTGCGGCTGGCCGCCGCGATCGACCGCACCGAGAGCGCCGGGCACGCCGATCGCGAGCACGAGGCCGTGCTGCGCCGCGTGCTGACGCCGATCGCCAAGTTCTGGATCTGCAAGCGCGGCAGCGCGTTCGGCCAGGAGGCGATGGAGTGCCTCGGCGGCAACGGCTACGTCGAGGAGCAGGGCGAGGGCGTGATGGCGCGCATCTACCGCGAGATGCCGCTGAACTCGATCTGGGAGGGCGCCGCGAACATCATGGCGCTCGACCTGCTGCGCGCGCTGCGCAGCGCCGACGTCGCGCCGGCGCTCGAGCGCGAGCTCGCGCCTGCTCGCGGCATCCACCCGAGCTTCGACCGGCTGGCGGCCACGCTGCCGGCGCGCGTCGACGGCGTCGCCGACGAGATCGCCGCACGCGCGCTCGCGCGCGACGTCGCGCTGCTCGTGCAGGCGTCGCTGCTCGCGCGCCACGCGCCGCGTGCGGTGGCCGAGGCGTTCTGCCGCGCGCGGCTCGCGCAGGGGTCGGACGTGTTCGGCACGCTGCCGGCGGACCTGCCGTTCGACGCGCTGGTCGAACGCGCGCGAGGTCGTTGACGATCCACGACGAGGAACACGACGATGAAGACCTTCCACGGCCGCACCGCGGTCATCACCGGTGCCGCGTCGGGCTTCGGCCTCGAGATGGCACGGCTGGCCGCGCGCGAAGGGATGCACGTCGTGATGGCCGACGTGCAGCCCGATGCGCTCGACCTCGCGGCGCACGAGGTGCGCGACCTCGGCGCGCAGGTGCTCGCGCAGCAGGTCGATGTCGCGAGGGCAGCCGACGTCGAGGCGCTCGGCGCGGCCGCGCGCGAGCGCTTCGGTGCGCCGCACGTCGTGTTCAACAACGCCGGCGTGGCCGCCGGCGGGCTGATCTGGGAGCACCCGGCGCACGACTGGGAGTGGGTCGTCGGCGTCAACCTGATGGGCGTCGCGCACGGCGTGCGCGTGTTCACGCCGATGATGCTCGACGCGGCCAAGGCCGATCCGGCCTACGAGGGGCACGTCGTCAACACGGCGTCGATGGCGGGCCTGCTGAGCCCGCCGAACATGGGCCTGTACAACGCGACGAAGCACGCCGTCGTCGCGCTGACCGAGACGCTGTACCAGGACCTCGCGCTGGTCACCGAGCAGGTCACGGCGTCGGTGCTGTGCCCGTACTTCGTGCCCACCGCGATCCACCTCAGCGAGCGCAACCGCCCGGCGGGCCACGCGCCGGCCGCGCCGACGAAGAGCCAGCTGATCGGCCGCGCGATGAGCGAGAAGGCTGTGACCAGCGGCAAGGTCACGGCGGCGCAGGTCGCGCAGGCCGTGTTCGACGCGCTGCGCGAGCGGCGCTTCTACATCTACAGCCACCCGCACGCGCTGAAGAGCGTGCGCACCCGGCTCGACGACGTCGCCCTGGGCCGCAACCCGACCGACCCCTTCGTCGACCGGCCCGAGCTCGGCGCGCAGCTGCGCGCGGCGCTGCGCGACGCGGGCTGATCGCGAGCCGCACGATGTTCGGCGACGACCGTCCGGCCGCGGGGAGCGCGGCGCTGATCGAGGCCTTCTGGCTCGCGTACCAGCGCGCCGGCGACGTGCGCGTCGAGGGCTTCGCCGCGACGCCGCTCGGCCACACGCGCCGCCTCGCCGACGAGCGCGCCGAACTCGTCGTGCGCGGCGTCAAGCGCGCACACGCGACGCTGCTGTCGGACTTCGAGCGCGACGGCGACGCGCTGCCGCAGGTCGGCGACCACCTCGTCGTGCTCGACGGCGACGGGCGCCCGCGGGCGATCGTGCGCACGACGCACGTCGAGAAGCGACGTTTCGACGAGATCGACGAGGCCTTCGCGTTCGCTGCCGGCGAGGGCGACCTGACGCTCGCCTGGTGGCTGACCGCGCACCGCCAGGACTTCGGCGAGCGCGCCGAGCGCGAGGGCTTCGCGTTCGATGCGCTGAGCGTGCTCGTGCTCGAGTTCTTCGAGCGCGTCTGGTCGCCCGACGGCGAGGCCGTGCGCGGCGACTGAGCAGCCGGCGCCGCCGACTCGCTCACGGCCCGGCGTCGATCGCTGCGGGGGCGCGGGCCGCGCGCGGGCAGCGTCGATGTCGATCGCGACCGCGACATCGGCGGAACTCACGCCGCTCGATCGTGTCTGTGCCGGGTCGGCGTCGTGCGCGAGCGCTTCGCCGCCGGCAATCGTGCGCCAACCCCGTCGCCTTCGTGGGGCGTCGTGGGCTTGGCTTGACTGTCTGCGAGGGAATCCGATGCCGATGCGAGCCCCGGTTTGCCAGGGGCCGGCAGGCCGCATTGCGCGGCCGCCGGCGACGACAGGTGACTGCGCGACCGCCACGCGTCGCGCGTCGGGTTCGACGTGCGGCGCCAGCGTCGGTAGCGACGTGAGGGCGCGCGTCACGTGGTGCGCCCACCTTCGTCGTCGCGCGACCGCACCGGCCGCGGGGGTGCCACGATGAGCGCGGTGCCCGGTTCGGCCGGCACCGGCGCGCGGGCGGTGCCACGCACGGGCGAGCGCGTCGACCCGAGCCCTGTGATCGGCGTGCGCGAGGCGGTCGCGATCATCGTCGGCGTCGTCATCGGGGCGGGCATCTTCAAGGCGCCGGCGCTGGTCGCGGGCATGGCCGGCAGCGTCGAGTGGATGCTCGTCGCGTGGGTGCTCGGCGGGCTCATCTCGCTCGTCGGTGCGCTGTGCTACGCCGAGCTGGCCACCGCCTACCCGCACGCCGGCGGCGACTACCACTTCCTGCACCGCGCGTTCGGCCGCCAGGTCTCGTTCCTGTTCGCGTGGGCGCGCTTCGCCGTCATCACGACGGGCTCGATCGCGCTGCTGGGCTTCCTGTTCGGCGACTACATGCAGCAGCTCGTGCCGCTGGGGCCGCACGGGTCGGCGCTGTACGCGGCGGCCGCGGTCGGCGTGCTCGCCGTCGTCAACCTGCGCGGGCTGCGCATGGGCGCGATGGCGCAGAACTGGCTGACGCTGCTCGAGGTCGTCGGGCTGCTGCTGATCGTGCTCGCGGCGCTGGTGCTCGTGTTCGGCGGCGACCCGGCACCGGCGCCGGCGCCGGCGGGCGAGGCCGCGCCGCCGACGGTGGCCGCGTTCGGGATGGCGATGATCTTCGTGCTGCTGACCTACGGCGGCTGGAACGAGGCCGCCTACATCAGCGCCGAGCTGAAGGATCCGCCGGGCGCACGCCGGCGCGGGCGCGCGATGGTGCGTGCGCTCGTGATCTCGATCGTCGTCATCACGGCGCTGTACCTGCTCGTCAACTGGGCCTACTGGCGCGGGCTGGGCGTCGACGGCATGCGCGCGTCGGACGCGATCGCCGCCGACCTGCTCAGCGTCGCGTTCGGCGAGAGCGGCGCCGCGCTGATCGCGGCGCTGGTCGCGCTGGCCGCGCTGACGTCGATCAACGCGACGATGATCGTCGGCGCGCGCAGCAACTACGCCGTCGGCCGCGACTGGCCGGTGCTCGGCCGGCTCGGCCACTGGGACCTCGCGCACGGCGGGCCGCGCGTGGCGATGGCGGTGCAGGGCGCGGCCGCGCTGGGGCTCGTGCTCGTCGGGGCGCTGGCCGGCGGTGGCTTTCGCGCGATGGTCGAGTTCACGGCGCCGGTGTTCTGGCTGTTCTTCCTGCTGACCGGCGTCGCGCTGTTCGTGCTGCGCCGGCGCGAGCCCGACGTCGAGCGGCCGTTCCGCGTGCCGCTGTACCCGCTGCTGCCGGCGCTGTTCGTCGCCGTGTGCGGCTACATGCTGTGGTCCAGCCTGTCGTACGTCTCGAGCCAGGACGTCGGCGGGATCAATGCCGCCTGGATCGGCGTGGCCGTGCTCGCCGTCGGGGTCGCGCTGCTGGCCGTCCTGTCCCGTTCCACCGCTTCGAGGAGTCCACGATGATGCCCATGCCGATCGCCGTTCCGCGCCGCCGCATCCTCGCGGCGGGCCTGATGCTGCCGCTGGCCGCGCGCGCGCAGACGAGCCCGCCGCCGCTGGACGTGCCCTACGTGCCGACGCCGCCCGAGGTCGTCGCGAAGATGCTCGAGATGGCCGAGGTGCGCCGCGGCGACATGGTCTACGACCTCGGCTGCGGCGACGGCCGCATCGTCATCGCGGCGGCGCGCGAGTTCGGCGCGCGCGGCGTGGGCATCGACATCGACCCGCGGCGCATCGCCGAGGCCAGGGCCAACGCGATCGCCGCCGGCGTCGCCGACCGCACGCGGTTCGAGGTCGGCGACCTGTTCAAGTCCGACTTCTCCGACGCCGACGTCGTCACGCTGTACCTGCTGCCCGACATCAACCTGCGGCTGCGCCCGCAGCTGTGGCGTCAGCTGCAGATCGGCACCCGGGTCGTCTCGCACGAGTTCGACATGGGCGACTGGCGCGCCGAGCGGGCTGCCACCGTCGGCACGCGCAGCGTGCTGCGCTGGACGATCGACGCGCGCATCAAGGCCATGGTCCACCGCGGCGAGGGCTGAGCGCCACCGGCGCGGCGCTGCACACCGCAGTGCCGCGCGGGCCCCGCGCGCCCGGGCGGGGGGCGGCGCCGGACATTGACGCCCCGCAACCGCACGTCGAATACCCGGCGCCACCGGGCTGGCTCTGGTTGTCAAGTCGGCTTGACACCCGTAGTATCAAGCCATGTTGACATTTGCCCCCCCGCTGCCGGCGCGGGCGCCGCGGCCCGGCGCACCGCACGCCGTCGTGATCGGCAGCGGTTTCGGGGGTCTGGCGGCCGCGGTGCGGCTCGGCGCACGCGGCTACCGCGTGACCGTGCTCGAGAAGCTCGATGCCCCGGGCGGGCGCGCCTGCGTGCACCGGCAGGACGGCTTCACGTTCGACGCCGGCCCGACCGTGATCACGGCGCCGTTCCTGCTCGAAGAGCTGTGGCAGCTCGCCGGGCGCAAGCTGTCCGACGACATCGACCTGCGGCCGGTCAGCCCGTTCTACCGCATCCGCTTCGACGACGGCACCTTCTTCGACTACAGCGGCGACCCCGAGGCGATGCGTGCGCAGGTGGCGCGGCTGTCGCCCGGCGACGTCGAGGGTTACGAGCGCTTCCTGAAGGCCAGCGAGGCGATCTACAAGGTCGGCTTCGAGCAGCTCGGCCACGTGCCGTTCGACTCGTGGACCGACATGGCGCGGCTGGCGCCGCAGCTGATGAAGCTGCAGAGCTGGCGGACCGTCTACCAGATGGCCAGCCGCTACGTGAAGCACGACAAGCTGCGCAAGATCCTGACGTACCAGCCGCTGCTGGTGGGCGGCAACCCGTTCAACACCACCTCCGTCTACTGCCTGATCCTGTTCCTCGAGCGCCGCTTCGGCGTGCACTACGCGATGGGCGGCATGGGCAGCCTGATCAGCGGGCTGGTCAAGCTGATCGAGGGGCAGGGCGGCACGGTGCGCTGCCACGCGCCGGTGCGCGAGATCCTGGTCGAGGGTCGCACCGCGACGGGGGTGCGGCTCGACAGCGGCGAGGCGATCGCGGCCGACGTCGTCGTCTCGAACGCCGACGCCGCGTTCACCTACAAGCACCTCGTGCCGGCGCGGCACCGCCGCCGCTGGACCGACCGCAAGATCGAGCGCGCGCGCTACTCGATGAGCCTGTTCGTGTGGTACTTCGGCACCAAGCGCCGCTACGACGACGTCGCGCACCACACGATCTCGCTCGGGCCGCGCTACCGCGAACTGCTCGACGACATCTTCGAGCGCAAGGTGCTCGCCGACGACGTCAGCATGTACTTGCACCGGCCCACGGCGACCGACCCGTCGCTGGCACCGCCCGGCTGCGACGCGTTCTACGTGCTGTCGCCGGTGCCGCACCAGCAAAGCGGCATCGACTGGACGCGCCAGGCCGAGCCGTTCCGGCTGAACATGCAGCGCCGCCTCGAGGCCACGCTGCTGCCGGGGCTCGGCGAGCAGGTCGTGACGTCGCGCATCCTGACGCCGATCGACTTCGAGAAGCGGCTGAACTCGGTGCACGGCGCCGCGTTCAGCCTCGAGCCGGTGCTGACGCAAAGCGCGTGGTTCCGCCCGCACAACCGCAGCGAGGAACTCGAGCGGCTGTACCTCGTCGGCGCCGGCACGCATCCGGGCGCCGGCATCCCGGGCGTGCTGTCGTCGGCACGCGTGCTCGACACCGTCGTCCCCGATGCCGACGCGCTCGTGGCGCGTCACGCGGCGCCGGCGACGATGGCCACCGCCTGAGCGACACGATGGCACCCCTGGTCTCCCCCCTCGACCTCGCGGCGTGCCGCGAGCTGATGCGCGGCGGCTCGCGCAGTTTCTTCGCCGCGTCGCTGCTGCTGCCGCGCACGGTGCGCGAACCGGCGTGCGCCCTGTACGCGTTCTGCCGCATCGCCGACGACGAGATCGACGCCAGCGGCGGCAGTGCGCGCGCGCTCGAGGCGCTGCGCACGCGGCTCGACGCCGTCTACCGCCTCGCGCCGACGTCGCATCCGGCCGACCGCGCGCTGGCTGCCGTCGTGCACCGCTTCCACATCCCGCGCGTGCTGCCCGAGGCGCTGCTCGAGGGCTTCGAGTGGGACGCGCAGGGCCGCGTCTACGAGACCTTCGACGAGGTGTGCGACTACGCCGCGCGCGTGGCCGGCACCGTCGGCGCGATGATGGCGCTGCTGATGGGCGTGCGCGGTGCCGACGCCGTCGCGCGGGCCTGCGACCTTGGCGTCGCGATGCAGCTGTCGAACATCGCGCGCGACGTGCGCGAAGACGCCGCGATGGGCCGCCTGTACCTGCCGCGCGCCTGGCTGCGCGAAGACGGCCTCGACCCCGACGGCTGGCTCGCCGACCCGCGCCCGCACGCGGCGATCGACCGCGCGGTGCACCGGCTGCTCGCCGAGGCCGACGCGCTGTACCGCCGCGTCGACGGGGGCCTCGCGCACCTGCCGCTGCCGTGCCGTCCGGGCATCAATGCCGCGCGCCGTCTGTACGCCGCGATCGGCCACGAGGTGCGCCGCCGCGGGCACCAGGCGTGGCACTCGCGCACCGTCGTGCCGGGCTCGCGCAAGGCGTGGCTGCTGGCGCAGGCCGTCGTGCAGCTGTGGCCGCGCCGTGGCGGCGCCGAACCCCCGCTGCCGGCCAACCGCCACCTGGTGCACGCCGCGGCGTCGGCACCCCTGCCGCTCGACGACCAGCTGGCCGTCACCGACCGCACGGCGTGGGTCATCGACCTGTTCGAGCGCCTCGAGCGCCAGGAACGCGCGCGCTACCCCGTACGCCGCCCCGCGCGCGCGTCGTGAGCCCGTCGGCACTCGTCGCGATCGAGTTCGCGCTCGTGATCGGCGTCGTGCTCGGGCTGGGCATCTGGCAGCTGGTGTCGGTGCGCCGCGAGATCGCTCGCGACCGCGAGCGCGAGGCGCGCCGGCCACCGGCGACGGGCGACACGCCCTCGCCGGGAGCACCGACCGAGACCCCGCCCGAGGCCGCGGGCGGCCGCCCGGGCGACGGTCGCTGACGCGCGACGCCGCGGCGTGCCGATCCGCCCCCGGGTTGCGGGGACTCGCCGACCGCTCGGGGCGGTTGTTACAGGATTCGAACATCCTCCGACGGGGGCGATCGATATGCTTCGCAGCCCGATCTCCCGCCGCGCCACCGCCGTGCCGGCGTGCGGGGCGGGTGGCTCGACTCCAGGAGGTTGGCGATGCAGGAACGCGATTTCGACGATTCGTCGCTGTGGCGCGTCAGCGAGTTCGAGCGCCTGCGCCGCGAGATGGGCAGCAGCGGCTACGCGCGGCTGGACGGCCCGACGGTGCTTTCGACGACGCTGGTGGCCGAACTGCAGCGGCGCGACAACGACGCGGCGCGCGGCGACGTGCTCGAGGTGATGGCCGCGTGCCTGCGCCAGCGCGAGTCGGCGCTCCTGTACCTGAAGCACGACGGGCTGGCGTGGCCGGTGACGGTGTTCCCGGCGTCGGACCTGTACCACTCGCCACGCCCGCTGCAGCCGACGCGCGACCAGGGCCTGGCCGGACTGACGCTGCTGGCGGTCGAGCCGCCCGGTCTGCGCCCGCCGGGGCACTACCAGCACGAGCGCATCGGCCGTGCCGAGGCGTACCGGCCGCTGGTGCCGCTGCTGTGGCAGCTGGCGCTGCACGGCCCGCGCGAGCGGCTGCTCGCCGAGGTGGGCGGCACCGCGGCCTACCGCGCGCTGGGCGTGGCCGCCAGCCTCGGCGCGACCGGCGCGATGGGTGCCGCGCTCGAGCGGCTGCGCCGCGAGACGGTGCCGCTGCGCGAGATCGCGACCTGGCCGGGCATGAGCGTCGAGCGCGCGGCGCGCCTGATCAACGCCTTGTACCTGGCGCGCAGCCTGATGGTGATGCGCTCGCATCCGGCGGCGCGCGCCGAGCCGACCTCGCGCCTGTCGACGCGCTGGTGAGCCGGCGCCGGACGGCGCGGCCGTCGGGCGCACGCCGGCGCCGCGAGCCGTGC
>JBBION010000050.1:0-13563 GCA_037443345.1 Rubrivivax sp. | reverse complement strand
CGGACAAGGCGTACGACACCAAGGGCTTCGTCAAGGCGTGCCGCCAGATCGGCGTCACGCCGCACGTGGCGCAGAACCTCAACCGCACCGGTGGCAGCGCCATCGATGCGAGGACGACAAGGCACATGGGCTATGCGATCAGCCAGCGCAAGCGCAAGTGCATCGAGCAGTGCTTCGGCTGGGGCAAGGTCATCGGCCCGATCCGGCAGGTCATGGTGCAGGGACTGGACAAGGTCGGCCAGCTTCTGACGCTGACCATGGCCGCCTACAACCTCACGAGGCTGCGCAGCCTGGCGCAACTGCGCCCGCAGTGCGCGTAATGAGCGGCGAGAAGGCCGAAATGCCCCTCTTCTGGCACTCGAATGCGCGCCAAACGGGGCTGCAGCGGCCACTGCAGCGCGAACCGCGGGCTGTATGACATCGCCGGGCCGCTTCACGATGAACGAACTCGCGTTCACGGCTGGTTCTTCAACGGCCTGCTAGTGCACGCGCGGCGGCGCCGCGGCGGCCGACGACGGCGGGCGGGCGGCGCCGTCGAGCACCGCGCACAGCGCGTCGAGGCAGAGGTGGCCGCTGCGCGTGACGCGCAGCAGGTCGCCCTGGGCCACCACCCAGCCGAGCGACGAGCACGCGGCGAGCCGCTCGTATTCGTGCGCGAGCCCCTGCGCCGCGACGGCGGCCGGCAGCGCCAGCTCGCACTGCAGCCGCTCGATCGCGCGCCGCCGGCGCCGCTCGGCCGCGCTGCGGCAGTGGCTCGCGACGATCGGCCGCCGGCCGGCGTCGAGCGCCTGCTGCCACGCCTGGCGCGACGGCTCGCTGGCCACGAGCACCGAGCCGACCTCGCTGACGCGCCCGCAGCCGAACGCCAGCAGGTGCTGCGCCGGCACCGTCGCGAAGCCCAGTGCGTTGCGGCGCAGCTCGCCACGCTGGTGCGCGGTCGCCAGCGCGTCGTCGTCGAGCACGAACAGGTCGGCGCCGATCCACGCGTAGCCCGCGTCGCCGAGCGTCTCGACGACGGCTTCCCACAGCCGCGCGCGCGCCGCCGCGCCAGGCACCGCGTCGCGGTCGATCGCGCTCTGCGGCCAGAAGCGCGACGGCTGGTGCAGGTACGGCAGGCACTGGATGCGGTCGGGACCGAGCCGTAGCAGCGCGTCCAGCGTCGCGCGCAGCCGGCGCTCGGTCTGCAGCGGCAGCCCGTAGACGAGGTCGATCTGCACCGAGTCGAAGCGCGCGTGGCGCGCCATCGCGACGACGTCGTCCATCATCGCAAGCGACTGCAGCCGGCCCACGGCGTGCTGCACGTCGGGCTGCAGGTCGCCCATGCCGAAGCGCAGGTGCCTGAACCCGAGCCGGCGCAGGTGGTCCATCTGCGTCGCGCTGCAGCGGCGGGGGTCGCACTCGATCGACCACTCCGTGTCGGCCGGCACCCGGAACCGCTCGCGCAACCCGGCCACGAGCAGGCTCAGCTGCTCGTCCGGCAGGTGGTTCGGCGTGCCGCCGCCGAAGTGGATCTGCACCGCCTCGCGCTGGCGCCCGGCGACGGCCGCGACGCCGTCCATCTCGCGCAGCATCGCGGCGACGTAGCCCGCGATGGTGCGCTCGTCACCGGTGGCCTCGACGTCGCAGCCGCAGTACAGGCAGCGCGTGGCGCAGAACGGCAGGTGCACCTCGACGGCGAACGCGTCGTCGGGCCGCTGCGCCAGCGATTCGACCGCCGCCGTCCAGACGTCGGCGTCGGCCCCGCCGCGCCACGTCGCCGGCGGCGGGTAGTGGCGGTACGGCGCGCCGAGCCAGCCGCTGCGAAAAGTGCCGACCGGCACCGCGGACCAGCCTGCCGTCATGGTGCCGCTCCTGTGTGACCGGCGACGCACGGTGCCGCGCGCCGACCGTCTTCGTGTGCTCGTTCCATGGCTCCGTCGCCCCTTGCGCATCACGGTTGCGAGCGACGTTAGTGGATCCAACCGAGAAAGAATTTGCTGCAGGTCAATCCGCACGCCGGCGCGGCCCGCCGTGGCCCCGCAGTCATCGCGACGCCGGCGAACGCGCCAGTGCCGTGCGACGCGAGGTACAAACGGGACCGTGACCGAGCTGTCCCACACCTTCGGCCGCGACGAGGTCGACGCGGCCGAGCGCGAGCGGCGCATCCGGCGCGTGTTCGCGTCGATCGCGCGCCGCTACGACCTGATGAACGACCTGATGAGCCTGGGCGTCCACCGCCTGTGGAAGCGCACGCTGGTGCGGCTGGCCGAGGCGCGGCCCGGGCAGGTCATCGTCGACCTCGCCGGCGGCACCGGCGACGTCGCCGCGCGCCTGGCCGCGCCGGACCGCACCGTCGTCGTCTGCGACCCGAGCCTGCCGATGATGCAGGTCGGCCTCGAGCGCGGGCACCGGCACGTGGGCTGGCTGGCCGGCACCGGCGAGCGCATTCCGCTGGCCGACGCGTCGGTCGACACGCTGACGATCGCGTTCGGCATCCGCAACGTGACGCACCTCGCCGCCGCGCTGGCCGAGGTGCGGCGCGTGCTGCGCCCGGGCGGGCGTTTCCTGTGCCTCGAGTTCTCGACCCCGTGGGCCACGGTGCGCCCGTTCTACGACATGTTCTCGTTCGCCGTGATCCCGCGGCTGGGTGCGTGGATCGCGCGCTCGCCCGAGGCCTACCAGTACCTCGTCGAGTCGATCCGCCGCTTTCCCAACCAGCGTGCGTTCTGCGTGCGGCTCGAGCGCGCCGGCTTCGTCGACGTGCGCTACCGCGATCTGAGCTTCGGCATCGCGTGCGTCCACCTCGGCACGCGGCCGCTGGCCGCGACGTCGGCGCACGAGGCGACCGGTCCAGAAGCCGGAAGAAAAAGCGCGATGCATTGATGCATCTCAATTGCGATCGTGGGGTGATACCCAGAATGGCCCTCGATGTCGTCTCCGGTCAGTTCTCCCGTCGATGACCCCGTGCGTGCCGTGCGGCAAGGCTCGCTGGCCGCATGGCTGGTGGCCGTGCGCCCGCGCAGCCTGCCGGTGGCAGTGAGCCCCGTGCTCGTGGGCGCCGGGTTCGGGTGGAGCCGAACCGGCGAGCTCGACCTGGCCGCCGCCGTGCTGATCCTGCTCGCGTCGCTGCTGATGCAGGTCGTCAGCAACATGCAGAACGACGTCGGCTACACCGCGCGCGGCGCCGAGCGCCACGGCACGCGCACCGGCCTGCCGCGCGCCACCGCCAACGGCTGGCTCGAAAGCCACCACGTGCGCGGCGCTATCGTCTTGCTGTCGATCGTCGCGACGGCGATCGGCGTGCTGCTGTTCCTGCAGCGCGGCTGGCCGGTGCTCGCGATCGGGTTCGCGTCGCTCGCCGCCGCGCTGGCCTACATGGGCGGGCCTCGGCCGATCGCCTACACGCCGCTCGGCGAGTTCACGGTATTCGTGTTCTTCGGCGTCGTCGCCGTCACCGGCACCGACTGGGCGCTGACGGGCAGCGTCGGCAACGCGTCGGTGCTCGCGTCGGTCGCGCTCGGGTCGCTCGCGGCAGCGGCGCTGGCGATCAACAACCACCGCGACATCGTGCACGACCGCCAAGTCGGCCGGCGCACGTTCGCGGTGTGCTTCGGCGCGGCCGCCTCGCAGCGGCTGTTCGCGCTGCTGCTGCTCGGGCCGTTCGCGCTGCTGCCCGTCATCGCGTGGAGCACCGGCTCGGCGTGGCCGCTGCTGCCGATGGTGCTTGTGCCGGCGGCGCTGGCGCTGCGGCGCGACTTCGAGCGCTGCCCGCCGGGCGTGGCCTTCAACGCGGTGCTGTTCCGCTGCTTCAAGCTGCAGTTGCTGTTTGCCGCGGCACTGGCCGCCACCGCGGTGCTCGCGCGCGTGACCGGCGCCTGAGGGACGAGAAATGCACGCAACGCCATGGCGACGTCGAACCGTGCTGGGGGCCGCCGCGGCGGCGGCCTTCGCGCCGCCGCTGCGCGCGCAGGCGCCGTTTCCGCAGCGCGCGGTGCGCCTGGTGGTGCCGTACTCGGTAGGCGTCGGCCCCGACGTCGTCGCGCGTGCGCTGGCGGCGCAGCTGCAGCAGCAGTGGGGTCGGCCCGTCGTCGTCGAGAACAAGCCCGGCGCGTCGGGCATCGTCGCGTTCGGCGACGTGCGCCAGGTGCCGTCCGACGGCCACACGCTGTACGTCGCCGACTCGGCGACGCTGGTCGTCAACCCGCTGCTGCACGCGAGCCTGCCGTACGACCCCCAGCGCGACCTGGCGCCGCTGACGCTGCTGTTTCGCGCCACGTTCGCGCTGCTGACCGGCGTGCCGGGGCGGTACCCGACGCTGCGCGCCCTGCTCGACGCCGCCCGTGGGGAGCCTGGCGCCGTGACCTACGCGACGCTGGGCCACGGCCACCCGAGCCACGTGGCCGTCGAGCAGATGGCAATGGCCGCCGGCCTGCGGCTGCTCGCGGTGCCGTTCAAGGACGCCGGCGCGCTGTTCAACGCCGTGGCCGCCGGCGACGTCGACGTGACCGCGTTCAGCATGAACACGGTGGCCGGACTGGTGGCCGCCGGCCGGCTGCGCCCGCTCGCGGTGGCGGCGCCGGCGCGCCTGCCGGCGCACCCGCAGGTGCCGACCCTCGTCGAGGCGGGCGGCCCGCCGGTCGAGATGCGGCCCTGGGCCGCGCTTGTCACGGTGGCCGGCACGCCCGCCACGGTGCTCGACGCGCTGCAGCGCGACGTCGTGCGCGCGCTCGACGCGCCCGAGGTGCGCCGCATCGGCGAGACCGCCGGCTTCGAGATGCTGCCGTCGACCCCGCAGGCGCTGCGCGAGCGCATGGCCGCCGACCTGGCCACCGTCGCACCGCTGGTGCGCGACGGCCGCATCCCACGCCCGTGAGGCCGCCGTGACGCGACAGGTGCGCAAGACGGCCCTGGTGCTGCGCCCGGCGCCGATGATGTTCGACCTCATCGAGGCCGCCGAGGACTACCCCCGCTTCCTGCCGTGGTGCGCCGGCGCGACGATCCTCGTGCGCGAGGACCACCTCGTCGCCGCCGACCTCGACGTCGAGTACCGCGGCCTGCGCTGGCGCGTCGGCACGCGCAACCCGAAGCGCCGGCCCGAGCACATGGCGATCCACCTCGTGCGCGGGCCGTTCCGGCACTTCGAGGGCCACTGGCGGCTCGCGGCGCTGGGCGACGACGCGTGCCGCGTCGAGTTCGACCTCACCTACGAGTTCGACAGCGCGCTGGCCACGCAGCTCGCCGGCCCGGTGTTCGGCCGCATCGCCGACACGCTGGTCGACGCCTTCGTCAAGCGCGCGCACAGCCTGCCGGTGGTGACGACGGTGCTGCCGACCACCGCGTCGGTCACGGCCGCGCCGCAGCCGGCTGCACCCGTCCCGACGGCCGCGCCGTCGACGCCTGCCCCGCCTGCGGCCGCCGGCGCGTCCGCAGGCCCCGTTGCGGCGGTGCCCCCCGCACCGACGGATGCTGCCCCGTCGATCGCTGCCGGCGACGCAGCGCAGGCTCGGTTTTCGCAGCCCGGCGTCGGGCCAGCGGCGCCGCCCGCCGGCGCCGCCGGCTAACCGGCGCGCGCGACCAGCACCTGCGCCTGCAGCGGCACGGCGGTTCGGCGCAGGCGAATGTCGACGAAGCCCGCGGCGGCGAGCATGCGCTCGAGCTCGGCCACCGGACGGGGCCGCCCGCGCCCCATCGCCAGCAGGTAGAAGCCGAAGTAGGCGTCGCCCATCGGCTCGGCACCGGGCGTGTCGGCCATCGGCTCGCCGAGCACGAGTACCCCGCCCTTCGGCAGCGCCGCGTGCACGTTGCGCAGCAGCGTCATCACGCGCGCGTCGTCGTGGTCGTGCACGACGCGCACGAGGCTGATGACGTCGGGGCCGCGCGGCAGCGCGTCGGCGAAGAAGTCGCCGCCGTGCACCTCGGCGCGCGTGCCCAGGCCGAGACGCTCGAAACGCTCGCGCGCGCGCTCGGCCACCGCCGGCAGGTCGAACAGCATCAGCTTCAGGTGCGGCGCGCGCTGCGCCGCCTCCGCGAGAAAGCGGCCCTCGCCGCCGCCGACGTCCATCAGCACGCGATGGCGCTGCAGCGGGTACGCGTCGAGGATCTCGTCGGCCACCAGCGGCTGCGATGCCGACATCAGCGCCGAGTACTCGGCCACGCGCTCGGCGGCCAGCGCGTCGGGGTGGCCAGTGCCGGCGTACGGCCAGTACTTCGCGAGCGCCGGGTCGCGCTGCTCGCCGCGCAGCAGCGCGAGCGGGTCGGCGAGGTCGGCGTACAGCGCCGCGTGGTGCTCGACCATCGCGGCGATGCCTTCGTTGCCGACCAGCGGCGCGCCGAGCACCCCGAGCCCGTAGCGCCCGCCGGCGCGCCGCTCGACGAGCTTCAGCGAGACCGCGGCGGCGAGCAGGCGCTGCATCGCCTCGGGCGACAGGTTGCAGCGCGCGGCGAGCGTGTCGACGCTTTGCGGGCCGTCGGCGAGCAGGTCGAACAGGCGCAGCCGCACGCAGGTCCACAGCACCTGCGAATAGACGAAGCCGGCGACGAGGTCGAACACGGCGCGCGCGCGCGAGCGCGCGATCGGCCGCGTCAGCACGAACGACGCGGCGCGGCGCTGGAACGCACGGCTGGCGAGCAGGCGGTTGCGCCAGTCGAGCCAGCGCTCGCGCTGGCGCTCGAACCAGCCCGGCGGCGCGTCTTGCGGGCTGCCGCCGGTCACGGCGATCGCGGCGCCGGGGCTCGGTGCACTCACGGTCGGCGCGGCCGCGGGGCCGTTCAGGCGATGGCGCGCGTGACGTCGCCGCTGATCGCGCGCGGCACCAGGCGCTCGGCCTCGCCGCGCACGATCGCACGCAGCTGCTCGGCGCCGACGCAGTCGGGCACCGACTGGATCGCCGCCGAGATCAGCCGGTCGAAGTGGTGGATCGCCCCCTCGAGGCCGAGTTCGGCCGCCGCGCTCGGCCGCGCCAGCGCGGCGTCGCGCCCGGTGGGCTTGCCCAGCGCCTGCGGGTCGGCGGCGACGTCGCGGATGTCGTCGGCCACCTGGTAGGCCTCGCCGAGCCAGTCGCCCAGCGCTCGCCAGGGCTCGCCATCGGCGCCCGCGGCCTGCGCGCCGGCCACCGTCGCGGCGACGAACAGCGCCCCCGTCTTCGCGCGCTGGTAGTCGGCCAGCGACACGCGCGACTCGCACTCCCACGCCTGCCCGGCGACGATGCCGAACGGCATGCCCACGCCGTGCGCGACCGTCTGCAGCAGTGCCGGCAGGCGCTGCGGCGACGCGCCGGCGGCGCCAGCCAGCGTCTGGAAGGCGAGCACGATCAGCGCGTCGCCGGCCAGCACGGCCAGCGGCTCGCCGAAGGCGTACTGCACCGACGCGCGGCCGCGACGCACCGGTGCGTCGTCGAAGCACGGCAGGTCGTCGTGCACCAGCGAGGCGCAGTGCAGCAGCTCGATGGCCACCGCCGCCGCACTGGACAGCGCGGGCGCGTCGTCGCCGCAGGCGTGCGCGACCGCCAGGCACAGCCGCGGGCGCACGCGCGCCCCGCCGGGAAACACGGCATGGCGGATCGCGCCGGCCAGCTTGGGCGGCGCGCCGTGCTGCTCGCCGGCGGCCAGGGCTGCGGCCAGGGCGTGTTCGATGCGGTCGGTGGGCTTCATCTCGGGCTCCTCGGGGCCGGTGCCGCCGGGTCGGCGGCGCCGTGAAGTGTCAATGTTTGTGGATTCCGCACGTGTCAACTAGCATAGACACATGGGCTCTGGGCGTCAACCATCGCTTCCACGGCGCGACCGGGTCGTCGTCGTCGGCGCCGGCGTCGGCGGGCTGGTGGCGGCGCTCGAACTGGCGCACCGCGGCGCCGACGTGACGCTGGTCGAGCGCGCCGCCGAGCCGGGCGGCAAGATGCGGCGCGTCGGCGTCGCGGGCCGGTGGCTCGACGCCGGCCCGACGGTGTTCACGATGCGCTGGGTGTTCGACGGCCTGTGCGACGACCTCGGACTGCGCCTGGACGACCACCTGCAGCTGCGCCCGCTGGGCGTGCTCGCGCGCCACGCGTGGGACGGCGACAGCCACTTCGACCTGCATGCCGACGTGGCGCGCACCGCCGACGCGATCGGCGACTTCGCCGGCGGCGACGCGGCGCGCGGCTACCTCGACTTCGTGCGCCGCGGCCGCGACATCTACCGCACGCTGGAGGGCCCGTTCCTGCGCTCGAGCCGGCCCACGCCGGTCAGCTTGGCGTGGCGCTGCGGGCTCGCGGGGCTGCCGGGGCTGCTGCGCATCTCGCCGTTCGCGCGGCTGTGGCAGGAGCTCGGCACGCATTTTTCGGATCCGCGGCTGCGCCAGTTGTTCGGGCGCTATGCGACCTACTGCGGCGCGTCGCCGTTCCACGCGCCGGCCACGCTGATGCTCGTGGCCCACGTCGAGCAGGAGGGCGTGTGGTCGATCGACGGCGGCATGCACCGCCTGGCGCAGACGCTGGCGGCGCTGGCTCAGCGCGCCGGCGCGGTGCTGCGCTACGGCTGCGACGTCGCGCGCATCCGCGTCGACGGCGGGCGCGCGCGCGGCGTCGTGCTCGCCGACGGCGAGGTGCTCGACGCCGACGCCGTCGTCTTCAATGGCGACGCCGCCGCGCTCGGCGCCGGGCTGCTCGGCGACGACGCGCGGCGCGCGACGGCCGCGGTGCCGCGCGCGCAGCGCTCGCTGTCGGCGCTGACGTGGAACCTGGTGGCGCGCACCGCGGGCCTTCCGCTGCTGCGCCACACCGTCTTCTTCTCGCCCGACTACGCCGCCGAGTTCGACGACCTGATGCACCACCGCCGGCTGCCGCGCGCGCCGACGGTCTACGTCTGTGCGCACGACCGCGGCGACGACGGCGACGCCGCGCCCGCCGGCGCCGAGGGCCTGCTGTGCCTGGTCAACGCCCCGGCCGACGGCGACCTGGGCCCCATCCCCGACAAGGAGCTCGCCTCATGCGAAGCACGGACCTTCCGCCTCCTGGCGCAATGCGGGCTGCAGGTGCAGCGCGAGCCGGCCTCGACGCAGCTGACGGCGCCGAGCGACTTCCACCGTCTGTTCCCCGGCACGGGGGGCGCGCTGTACGGCCAGGCCTCGCACGGGTGGCGGGCCTCGTTCACGCGCCCGGGGTCGGCGAGCCGCATCCCGGGGCTGTACCTGGCGGGGGGCAGCACGCACCCGGGGCCGGGGGTGCCGATGGCAGCGTTGTCGGGGCGCTTGGCGGCCCAGCGGGTGCTGGCCGACCTGAGCCGTTCACGCCTGGCTTTGAGCGCGACGTGGCCCCGGGCGGCTACGCCTGGTGGTATGTCGACGCGCTGAGCGACGACGGCGACAGCGGCCTGACGCTGATCGCCTTCATCGGCAGCGTCTTCTCGCCGTACTACGCATGGCAGCGCCGGCGCTCACCGGGCGCCGCCGCCGACGCCACCGACCATTGCGCGATCAACATCGCGCTGTACGGCCGCGGGGGCAAGCGCTGGGCAATGACGGAACGCGGCCGCGCGGCACTGGCGCGCGACGCGACCATGCTGCGCGTGGGCCCGAGTTCGCTCGTCTGGCGCGACGGCGCACTCGAGGCCGAGATCGACGAGGTCACGGTGCCGATCCCGTCGCGCGTGCGCGGGCGCTTCCGCGTCGAGCCGCTGGCGGTGATGACGCAGCCCTATGCGCTCGACGCCGGCGGCGTGCACCACTGGCAGCCGATCGCGCCGTGCGCTCGCATCGAGGTCGAGTTCGAGCGCCCGCACCGCGTCTGGCGCGGCCATGCCTACGTCGACCACAACCGCGGCGACGCGCCGCTGGAGCACCACTTCGTGCGCTGGGACTGGTCGCGCGCGACGCTGCCCGGCGGCGACGCCGCCGTGCTGTACGACGTCACTCGGCGCGACGGCGCGCCGCTGTCGCTGGCGCTGCGCTTCGACGCGGCGGGCCGCGTCGCGGGCTTCTCGCCGCCGCCACCGGCCGCGCTGCCCACCACCGGCTGGCGCATCGTGCGCGGCACGCGCAGCGACGCCGGGCACCCGGCGCGCGTGCACCACACGCTCGAGGACACCCCGTTCTATGCCCGCTCGCTCGTCGAGATGCAGTTGAACGGCGAGCCGGCCACCGCGGTGCACGAGAGCCTGTCGCTCGACCGCTTCACCGCGCCCATCGTGCAGGCGATGCTGCCGTTTCGCATGCCGCGGCGCGCGCGCTGAGCGCGCCACCGCCCTTCAACGCCATTCATCGCGCCGCGCTGCGGCGAAAGAACTCCCACATCACGTCGTTGGCCGACAGCGCCTGCGACGCCGGCGCCTTGCCGCGCCGCACCGTCGACGCGCCCGGCCACGAGTGACCACCGCGGTCGGTGACGCACAGTTGCACCGACACGCCGCCGGCGCAGCCGCGCCACGTGTCGCAGTAGGCCCCGGCCACCTCGAGCGTGCGCTGCGGCATCGCGTCGCAGCGGTTGCGCTGCACCCAGCGCTGCATCGTCTGCGGCACCGAGACGAAGTCGGTCACCTTGCCCAGGTCGCGGAAGGCGTCGGCGCCGGCACCACCGTCGAACAGCACGTGGGTGTCGTCCCTGGCATGGATGTGCAGCACCGACACCGGGCGTGCGGGCTGGCAGTGCGTCGTGCCGTCGGTGCCCGCCACCGCCGCGACGGCGCGCACCACGTCGGCCATCTCGCACGCCAACCGGTGCGCCAGCATGCCGCCGTTGGACATGCCGGTGGCGAAGATGCGCGTGCGGTCGACCGGCACGCGCGCCGCGACGGCCTCGACCACGGCGCGCGCGAAGCCGACGTCGTCGACGCCGCGGTCGCGAGCGTCGCCGCAGCAGGTGCCCGCGTTCCAGGTGGCCAGGCGGCCGCGGGGCAGCCGGCTGTAGCCGTTCGGGAACGCGACGACGAAGCCTTCGCGGTCGGCGGTGGTCGTCAGGCCGTAGCGCTCGTCGTCGGCCATGTACTCGGCGTGGCCGCCGCCACCGTGGAAGGCCAGCACCAGCGCCGCGCCACGGGCCGTGTCGAGCCCGGCGGGCACGTGGACGAGCACCTTGCGCGTCAGGCCGCCGTGCTCGACGGTCAGCGTGTGGCTGCCCGCGGGCAGCGGCGTCGCCGGATGCGTCGGCGCACGCTGCTGCCAGCGCTCGCGCAGGCGTTCGCCGAAGGCGGGCGCAGCGTCCTGGGCCGCCACCGCGCCTGACAGCGCGAGTGAGATCGCCAACACCGAGACGAGGGTCGCTCGCAAGCGCTCGATCATCGCAGCGATGGGTCCCTCCGGGACCCTGAAGTGGTGGAGCCGGGGGGAATCGAACCCCCGTCCGCAAGCCATCACCGGACAGTTCTACATGCGTAGCTCTCTGATTTGGGTCTCGTGCCGCCGCCGCGCAGGAGCACGCTGCGGACGCCACCAGTCACTGAGTCTCGTTGCCGGCCGAGTGACCCGGTCGACAACCAGCCGATGTGAATGACCTCTCAGCGCTTGCGCGCCCGGCCCATCGGCCAACCGTTGAGAGGCTCACCGGTGTTTAAGCGGCGAGAGCGAAACGTTCGTCGTTCGCAGTTACTTGCTTCCAGTGGATTTACGAGCGTACTGGTGCTCGGCATGCCCTGCGCCGGATCCGTACCCACGTCGAAACCAGGTCGGCCCCTTGCGCCCATTGTAGGTGGTGCCCCTGGCCGGGGTTTCAAGGCCCGCTCGCCGGCTCCAGCAGCGCCAGCAGTGCGCGCGGGTGCTCGACGATCGCGTCGGCGCGCCATTGCCGTACGTCGCCGCCCTCGCCCAGATAGCCCCACGCCGCGGCCACCGAGGCCATGCCGGCGGCGCGCGCGGCCTCGATGTCGCGCAGGTCGTCGCCCACGTACAGGCACTGCGCGGGCGTCAGTGCCAGCCGCTCGCAGGCGGCCAGCAGCGGTGCCGGATGCGGCTTGGCGTGCGGCGTCGTGTCGCCGGCGACGACGACGGGCGCGTGCGCCAGACCGAGGCCGGCGACGACCGGCGCCGTGAAGCGCATGATCTTGTTGGTGACGATGCCCCAGCCCAGGCCCAGGCGCTGCAGGTCGGCGAGCAGTTCGCTCACGCCGTCGAACAGGCGCGAATGCACGTCGAGCGCGGCTTCGTACTCGGCAAGGAACTCCTCGCGCAGCGTGTCGTAGTCGGTGTCGGCCGGCGTCTTGCCGAGGCCGGCGGCCAGCATGCCGCGCGCCCCCGACGACGCCACCGGGCGCAGGCGCTCGATCGGCAACGGCGGCAACCCGCGGCGCTCGCGCATGCGGTTGACGGCGCCGCCCAGGTCGGGGGCGGTGTCGGCCAGCGTGCCGTCGAGGTCGAACAGCACCGCGCGGGCGACGAAGCGGCGACCCATGTCGGCGCTCACGCCCGGCGGCACGCGAACAGGTAGTTCACGCTGGTGTCGCCGGACAGCCAGTAGCGCTTCGTCAGCGGGTTGTATTCCATGCCGCGCGTGTGCAGCACCTGCAGCCCGGCGTCGCGGCACCAGCGCGCCAGTTCGCTCGGGCGGATCAGCTTGGCGTACTCGTGCGTGCCGCGCGGCAGCAGGTTGAGCACGTACTCGGCGCCGACGATGGCGAACAGGAACGCCTTCGGGTTGCGGTTGATCGTCGAGAAGAACACCCACCCGCCGGGCTTCGCGAGCCGCGCGCACGCGGCCACCACCGACGACGGGTCGGGCACGTGCTCGAGCATCTCCATGCAGGTGACGACGTCGTAGCGCCCGGGCGACTCGGCGGCCAGCGCCTCGGCCGAGGCCTCGCGGTAGTCGACGTTGGCGCAGCCCGACTCCATCGCGTGCAGCATCGCGACCTTCAGCGGCTTGGCCGCCATGTCGATGCCCAGCACGCGCGCGCCGCGCTGGGCCATCGCCTCGGCGAGGATGCCGCCGCCGCAACCCACGTCGAGCACGTCCTTGCCCGCCAGCGGCGCGAGGCTGTCGATCCAGTCCAGGCGCAGCGGGTTGATCTGGTGCAGCGGGCGGAACTCGCTGTCCGGGTCCCACCAGCGGTGGGCGAGTTCGCTGAACTTGGCCAGTTCCTGCGGGTCGGCGTTGATCATGGCGACATGTTAGTGCGATCGCGCGTGCCGGCGCCGGTCGCGCGGGATCGGCGTCGGTACGCCCGAAAACGACAAACCCCGCCGAAGCGGGGTTTGTGCATCGAACACGGTCGCTCGATCAGCGGCGGCGGGTGCCGACCACTTCGATCTCGACGCGCCGGTTCTTCGCGCGGCCTTCGCGGGTGCTGTTGTCGGCCACCGGCTGGGCTTCGCCCTTGCCTTCGGTGTAGACGCGGTTGGCCTCGATGCCCTTGCTCACCAGGTACTGCTTGACGGCTTCGGCGCGGCGCACCGACAGCTTCTGGTTGTAGGCGGCGTCACCGACTGCGTCGGTGTGGCCGACCGCGATGATCACCTCGAGCGCGATGCCCTTGGTCTTCCCGACGAGGTCGTCGAGCTTCGCCGTGGCTTCGGGCTTCAGGACGGCCTTGTCGAAGTCGAAGAACGCGTCGGCGGCGTACGTGACCTTCTCGCTCACCGGGGCGGCGGGCGCCGGAGCGGGCGCCGGTGCCGGTGCCGGTGCC
>JBBION010000049.1:0-13578 GCA_037443345.1 Rubrivivax sp. | reverse complement strand
CGGCACCCGTCTTGCGCGTGCCTTGCTGCGCATAGAATCCGCCTCCCGCGCTTGACACCGTCGGGCGGCGCGGACTGTAATGGCCGCCGCCGTCCACACCGGGTGCACTGGCCGCACAGGCGTCGCCGACACCCACCGACCACGATCAACGAGACACCTTCCGAGGGGGAAGTTCGTGAACAAGAGTGAACTGATCGAACACATCGCCAAACAGGCCGACATCTCGAAGGCCGCGGCCGCGCGCGCTCTCGACGCGATGATCGGCGGCGTCAAGGCGACGCTGAAGAAGGGCAACTCGGTCTCGCTCGTGGGCTTCGGCACGTTCACGGTCAGCAAGCGCGCCGCGCGTACCGGCCGCAACCCGCGCACCGGCGCGGCGATCAAGATCAAGGCAGCCAAGCTCGCCAAGTTCAAGCCCGGCAAGGCGCTCAAGGACGCCATCAAGTAGGCCGGCGACCTTCGGCCGCGCCCCTGCGGCGCGGCAGGGCCGGGTGCTTAGCTCAGCCGGTAGAGCGGCGCCCTTACAAGGCGTAGGTCGGCGGTTCGAACCCGTCAGCACCCACCACCCGGCAGCGCGGGCGACGGCCGGCACGCGGCGGCTAGAATCGCTGCTCCACGCGGGGGTGTGACGGGCACGACCGCCCACTGGCCCGTCCGCGGTGCTCGAGGCGAACTCCGGTTCGCCTTTCGTGTCTCTGGCAGTGGCATCGCGCCGCGTGGCGCTGCCTGCGAGGTCGTCCATGTTCGAGTTCGTCCGCACCCACACCAAGCTGCTGCTGTTCGTGCTGGTGATCCTGATCATCCCGTCGTTCGTGTTCTTCGGGGTGCAGGGCTACACGCAGTTCAACGACCCGAGCAACCGCACGGTGGCGAGCGTCGACGGACGCAAGATCACGCAGCGCGAGTGGGACGCGGCGCACCAGCGCCGCATCGACCAGGTGCGCCGGCAGCTTCCGGGCGTGGATCCGCGGCTGCTCGACAGCCCCGAGTTCAAGCGCGAGACGCTCGACGCGCTGGTGCGCGACGAGGTGCTGCGCCGCGCGGCCGAGACGCTGCACCTGGCGACCACCGACGAGCGGCTGCAGCGCAGCTTCCTCAACGACCCGCAGCTGGCCTTCCTGCGCCAGGCCGACGGGCGCATCAACCGTGACCTGCTGGCCGCGCAAGGCATGAGCGTCGAGCAGTTCGAGTCGAGGCTGCGCTACGACCTGACGATCCAGCAGGTGCTCGACGGCGTCGCCAACTCGGCGACGGCGGCGGTGCTGCCGGCTCGCACGGCGCTGAACGCGCTGCTCGAGCGGCGCGAGGTGCAGGTGCAGACCTTCGCCGCGAGCGACTACGCGACGACGGTGCGACCCAGCGACGACGACATCGCCGCGTACTACAACGACCCGGCCCACCAGTCGCAGTTCCAGGCGCCGGAGCAGGCGCGCATCGAGTACGTGGTGCTCGACCTGCAGGCGCTCGCCCGCGGCATCACGGTGTCCGAGGAGGACCTGCGCAAGTACTACGAGGAGAACGCCGCGCGCTACACCCAGGCCGAGGAGCGCCGCGCGAGCCACGTCCTGGTACGGGCCGACCGCGGCGCGAGCGCCGACGAACGTGCGAAGGCCAAGGCCAAGGCCGAGTCGCTGCTCGCCCAGGCGCGCGCCAACCCGCAGCAGTTCGCCGCGCTCGCAAAGGCCAGTTCCGACGATCCGGGCTCGGCGGCGCAGGGGGGCGACCTCGACTGGTTCGGCCGCGGCGCGATGGTCAAGCCGTTCGAGGACGCCGTGTTCGCGATGAAGCCCGGCGAGATCAGCCCGCTCGTCGAGACCGACTTCGGCTACCACATCATCCGGCTCGACGCCGTGCGCGGCGGCGAGCGCCGGTCGTTCGACAGCGTGCGCGCCGAGATCACCGACGAGGTTCGGCGCCAGCTCGCGCAGCGCCGGTACGCCGAGGCGGCCGAGCAGTTCACGAACACCGTCTACGAGCAGCCCGACAGCCTGCAGCCCGTGGTCGACAAGCTCGGCCTGACGCGCCAGACGGCGACGGTGCAGCGCACTCCCGCGCCGGGCGCCAGCGGGGCGCTCGCGTCGGCGTCGCTGCTCGAGGCGGTGTTCTCGGAGACGTCGCTGCGCACGCGGCGCAACACCGAGGCCCTCGAGGTCGGTGCGAACCAGCTCGCGTCGGCGCGTGTGGTCGACCACCAGCCGCAGCGCCTGCGCCCGCTCGACGAGGTCAGGGACCAGGTGCGCGCCCTCGTGGCGGCGCAGCAGGCCGCGGCGCTGGCGCGCAACGACGGCGAGGCGCGCCTCGCGGCCGTGCGCGGCGGCGACACCGCCGGGCTGCCGGCGCCGGTCACGCTGTCGCGCGACAACCCGCGCGGCCAGCCGCGCGAGGTCGTCGACGCCGTGCTGCGCGCCGACGCGACGTCGCTGCCGGCGGTGTTCGGCGTCGACCTGCGCGAGAGGGGCTATGCCGTCGTGCGCCTGAGCGCCGTGCAGCCGCCGGCCAGCGACCTGCCGCAGCTCGCGCAGCTGCAGCCACGCGTTGCACAGGCCTGGGCTGGCGCCGAAGCGCAGGCCTACTACGACGCGCTCAAGCGCCGGCTGAAGGCCGAGGTCAAGGTCGACGCGAAGTCGCCGTGACCGGCCCGGCCGCGGGCGGGCGCGCCGCTCGCCCGCGTCGCCCGCGGCCTATAATGCTCGCCTTCTCGCGATGGTGGCTGTAGCTCAGTTGGTAGAGTCCCAGATTGTGATTCTGGTCGTCGTGGGTTCGAGTCCCATCAGCCACCCCATCCCCCTCGCGACCCACGTCGCCACGTCTCCCACCGTGCGCCTCGCCTGAGGCATCGCGCGGCGCCCCGGGGGCACGCCGCGGGCCGGCAACCTCCCAGTTCTCCCCTGCCGCAGGCTCCTGCTGCGCTCCGCCGGCCCCGTGTGTTGCGCTTCGGCATGGCCCGCGACATCACGGGCCATCGCCCGCTGGACCGTCGCGCCGGGCGCCGATTACAGTCGGTGCGTCTGTAACGGAAAGTCACCGATGGATCGTAGTGCCCCCGCGTTGCCACCGGCACTCGGTGCCGCGCCGGTGCCGGCCGAATGGTCGGTGCCGGCGGGGCCGATCCTGCAGCACGCGTCGGCTGCGATGTCCGTCACGGACCTGGACGGTCGGCTGGTCTGGGTCAACCCGGCGTGGCTGGCGCTGTGGGGCTTCGACGACGCCCGGCAGGCGCTCGGTCGGCGCATCGACGAGGGGCTCTGGCACGACGCCGGCGCCGCGCACGCCGTCCTGGGCGCGGTGCGTGAGCGTCGTTGCTGGGACGGCGAGGTCGCGGCGCGCAGCGCGCACGGGGCGCCGCTCCCGCTGTGGTGTGCGGCGCATCTCGTCGACGACGGCGACGGCCGGCCGGTGGCGATGATGGCCACCTTCGTCGACCGCCGCGGCGGTCACGCGACCGGCGCCGCGCTCGCCGCGGAGCCGCAGTTCACCGAGACGGTCGTCGACACCGCCGGCGTGCTGTTCGCCGTGCTCGACGGGCGCGGCCGCTTCGTGCGGTTCAACGCCGAATGCGAGCGCGCGAGCGGCTGGCCGGCCGAGCAGGTGCTGGGCCGCACGCCGTGGGACACCGTCTTGCCGCCCGAGATCGCCGACCAAGTGCGCAGCGAGGCCTGGGACACCGCGATGGCCGGCGCGGCGTCCGCCGCGACGACGCACTACACGAACGAGTGGCAGCACCGTGACGGCTCGCGTCGTCTGATCGAGTGGAGCAACCGGGTCTTCGACCGTGCCGACGGCGAGCGCTACATGGTCGCGGTGGGCATCGACGTCACCGAACGCGAGGCCGCGCGACGCCGGCTCGAGCATAGCGAGAGGCGGTTGCGAAACGCGCAGCGCGTGGCGCGGCTGGGCTCGTGGCACCTGGACCTCGCGACCGGCGCGCTCGAGTGGTCCGACGAGGTGTACCGCATCTTCGAACTCGACCCGGCGCGCTTCGGTGCCTCGTTCGACGCCTTCCTCGCGCTCGTGCACCCCGACGACCGCGCGCTCGTTGACGCGGCCTACGAGCGCTCGCTGCGCACTCGGGAACCGTACCGCGTCGAGCACCGCCTTCGCATGCCCGACGGCCGCGTCAAGTGGGTCGAGGAGCAGGGCGAGTCGTGGTTCGACGAGCAGGGGCGTGCGCTGAGCTCGGACGGCACCGTGCAGGACGTCACCGAGCGCGTCCAGGCGCAGGAGATGCTCGCGCGCAGCGAGGCGAACCTGCGCGCGATGCTCGACGGGTACCCCGGCTGGGCCGGCGTCGTCGACGACGACATGCGCTACCTCTACGTCAACGACACCTTCGCCCGGCAGGTGGGGCGCCCGCGCGAGCAGATCGTCGGGCTGAAGACGGCCGAGGTGCGCGGCGAGGCGGTCGAGACCGAGCTGCGCGCGATCACGTCGCGCCTGCAGCCCGGCGAGTCGACGCACACCGAGCGGCGCTACGTCGACGCGACTGGCCAGGACCGCCACTACTGGGTGCACTACCGCGCGACCTCCGACGGCACCGCTTCGGGGCGGCGCCTGGTCTACGGTTTCGGCATCGACGTCACCGAGTACCGCCTCAACGAGCTGCGGCTGAAGGCGATCGTCGAGGCCACCGGCATCGGCACCTGGCAGTGGGACGCGCGCGCGGGGCGGCTGACCGTCGACGACGGCTGCCTTGCGCTCGTCGGCTACCGGCGTGCCGACGTCGACGGCGACCTGGTGGACTGGCTGCTCGCGCGCATCCATGCCGACGACCGCGAGGCCCGGCGCGCGCACTACACCGACCTGCTGTCCGGCCGCACCGCTGCGATCGACAGCGAGTACCGGTTCCGCCATCGCGACGGACGCTGGGTCTGGCTGCTCGACCGCGGGCGGGTGGCCACGCGCGGCGCCGACGGCACGCCGGTGCTCGTGATCGGTGCGACGCAGGACATCGGCGCGCTGAAGCAGCACCAGGAAGCGCTGGCGGGGTTGAACGCCGAACTCGAGCAACGCGTCGAGCAGCGCACCGCCGCGCTGGCGCAGGCCAAGGACGAGGCCGAGCGCGCGAACGCCGCGAAGACGGAGTTCCTGTCGCGCATGAGCCACGAGCTGCGCACGCCGCTCAACGCCATCCTCGGGTTCGGGCAGCTGCTGGGCATGTCGGACCTGCGCGGCGAGGACCGCGGGCACGTCGGCGAGATCCTGCGCGCGGGGCAGCACCTGCTCGAGCTGATCAACGAGGTGCTCGACCTCGCGACGATCGAGGCCGGGCGCATCCAGCTGCACCTGCAGCCGGTGCCGGTTCACGCGCTGGCCGACGAGTGCCTGCACCTGATCGCGCCCGTCGCGGCGAAGGCCGACGTGCGTCTGTCGAACGACGTGTCGCCGGCCTGCGGTCGGGCGTGGGCCGACCGCGGGCGGCTGCGCCAGGTGCTGCTGAACCTGCTGTCGAACGCCGTCAAGTACAACCGCCCCGGCGGCCGCGTCAGCGTCGGGTGCCGTTGCGACGACGCGGTGTGCGAGCTGCAGGTGCGCGACACCGGCGCCGGCCTGGCGCCCGCCCAGGTGGCCCGGCTGTTCGAGCCGTTCGAGCGCCTCGGCGCGGATCGCCAGGGCATCCAGGGCACCGGCATCGGGTTGACCGTCAGCCGACGCCTCGTCGAGCTGATGGGGGGCGAGATCGACGTCGCCAGCACGCCCGGCGAGGGCAGCACGTTCACGGTCCGCCTGCCCGGCAGCGCGCTCGGCCGCGGCGACAGCGGCTTCGTGCCGCTGGCCGAAGGCGGCGGTGCCGGCACGCCCGCACCGCGTCACGCGACGGTGCTGTACATC
Source organism: Rubrivivax sp. (assembly GCA_037443345.1). Taxonomy (GTDB): domain Bacteria; phylum Pseudomonadota; class Gammaproteobacteria; order Burkholderiales; family Burkholderiaceae_C; genus Calidifontimicrobium. The sequence goes on along the minus strand of JBBION010000049.1, from coordinate 7,749 downwards.
GAGGACAACGCCGCGAACCGCCTGCTGATGCAGCGGTTGCTGGAGCACCTCGGCGGCGTGCGCCTGCTGGTGGCCGCCGACGCCGACGAGGCACTGGCGATCGTGCAGCGCGAGGCGCCCGATGCCGTGTTGCTCGACATCCAGCTTCCGGGCACCGACGGCTACGCCCTGCTGCCGCGACTGCGCGCCGCCGGCTGCACCGCGCCGGCGGTGGCCGTCAGCGCCAACGCGATGCCTGCCGACCTCGAGCGCGGGCGCGCTGCCGGCTTCGTGGACTACCTGACCAAGCCGCTGGACATCCAGCGCACCCTGCAGGTCGTCGCCGCACTGGTGGGCCAGGCCGACGAGGCCTGAGGCGCTGCACCGGCGCGACGGCGTCGGCCCGAAGGCCACGGCGGGTCCGCCCGCCCGCCTGCGGCAGCGGGCGCCGCGAGGCGGTGCGTCGTCAGTAGTTGAGGCCCATCGCCTCGCGCACGTCCCTCATCGTGCGCTTGGCGACCGCGCGTGCGCGCTCGGTGCCGAGCTCGACGACCCAGTGCACCTGCTTCGGGTTCGCAAGGTAGGCCTCGGCGCGCTCGCGCCACGGCTGCTGCTCGCGGACGATCGCGTCGGTCACCGGCTGCTTGCACTCCAGGCAGCCGATGCCGGCGCTGGTGCAGCCCTTGACGACCCAGTCCTTCGTCGCGTCGTCGCTGTAGAGCTTGTGGAACTGCCACACCGGGCAGCGCTGCGGGTCGCCGGGGTCGGTGCGGCGCACGCGCGCGGGGTCGGTCGTCATGCCGCGGATCTTCTTTTCGACGACGACCGGCTCGTCGCGCATCAGCACGGCGTTGCCGTAGCTCTTGCTCATCTTCGCGCCGTCCAGCCCCGGCAGGCGCAGCACCTCGGTGTGCAGCGCCTGCGGCTCGGCGAGGATCGTCTTGCCGCTGCCGCGCAGGTGGCCGAGCAGCAGCTCGGTGTCGTCGTCGCTCCAGCCGGCGACGCTCGCCGCCGCCTTGCGCACGATCGCCTCGCCCTTGGCCAGCGCCTCGGGCGAGCCGGTCTCGCCGAAGGCCTTGCGCTGCTTGTCGAAGTAGCGCGCGTCGTCGCGGCCGAGCTTGGTCAGTGCCGCGGCCACCTTGGCCTCGAACCCCGGCACGCGGCCGTACAGGTGGTTGAAGCGGCGCGCGACTTCGCGCGTGAGCTCGACGTGCGAGGCCTGGTCTTCGCCCACCGGCACGTACGCGGCCTTGTAGATCAGGATGTCGGCCGCCTGCAGCAGCGGGTAGCCGAGGAAGCCGTAGGTCGCGAGGTCGCGGTCCTTGAGCTTGTCCATCTGGTCCTTGTAGGTCGGCACGCGCTCGAGCCAGCCCAGCGGCGTGCCCATCGCCAGCAGCGTGAACAGCTCGGCGTGCTCGGGCAGGCGGCTCTGGATGAAGATGGTGCAGCGGTCGGGGTCGAGGCCGGCGGCGATCCAGTCGATCACCATGTCGTAGACGTGCTTCTCGAGCACGTCGCGTTCCTCGTAGTGCGTCGTCAGCGCGTGCCAGTCGGCGACGAAGTAGTGGCAGTCGTATTCGTCCTGCAGCCGCACCCAGTTCTTCAGCGCACCGTGGTAGTGGCCCAGGTGCAGCGACCCGGTGGGGCGCATGCCCGAGAGCACGCGTGCGCGCGGCGCGGGGGCGGGGGTGGCGGGGGCGTCGGCAGTCATCGTCGGCTCGCGGGGCGCTCGGGAAGGCGCGGATTGTAGGCAGGCGCCCCTGGCGCGACCGCCTACACTGCGCGCCCGATGAAGCGCATCGTGATCCTGATCTCGGGCCGCGGCTCGAACCTGCGCGCGCTGCTCGAGGCCGCCGACGCCGAGCGCTGGCCGGCGCGCGTGGTCGCGGTGGTCAGCGACCGGCCCGACGCGGCCGGCCTCGCGGTCGCGCGCGAGCACGGCGTGCCGACGCAGGTCGTCGACCGCCAGGGCTTCGCCGCGCGCGAGGCGTTCGACGCCGCGCTCGCCGACGCCGTCGACGCGCTCGCGCCCGATCTCGTCGTGCTCGCCGGCTTCATGCGCATCCTCGACGCCGGCTTCGTGCAGCGCCACGCCGGGCGCATGCTGAACATCCACCCGTCGCTGCTGCCGGCCTTCGGGGGTCTGCACGTGCACCGCCGCGTGCTGGAGGCCGGCTGCAAGTTCAGCGGCGCGACGGTGCACTTCGTCACGCCCGACCTGGATCACGGCCCGATCGTGATCCAGGCCGCGGTGCCGGTGCGTCCCGACGACACCGAGGCGACGCTGGCCGCGCGCGTGCTCGAGCGCGAGCACGTGATCTACCCGCGCGCGGTGCGCTGGTTCGTCGAGGGCACGCTGCGCACCGAGCGCGGCATCGTCACGCAGGTGCAAGGCGAGCCGCAGTGGCTGCTGTGACCTGAGGTTCTGACGATGCACCCGGGCGCCTTGCTCGACCTCGCCACCGCGCTGCTGCGCGAGGTGCTGACCTTCGACGCGCCGGCCGACGGCGTCGTCTCGGCGTACTTCCGCCGTCACCGCCAGCTCGGCGCGCGCGAGCGCCACGCGCTGGCCGAGACGACGTACGCCGTGCTGCGCGAGCGGCTGCTGCTGCAGCACCTCGCGCAAAGCGGGCGTGGTCCGCTGGAGCGGCGGCTCGCGGGGCTCGGCTGGCGCGGCGACGCCGCCCAGCTCGAACGTGCGCTCGACCCGGCCGAGCGCGAATGGCTCGCGCAGGTGCGCGCCGTCGACCGCGGGGCACTGCCCGACAAGCTGCGCCACAACCTTCCGGACTGGATTGCGCAGCCGCTGCGCGCCCAACTCGGCGACGAGGCGTTTCGCGCCCTCGCGCAGGCGCTGCTCGAGCCGGCGCCGCTGGACCTGCGCGTCAACGCGCTGAAGTCCAAGCGCGAGGCGGTGCAGGCGGCGCTCGCGGCGGCCGGCATCGCCGCCGAGCCGACGCCGTACTCGCCGTGGGGGCTGCGCGTGCACGGCAAGCCGGCGCTGCAGAAGGCCGAGCCGTTCCTGCACGGCGACGTCGAGGTGCAGGACGAGGGCAGCCAGCTGCTCGCGCTGCTGACCGGCGCGCGTCGCGGCGAGATGGTCGTCGACTTCTGCGCCGGCGCCGGCGGCAAGACGCTCGCACTCGGCGCGATGATGCGCAGCACGGGGCGGCTGTACGCGTTCGACGTCTCGGGCGCGCGGCTCGAGGCGCTGAAGCCGCGGCTCGCGCGCAGCGGGCTGTCGAACGTGCACCCGGTGCACATCGCACACGAGCGCGACGAACGCGTCAGGCGGCTCGCGGGCAAGATCGACCGCGTGCTCGTCGACGCGCCGTGTTCGGGGCTCGGCACGCTGCGCCGCAATCCCGACCTGAAGTGGCGCCAGTCGCCTCAGGCGGTGCAGGAGCTGACGGCGAAGCAGGCGCCGATCCTCGACGCCGCCGCGACGCTGGTGAAGCCGGGCGGGCGCCTCGTCTACGCCACCTGCAGCCTGCTGGAAGCCGAGAACGAGGCCATCGCGCGCGACTTCGCCGCGCGGCACCGCGACTTCGCGCCGCTGCCGGCCGCCGCGCTGCTCACCGACGCAGGCGTCTCCGGCGTCGACACCCTCGCCGCCGACGGCTGGCTGCGCCTGTGGCCGCACCGCCACCGCACGGACGGGTTCTTCGCCGCCGTGTGGCAGCGGGCTTGACACAACTCAAGAAACCGTCGCTTTGGCCGCGTTTTCGGGTCCGGGGGCGCCGCGCGGTCGGTTTTTCGGTCCGTCGTTGACCCCTGCACCCCTAGAATCGCGCTCGGCCGACCCCACGTGGCGGGTTGGACTTCCGGAACCCTGAATGAACGAACTTTCCCTGCTGTGGAGCTCGCTGGTGGACTGGCTGGCGCACGGCCTGCTCGATGCCTCGTGGTGGCAAGTCGTCGTCTTCGCGCTCGTGACGACGCACATCACGATCGCTTCGGTGACGATCTTCCTGCATCGCTCGCAGGCGCACCGTGCGCTCGACCTCCACCCGATCCCGTCGCACTTCTTCCGCTTCTGGCTGTGGCTGACCACCGGCATGGTCACCAAGGAATGGGTGGCGATCCACCGCAAGCACCACGCCAAGTGCGAGACGCCCGACGACCCGCACAGCCCGCAGACGCGCGGCATCAAGACCGTGCTGCTGCAAGGCGCCGAGCTGTACCGCGCCGAGGCCAAGGTGCAGGAGACGCTCGCCAAGTACGGCCACCAGACGCCCGACGACTGGGTCGAGCGACACGTCTACTCGCGCTACACGTGGCAGGGTGTGGGCCTGCTGCTGATCCTCGACCTGCTGCTGTTCGGCGCCATCGGGGCCACGGTGTGGGCGGTGCAGATGCTGTGGATCCCGATCACGGCGGCCGGCATCATCAACGGGCTGGGCCACTGGTGGGGCTACCGCAACTTCGAGGCGCCCGACGCGTCGACCAACATCTCGCCTTGGGGCATCCTGATCGGCGGCGAGGAACTGCACAACAACCACCACACCTATCCGACGTCGGCGAAGCTGTCGGTCAAGCCGTTCGAGTTCGACATCGGCTGGCTCTACATCCGCGCGCTGCAGGCGGTGGGCTGGGCCACGGTGCGCAAGACGCCGCCGAAGCTCGCGCTCGGACCAATCAAGCCGGTGGCCGACGGCAAGACGCTCGAGGCCGTCATCGCCAACCGCTACGAGGTGATGGCGCGCTACGGCGCCGAGCTCAAGCGCGCAGTCGCGGCCGAGATCGACCGGCTGAAGGCCCAGGGCGCCGAGAACAGCGCGCGGTGGAAGGAACTCCGGCTGGCCAAGCGCTGGCTGCACCGCGACGACGACAAGATCCCGCCGGTGGTGAAGCCCCAGCTGGACGAGGCGGTGGGCTCGAGCCCCGCGCTGGTCAAGCTGGTGGCGATGCGCGAGGAGCTGCGTGCGCTGTGGACGCGCCGCAACGTGTCGGCCGACCAGCTGGTGGCCGACCTGCAGGCCTGGTGCAAGAAGGCCGAGAGCAGCGGCATTGCGGCGCTGCAGGAGTTCTCGCTCAAGCTGCGCGCGGCGACACCGGCCTGACGGTTCGGGGGTCTGCCGGCTGAGCGACGACAAGGCCCGCTGCGTGCGGGCCTTGCTTCTTCTTGGGGCGTGTCGTTGCCGGCTGGGGCGCGGTGGAGGCCGGTCGGATCGCCCGAGAATGACGAAGGGCCCGCGTCGCGGGCCCTGGCGTCGACGGTCACGCCGCGAGGCGGCGTTGCCGGATCACTTCAGCTTCGTTTCCTTGTACAGCACGTGCTTGCGCGCCTTCGGGTCGAACTTCATGAACTCGAGCTTCTCCGGCGTCGTCTTCTTGTTCTTGCTCGTTGTGTAGAAGTGACCGGTGCCGGCCGTCGATTCCAGCTTGATCTTGTCGCGTCCGCCTTTGGTGGCCATCTCGATCTCCTCGGTTCAGCGGTTCAGAGTTCGCCCTTGGCGCGCAGGTCGGCGACGACCTGGTCGATGCCGACCTTGTCGATCAGCCGCAGCGCCGCGTTGGTGACGCGCAGGCGCACCCAGCGGTTCTCGCTCTCGACCCAGAAGCGGCGGTACTGCAGGTTGGGCAGGAACCGGCGCTTCGTCTTGTTGTTGGCGTGGGACACGTGGTTCCCGACCATCGGGCGCTTGCCCGTGACTTGACAGACGCGTGCCATGACGCTTCTCCGGGTGATTTCAGCAAAGCCGCAGATTATAGCCACACTCGCCGCCGGCGGCGCAGCGGCCGCCGGCCGTGGGGCGTCAGCCGTGCTGCTGCTCGAGGAAGCGCTGCGCGTCCAAAGCCGCCATGCAGCCGGTGCCGGCGCTCGTGATCGCCTGGCGGTAGACGTGGTCCTGCACGTCGCCGGCGGCGAACACGCCCGGCACGCTGGTCATCGTCGCCATGCCGTCGAGGCCGGAGCGGGTGACGATGTAGCCGTCGCGCATCTCGAGCTGGCCCTTGAAGATGTCGGTGTTCGGCTGGTGGCCGATCGCGATGAAGCAGCCCTTCAGCGCGATCTGTTTCGTGCCGCCGTCCTGGGCGCTCTTCAGCCGCACGCTGGTCACGCCGCTGGCATCGCCGAGCACCTCGTCAAGCGTGTGCCACAGGTGCAGCTCGATCTTGCCGGCGGCGACCTTGTCCATCACCTTGTCGACCATGATCGGCTCGGCGCGGAACTTGTCGCGCCGGTGGACGAGGTGCACCCTGGTCGCGATGTTCGACAGGTACAGCGCCTCCTCGACGGCGGTGTTGCCGCCGCCGACGACGCACACCTCCTCGCCGCGGTAGAAGAAGCCGTCGCAGGTCGCGCAGCCGCTGACGCCGCGTCCCATGAAAGCCTGTTCGCTCGGCAGCCCGAGGTACTTGGCGCTCGCGCCGGTGGCCACGACCAGCGCGTCGCAGGTGTAGGTGCCGGCGTCGCCCTTCAGGCGGAACGGCCGCTGCGACAGGTCGACTTCGTTGACGTGGTCGAACACGATCTTCGTGTCGAAGCGCTCGGCGTGCTGCTGGAAGCGCTGCATCAGCTCGGGCCCCTGCACGCCCATCACGTCGGCCGGCCAGTTGTCGACTTCGGTCGTCGTCATCAGCTGGCCGCCCTGGGCGAGCCCGGTGACGAGCATCGGCTTCAGGTTGGCGCGCGCGGCGTAGATCGCCGCGGTGTAGCCGGCGGGGCCGGAGCCCAGGATCAGCACCTGGGCATGGGTCGAGGACGTGGTCATCGCAGGGGTCGCAGGGGTTGGACAGGGGAAGGGGCGGCGTCCCGGGGCGTCGCGTGCGCCCCACGGCGAAGCTCAGTTGGCGCCTCGAAGGCGTGCCGAAAAGACACGCCATCGGCACAATAGTGAAATTTTAGGCGTTTGCGGCGATTCGATAGCGGGCTGAGTGGGCAGTCCGCGGCCGCGATCGGCACCACCGCACAACGAAAGGGCAAGCCGATGTCGATGTTGTCCAACCTGGACCTGATCCGCCGCGTGCCGCTGTTCTCGATGCTGACCGCCGACCAGGCGCAAGTCATCGCCGACAGCGTCGTCAAGCGCCGCTTCCGTCGCGGCGAAATCGTCGTCGAGCAGGGGCGCAAGAGCAACGCGCTGTTCATCCTGCTCAACGGCCGCGCGCGCGTGCTCACCTCCGACTCGCGCGGGCGCGAGGTCATCCTCGCGGTGCTGCAGTCGGGCGACTACGTCGGCGAGATGAGCCTGATCGACGGCGAGCCGCACTCGGCCACCGTGCGCGCCGAGGTGCAGACCGACATGCTGGTGCTCGGGCGCAGCGAGTTCGCCCGCTGCCTGCCCGAGCCGACGAGCCTGGCCTACGCGGTGCTGCGCGGGCTGGTGGCGCGTCTGCGCGCGGCCGATCGCCAGATCGAGTCGCTCGCGCTGCTCGACGTGTACGGCCGCGTCGCGCGCGCGCTGCTCGACATGGCCGAGGACGACAAGGGTGTGCTGATCATCCGCAGCAAGGTCTCGCGCCAGGACCTGGCCAAGGTCGTCGGCGCGTCGCGCGAGATGGTCAGCCGCGTGATGAAGGACTTGGAGGAGCGCGGCCACATCGAGACCCAGGACAACGGCTGGGTCGTCGTCAAGGACCGGCTGCAGCGCGACTGAGCCCGCGCGCTCCCTCGCCGCGGGCGGGAGCCTGCGCGAATCGGGCCACAATCGTGGCCATGACGTTTCCGTTGGGATCGTTGCGCAGCGAGGCGGCCGGTGCGCCGCAGGCGCGCAAGGGCGCGCGCGGCTCGGCGGCCGCGGCCGCCGAGCCGGCCGCCCGCTG
>JBBION010000048.1:0-14047 GCA_037443345.1 Rubrivivax sp. | reverse complement strand
GCGGCTGCTCGACGACGCCGCCGGCGGCCAGGTCGACCTCGGCGCGGCGCAGGTGCGACGGTGTCAGTTCGGTGCCGGCGGCCAGGTCGGCGGCGGCGACCCAGCCCGGCGCCAGCACCTGCACGGTGGCCGGCAGGTGCACGTGCCAGCGCGTCGGTCCGGCGACGCAGCGCAGCCCGACGCGCACGGCACCCCAGGCCGAGGCGGGCCACTGGGGCTCGACGCGCTCGCACGGCGCGAGCCGCAGCCGCGCATCGAGGCGGCCGAGCTCGACGACGACGCGCACACCGCTCGGCATCCCGGGATGCGCGGTCGCTGCCTGCCGCAGCGCCGTGCTCACCTGCTCGCGCAGCGTCGCGTCGGGTACGTCGGGCACGTCGGGCGCGGCGGTGTGGGCCGACGCGACCGTCGGCGCAGCCAGCCACCCGGCCGTGACCAGCACCAGCGCCAGGCGGGCGCACGCGCCGACCATGGCGCGCCAGGCGCGCACGCGCGCGGCGCGATCGATGCAGAGGCGGTCGGGGCGATGGACTTCCACGCCCGCCAATGTAGGGCGCCGGCGCCGGCGTGACGCCCGGAATTGGCCGCCCGCGCCCGCCCTTATCCGGGTCAAGCCGCCCAGGGCGCTGCCCACAATGACCCGCAGTCCACTCGCCGCGGGAGCCTCCCGTCCAGCCATGCTGCAACGCCTCGGTCAGGTGCTCGATTTCCAGTCGCAGGCGCTGCTGCTGCGCGCCGAGCGCCAGCGGCTGATCGCCAGCAACATCGCCAACGCCGACACGCCGGGCTACCAGGCGCGTGAGATGGACTTCGCGCAGGCGCTGCGCGAAGCGACCGCGTTGCCCGCCGGCGCCGCGCCGGCCGGCGCGATGGCGCGCACGGCCGCCGGCCACCTCGCGCCCACCGCCAGCCTCGCCGGCGAGCGCCACCTGCGCTGGGCCGCCGCGAGCCAGACCAGCCTCGACGGCAACACCGTCGACATGGACCGCGAGCGCGCCTCGTTCGCCGACAACGCCGTCAAGTACGAGGCCACGCTGCGCTTCATCAACGGCAGCGTGCGCACGATGCTCGACGCGATCAAGGGCCAGAGCCAGTGAGCCGCTGAGCCGGCAAGGAGTCCCGCATGAGCCTGATGAACATCTTCAGCGTCGCCGGCAGCGCGGTCAGCGCGCAGAGCCAGCGTCTCAACGTCGTCGCCTCCAACCTCGCGAACGCCGACACCGTGGCCGGCCCCGACGGCCAGGCCTACAAGGCGCGCCAGGTCACCTTCGCGACGCACTTCTTCGGCGACACCGGCAATGCCGGCGTGCGCGTGAGCACGGTGCGCGAGGACGTCACGCCGGGGCGCCGCGTGCACGACCCGAAGCATCCGGGCGCCGACGCCGAGGGCTACGTGACCTACAGCAACGTCAACGCCGTCGAGGAGATGGTCAACATGATCTCGGCGTCGCGTTCGTACCAGAACAACGTCGAGGTCATGAACACCACCAAGCAGCTGCTCACGCGCACGCTGCAGATGGGCCAGTGACGCGATGGCCGCGATCGACGCCCTCGCCACCGCGACCGCCGCCTCGACGGGCACGGCCACGACGTCGCGCAGCGACGTCGACGCGCAGGACCGGTTCCTGAAGCTGCTGGTCGCGCAGATGAAGAACCAGGACCCGCTGAACCCGCTCGACAACGCGCAGGTCACCAGCCAGATGGCGCAGATCCAGACGGTGGCCGGCGTCGAGCGGCTGAACACGACGGTCGAGTCGCTGTCGGGCCACTTCGCGCAGATGCAGGCGCTGCAGGGCGCCTCGCTCGTGGGGCGCGACGTCGTCGTCGAGGGCAACGTGCTTTCGGCCAACGACGCGGGGCTCGTGCAGGGCGGCTTCGAGCTCGCCTCGGCGGCCGACCGCGTGCGCGTCGAGATCCTCAGCCGCGCCGGCCTCGTGATCGACACCGTCGACCTCGGCGCGCAGGGCGGCGGCCGCCACGGCTTCGAGTGGATCCCCGCCGCCGGCGTCGATGCCGCGCTCGGCGAGCGCTTCCGCGTCGTGGCCAAGAGCGGCACCACCGCGGTGGCCGCCACCCCGCTGATGCGCGACCGCGTCGACGCCGTCGTCGCCGGCGACGTGCTGACGCTCGAGCTGCGCCACGCCGGCAGCGTGCCCTACGCCGCCGTCAAGGCGTTCAACTGACCCGAAACACCGAAGCGCTTTCCCGCGAAAGGACGTTCCATGGCATTCCAGCAGGGCCTGTCGGGCCTGAACGCGACGAGCAAGAACCTCGAGATCATCGGCAACAACGTCGCCAACGCGAGCACGTTCGGCTTCAAGGCCTCGCGCGCCGAGTTCTCCGACATGTACGCCGCCGCGCTCAACGGCGCCGGCGCGAACTCGATCGGCATCGGCGTCAACCTCGCCGCGGTGGCGCAGCAGTTCACGCAGGGCAACATCAGCGTGACCGAGAACGCGATGGACCTCGCGATCAACGGCGCCGGCTTCTTCCAGGTCACCGACGGCGTCAACCCGGTGATGTACAGCCGCAACGGCCAGTTCAAGGTCGACCGCGAGGGCTTCCTCGTCAACAACCAGGGCCTGCAGCTGATGGGCTACCCGGCCGACGGCACCGGCGCGATCATGCCCGGCGCCGCGGTGCCGCTGCAGCTGCCCACCGCCGGCATCAACCCGCAGTTCACGAGCAACATCACCGTCGAGTTCAACCTCGACTCGCGCGCCGGCCCGGTGGCCACGGCGCCGGCGGTCAACTTCAGCGACCCGACGACGTACAACAACGCGACGTCGCTGACGGTGTACGACCAGCTCGGCCAGGACATCGCGCTGACCTACTACTTCCAGAAGGCCGACCCCGCGACCATCGTGCCGGCCGACCCGGTCGGCGTGACGCGCTGGAACGTGTTCGTCACCGCCAACGGGACACCGCTGAACAGCCCTGATCCTACCGACCCGCAGGCGGTGGCGCAGCTCGTGTTCCCGGTCAACGGCACGTCGCCGACGGTGCTGCCGGCCGATCCGGTGCCGCTGAACATCCCGGTGACGACGAACCGCGCCGGCGCGCTGACGACACCGATCACGCCGATGCTCAACCTCGGCCGCGCGACGCAGTACGGCGCCGCGTTCGGCGTCACGAACATGACGCAGGACGGCTACGCACCAGGTCAGCTGTCGGGCATCACGATCGAGCCCAACGGCATCGTCATGGCGCGCTACAGCAACGGCCAGAGCCAGCCGGCGGGCCAGATCGAGCTGGCGTCGTTCCGCAACCCGCAGGGCCTGCAGCCGATGGGCAACAACGTGTGGGCGCGCACCTTCACGTCGGGCGACCCCATCGTCGGCGTGCCGGGCGAGGGCAACATGGGCGTGCTGCAGGCCGGTGCGCTCGAGGAGTCCAACGTCGACCTGACGGCCGAACTGGTCAAGATGATCACCGCGCAGCGCATGTACCAGGCCAACGCGCAGACGATCAAGACGATGGACCAGGCGATGCAGTCCATCGTCAACCTGCGCTGACGGCCGCGGGCAGCGCTGAGGCGGCGGGGAGCGCACGATGGACCGCATGATCTACCTCGCGATGGCGGGCGCGAAGGCGACGATGCAGCGCCAGGAGGTGCTCTCGCACAACCTGGCCAACGTGTCGACGACGGGCTTCCGCGCCGAGCTGGCGGCGTTCCGCGCGGTGCCGGTGCGTGGCGACGGCGCCAGCACGCGCGTCTACGCGCTCGAGTCGACGGTGGGCTACAACCCCGACCCCGGCGCGGTGCAGCCCACGGGGCGGCCGCTCGACGTCGCGATGAAGGGCAACGCGTGGCTCGCGGTGCAGGCGCTCGACGGCACCGAGGCGTACACGCGCGCCGGCGCGCTCGACCTCGACGCCGAGGGCAACCTGGTGACGAAGAACGGGCTGCAGGTCGTCGGCGACGGCGGGCCGATCACGGTGCCGGCGGGCACGCGCGCGTCGGTCGCGCCCGACGGCACCGTCAGCGCGAGCCGCGACGACGGCACGAGCGCCGTCGTCGGGCGGCTGAAGCTCGTCACGCCCGAGGCGCCGCTGCAGCGCGGCACCGACGGCCTGTTCCGTGCCGCCGACGGCGAGCTGCCCGCCGACGCCAACGCGCGCGTGCAGGACGGTGCTCTCGAGGGCAGCAACGTCAGCGCCGTCGAGACGATGGTCGCGATGATCACCGCGGCGCGCCAGTTCGAGCACCAGATGAAGATGCTGCAGACCGCCGAGCGCCAGGAGCAGCAGGCGATGCGGCTGCTGACGCCCAACGGCATGTGAACGCCGGCCGACACGGACGACGAGGCGCCCCGCGGGGCGCCTTTTTCGTGCCCGGCCCTTGCCGAAATTCAGGGCACAGGTAAACTATTGACAACTAAAGTAATTCGGTGCGCGGTCGCGGCACCGAAGCGCCCAGGAGACCGGCATGAAGATCGTCTGCATCGGCGGCGGCCCCGCCGGGCTGTACTTCGGGCTGCTGATAAAGCAGCGCCACCCGGCGCACGAGATCGTCGTCGTCGAACGCAACCGGCCCTACGACACGTTCGGGTGGGGGGTGGTGTTCTCCGACGCGACGATGGAGCACATGCGCCGCTGGGACCCCGAGACGGCGCGCGAGATCCAGCAGGCGTTCAACCACTGGGACGACATCGAGCTGCACTTCAAGGGCCGCGTGATCCGCTCCGGCGGCCACGGCTTCGTCGGCATCGGGCGCAAGAAGCTGCTCAACATCCTGCAGGCGCGTTGCGAGGCGCTCGGTGTCGAACTGCGCTTCGAGACCGACGTCGACAGCGACGCCGACTTCCCCGACGCCGACCTCATCGTCGCCAGCGACGGCATCAACTCGAAGGTCCGCACGAAGTACGCCGACGTCTTCAGGCCCGACATCGTCACGCGGCCGAACCGCTACATCTGGCTCGGCACCAAGCGTCTGTACGACGCCTTCACGTTCCTGTTCGAGAAGACGCAGCACGGCTGGTTCCAAGCGCACATCTACAAGTTCGACGAGACGACCAGCACCTTCATCGTCGAGTGCCCCGAGGACGTCTGGAAGGCGCACGGCCTCGACCAGGCCGACCCGGCGCAGTCGATCACGTTCTGCGAGCAGCTGTTCGCCGCCAACCTGCGCGGCGAGGCCCTGATGAGCAACGCGCGCCACTTGCGCGGCAGCGCGTGGCTCAACTTCCAGCGCGTCAGGTGCGGGCGCTGGTGGCACCACAACGGCCGTCAGCCGGTAGTGCTGATGGGCGACGCGGTGCACACGGCGCATTTCGCGATCGGCTCGGGCACCAAGCTCGCGATCGAGGACGCGATCGAGCTGACGGCGCAGTTCGACGCCGCCGGCCACGACCCGGCGCGCATCGCCGAGGTGCTCGAGCGCTACCAGGCGCTGCGCGAGGTCGACGTGCTGCGGCTGCAGAACGCGGCGTGGAACGCGATGGAGTGGTTCGAGGTGGTCGGCCGCCGCTACGCCGACACGCTCCCGCCCGAGCAGTTCATGTACTCGATGCTCACGCGCAGCCAGCGCATCAGCCACGAGAACCTGCGCCTGCGCGACGCACGCTGGCTCGAGGGCTTCGAGCGCTGGTTCGCGACGGGCTCGGGCCTCGAAGTGCCCGAGGGCGTGCGCCCACCGCCGCCGATGTTCACGCCATACACGGTGCGCGGCGTGACGCTGAAGAACCGCGTCGTCGTCAGCCCGATGGCCCAGTACTCGGCCGTCGACGGCGTGCCCGGCGACTTCCACCTCGTGCACCTGGGCGCGCGCGCGCTCGGCGGCGCCGGCCTCGTGTTCGCAGAGATGACCTGCGTCAGCCCCGAGGGCCGCATCACACCCGGCTGCCCGGGGCTGTACACCGCCGAGCAGGTGCGGGCCTGGAAGCGTATCGCGGACTTCGTCCACACGCACAGCGACGCGAAGTTCGGCATCCAGATCGGTCACAGCGGCGCGAAGGGCTCCACGAACGCGCCGTGGCTCGGCGCCGGCGCCGATCATCCGCTGGCCGACGGCAACTGGGAACTCGTCTCCGCGTCGCCGCAGCAGTACCTCGACGGCGTCAGCGCGATCAGCCGCGGCATGACGCGCGCCGACATGGACCGCGTGACGACGCAGTTCGCGCGCGCGGCAGAAGGCGCCGCCGAGGCCGGGGCCGACTGGCTCGAGCTGCACTGCGCGCACGGCTACCTGCTGTCGAGCTTCATCTCGCCGCTGACCAACCGGCGCGACGACGAGTACGGCGGCAGCCTCGGGAACCGCCTGCGCTTCCCGCTGGAAGTCTTCCGCGCGGTGCGCGCCGTGTGGCCGCAGCACCTGCCGATCTCGGTGCGCATCTCGGCGCACGACTGGGTGCCCGGCGGCATCACGCCCGACGACGCGGTCGAGATCGCGAAGGCGTTCAAGGCGGCCGGCGCGGACCTGATCGACTGCTCCAGCGGGCAGGTCAGCGCGAAGCAGAAGCCGGTCTACGGGCGCATGTACCAGACACCGTTCGCCGACCGCATCCGCAACGAGGCCGGCATCGCGACGATCGCGGTGGGCGCGATCAGCGAGGCCGACCACGTCAACAGCATCGTCGCGGCCGGGCGCGCCGACCTGTGCGCCGTCGCGCGCCCGCACCTGGCGAACCCGGCGTGGACGCTCACCGAGGCGGCCAGGATCGGCTGGACCGGCGTCGCGTGGCCGAAGCCCTACCTCTCGGGCAAGGGCCAGATGGAGAGCCTGTTCGCGCGCGAGAAGGCGCAGGCCGCGGCCCCGGCGTTCAAGGAGCCGGCGTGAGCCGGCGCACCCCCGCACTGCGCCTGGCCGACGACCGGATCGGCGCCGAGGCGCGCGCCGCGCACGACGATCACGTCGCGCTGCGGTTGTGGTTGCGGTTGCTGGCGTGCAGCACCGACATCGAGCGCGAGATCCGCCAGCGGCTGCGTGCGCGCTTCGGCATCACGCTCGCGCGCTTCGACTACCTCGCGCAGCTGCACCGCCACCCGCGGGGGCTGCGCATGAACGCGCTGTCGAAGTACCTGATGGTCACCGGTGGCAACGTCACCGGGCTGACCGACGAGCTCGAGAAGGACGGCTACGTCAGGCGCGAGAGCGACCCCGACGACCGCCGCTCGTGGCGCGTCGCGCTGACGCCCGAGGGGCGGCGCTCGTTCGAGTCGATGGCGCGCGAGCACGAGGCCTGGGTCGTCGAGCTGCTCGCGCCGCTGGACGACCGCGCCCAGCACCAGCTGCACGACCTGCTGGGCCGGCTGCGGCTCGGCCTGCACCACGAGGAGCCCACCGATGACTGACCGCAAGCCGCTCGACCCGGCGCTGGCCGCCGGCAACCGCCGCCCGCTCGGCGACTGGCGCGCGACGCACTTCGAATGGACGCTGTCCGAGCGCATCGGCACGGTCACGCTGAACCGACCCGACCGCAAGAACCCGCTGACCTTCGACAGCTATGCCGAGCTGCGCGACCTGTTCGCCCGCCTGCGCCACGCCAGCGACGTGCACGCGATCGTGCTCACCGGCGCCGGCGACAACTTCTGCTCCGGCGGCGACGTGAACGAGATCATCGGCCCGCTGATCGGCCTGCCGGCGCCCGAGCTGCTGATGTTCACGCGCATGACGGGCGACGTCGTCAAGGCGATGCGCCACTGCCCGCAGCCCGTCGTCGCCGCGGTCGACGGCGTGTGCGCCGGCGCCGGCGCGATCCTCGCGATGGCGTCCGACCTGCGCTTCGGCACGCCGCGCAGCAAGACGGCGTTCCTGTTCAACCGGGTCGGGCTCGCGGGCTGCGACATGGGGGCGTGCGCGCTGCTGCCGCGCATCGTCGGCCAGGGGCGCGCCAGCGAGCTGCTCTACACCGGCCGCGTGCTGCCCGGCGACGAAGCGCACCACTGGGGCTTCTTCAACCGACTGTGCGCCCCCGAAGACCTGCTGCGCGACGCGCACGCGCTCGCGCACGAGCTGGCGCACGGGCCGACCTTCGCCAACGGCATCACGAAGACGATGCTGCACCAGGAGTGGGACATGGGCATCGACGCCGCGATCGAGGCTGAGGCGCAGGCGCAGGCGATCTGCATGCTGACCGAGGACTTCGGCCGCGCGTACCGCGCCTTCGCGGCGAAGCAGAAGCCGGTGTTCCAGGGCGACTGAAAGGCGGCGCGATGAGCCTGCACGACGACCTCGCGTGGCCGTTCTTCGGCGAGCGCCACCGCACGCTGGCGCGCGAGCTCGACGCGTGGTGCGAGGCGCACCTGCGTGTCGACCACGGCGCCGACGTCGACGCGACCTGCCGCGCGCTCGTGCGTGCGCTCGGTGACGCCGGCTGGCTGTGCTACGCCGTGGCCGGCACCGCGCACGGCGGCGCCGGCGAGGCGATCGACACGCGCTCGATCTGCCTGATCCGCGACACGCTGGCGCGCCACGACGGGCTGGCCGACTTCGCGTTCGCGATGCAGGGGCTCGGCTCGGGCGCGGTCTCGCTCGCCGGCACGCCGGGGCAGCGCGCGCGCGTGCTGCCGCGGGTGGCGCGCGGCGAGGCGATCGCGGCCTTCGCACTGTCGGAGCCCGACGCCGGTTCCGATGTGGCGGCGATGCAGTGCGCCGCGCGGGTCGAAGGCGACGTGGCGATCCTCGACGGCGAGAAGACGTGGATCAGCAACGGCGGCATCGCCGACGTCTACGTCGTGTTCGCGCGCACCGGCGAAGCGCCCGGCGCGCGAGGCATCTCGGCCTTCCTCGTCGAGGCGGGCACGCCGGGCTTCGAGATCGCCGAGCGCATCGACGTCATCGCGCCGCACCCGCTGGCGCGGCTGCGCTTCACGAAGTGTCGCGTGCCGCTGGCCCACCGCATCGGGGCGGCCGGCGAGGGCTTCAAGATCGCGATGCGCACGCTCGACGTGTTCCGCACGTCGGTCGCGGCGGCGGCGCTCGGTTTCGCGCGCCGTGCGCTCGACGAGGCGCTCGCGCGCGCGACGACGCGCAGGATGTTCGGCCAGACGCTCGCCGACTTCCAGCTTACGCAGGCGAAGCTGGCACAGATGGCGACGACGATCGACAGCGCGTCGCTGCTGACCTACCGCGCCGCGTGGCAGCGCGACCGGGGCCGCGGCGTGACGAAGGAGGCGGCGATGGCCAAGCTGGCCGCCACCGAAGGCGCGCAGGAGGTCATCGACGCGGCGCTGCAGATGTGGGGTGGCCTCGGCGTCACGCACGGCCAGACGGTCGAGCGGCTGTACCGCGAGATCCGCGCGCTGCGCATCTACGAGGGCGCCACCGAGGTGCAGCAGCTCATCATCGCCCGCGAGTTGCTGAAGTCGCGGGCTTGAAGCGGCGGCTCGCGCCGCCACAATTCAGGGCATGAGCAAGGCCTTCACGAAGGAAGCCGACGCGTCGCAGGACGAGGACGACGACGTCGGCCTGCCGCCGCTGCCGGCGGGCGGCAAGAACTACATCACGCCGCAGGGCTACACGGCGCTGCGCGCCGAACTGCTGAACCTGCTCGACGTCGAGCGGCCCAAGGTCGTCGAGGTCGTCGCGTGGGCGGCGAAGAACGGCGACCGCAGCGAGAACGGCGACTACCTGTACGGCAAGAAGCGGCTGCGCGAGATCGACCGCCGCATCCGCTTCCTGACGAAGCGGCTCGACATCGCCGAGGTCGCCGACCCGTCGGCGCACCACGGCAGCGACCGGATCTTCTTCGGCGCGACGGTGACCTACGCGACCGCCAAGGGCGGCGAGCGCACGATCACGATCAAGGGCATCGACGAGGCCGACAGCCTCAAAGGCGAAGTGAGCTGGATCGCGCCGATCGCGCGCGCGCTGCTGAAGGCGCGCGAGGGCGACGAGGTGCAGCTGGCGACGCCGGGCGGCGTCGAGACGCTCGAGGTGCTGCGCGTCGAGTACCCGGCGCCGGCGCGCTGAGCGCGCCGCGCACGCCGGCTCTGCTACCCTTGGTGCCCCAGGCATGCCGCCGGGGCGTGCGCCGCGGCGTGCGGCAGCGGTGGGGGGCGCAATGCACGAAATTGTTCGCCGGATGGACGTGGATTTCATCCTGCGCAGCGGCACGGTGGACCTGCCGAGCCTGGACTGGCTGCTCGGCTCGGTGTTCATGTCCACGGCGCTGGCCTTCGACTGGACGCCCGAGGACCTGGCATTGGACTTCGGCTCGCACGTCGGCTCGTTCGCGCTGCCGCTGGTGCGGCGCTTCGGCTGCCGGGCCGCCTGCTTCGAGCCCGACGCCGACTCGCTGCGCCTGTCGCGTGCCACCGCGGTGCTGAACGGACTCGACGACCGGATCGTGTTCAGCGGCTGCGGCATCGGCGGTGTCGATGGCACGGTGCGACTGTACGAGTCCGACGAGAATTGGGGCCACACGATCGTCGAGGGCGGTGGCGAGTGGAACCGCCTGACCGGGCGCAGCGCCGAGATCGAGGTTCTGTCGCTGGCGTCGGCGCTGCAGGTGGCCGGGCCGGCACGCCGCCGACTCGTGAAGGTCAATATCGAGGGCGCCGAGTTCGAGATGTTCGAGCAGGCGAGCACCGAGATCGTGACCCAGGTCGACGCTTTCGTCGGGGAAATCCATCATGACCTGGGCCGCCCCGACTTCTCCACCTGCCGCGCGCGGCTCGAGGAGGCCGGCTTCGAGGTGGCGCTGCACCCGTTGAACGACCTGCGCGCCCTGCTGGTCGCGCACCGTCGCTGAGGTCGGCGACGCCCGACGGTCACGACGACCGTCGGGCACCGGCGCGCCGTCGCCTCAGGGCTTCACGCGCTGCACCCGCAGCACCGCCGGCGCGCGCTTGAGCGCGCGCAGCACGTCGGCGAGGTGCAGGCGGTCGCGCACCGAGAGCAGCAGCTTGAGCTCGACGGTCTCGCCGGCCTTCTCCTCGCCCATCGCGATGTGGGTGATGTCGGCCTCGGCGCCGCTGATCGCGGCCGCCACGCGGGCGAGCACGCCCTTGCCGTTCTCGACGAGCACCTGCACGCCGGTCTCGAAGGCACGCGTCGGCTCCTCGGACCACTCGACGGGCAGCCAGCGCTCGCTGTCGCGTTCCTTCAGCCGCCGCGCGACGCTGCACTCGGAGGTGTGCACCGTCAGACCCTCGCCGCGGCCGAGGTAGCCGACGATGGCGTCGCCCGGGATCGGACGGCAGCAGGTCGCCATCTGCACCGACGCGCCCTCGCTGCCGTCGATCGTCACCAGCCCCTGCACCGGCGTGTTGTCGTCGGCCCCGTAGCGGCCCAGCGTCAGCGTCACGGCGTCGGGACGCGCGCCGCGCTCGGCCAGCAGCTGCGCGACGCGCTTGGCGACGATGGTCGCGATCTTGCGGCCCTGGCCGATGTCGGCCATCAGCTCGGCGCGGTGGCGGTTGCCACTCCAGCGCGCGACCTGCTGCCACAGCGCCGCGGCGTCCTCGTCGGCCGGGTCGGCCGACGGCATCGGCAGGCCTTCGGCGCGCAGCGCCTGCGCGAGCAGCTTCTCGCCCAGCGTGCGCGACTCCTCGGCCTCCATGTTCTTCAGGTGGTGGCGGATCTTGCTGCGCGCACGCCCGGTGCGCACGAAGTTCAGCCACCCGGGGTTGGGCTTCGCGTTGGGCGCGGTGACGACCTCGACGACGTCGCCGCTCTTGAGCTCGGTGCGCAGCGCGACCGCCTCGCCGTTGACCTTCGCCGCCACCGTGTGGTCGCCGACGTCGGAGTGGATCGCATAGGCGAAGTCCACCGGCGTCGCGCCGCGCGGCAGCGCCAGGATCTTGCTCTTCGGCGTGAAGACGTAGACCGCGTCCGGGAACAGGTCGATCTTGACGTGCTCGAGGAACTCGGCCGAGTCGCGGGTCTCGTCCTGGATGTCGAGCAGGCTTTGCAGCCAGATCGTGCCCAGCCGCTGCGCCTCCTTCGGATCGTGCACGTCCTTGGTCTTGTACATCCAGTGCGCGGCGATGCCGGCCTCGGCCACCGCGTGCATCGCCTCGGTGCGCACCTGGAACTCGACCGCGGTGCCCAGCGGGCTGACCAGCGTCGTGTGCAGCGACTGGTAGCCGTTGGCCTTCGGGATCGCGATGTAGTCCTTGAAGCGCCCGGGCACCGGCTTGTACAGCTGGTGCAGCACGCCCAGCGCGGTGTAGCACTCGAGCCGCTCGCCGACGACGATGCGAAAACCGAAAATGTCGTTGACCTGCGCGAAGCTGGTGTGCTTCTCGCGCATCTTGCGGTAGATGGAATAGATCGTCTTCTCGCGCCCGGCGATCTGCACCTTCAGGCGCGCGGCACCGAAGGCGCGCTCGACGTCCTTGTGCACGCGCTCGACGAGGTCGCGCCGGTAGCCGCGCGAGCGCTGCACCGCTTTCGACAGCACCGCGTGGCGCCACGGGTGCAGGTGCTCGAACGACAGCTCCTGCAGCTCGCGGTAGGTCTGGTTCAGGCCCAGGCGGTGCGCGATCGGCGCGTAGATGTCGAGCGTCTCGCGCGCGATGCGCCCGCGCTTGGCCGGCGCCATCGCGGCCATCGTGCGCATGTTGTGCAGCCGGTCGGCGAGCTTGACGAGGATCACGCGCACGTCGCGCGCCATCGCCAGCAGCATCTTGCGGAACGACTCGGCCTGCGTCTCCTCGCGCGTGTTGAACTGCAGCTTGTCGAGCTTGGTCAGGCCGTCGACGAGTTCGGCGGTCGGCGCACCGAAGCGCTCGATCAGCTCGGCCTTGCCGATGCCGCAGTCCTCCATCGCGTCGTGCATCAGCGCGGCCATGATGGCCTGCGCGTCGAGCTTCCAGTCGGCGCACAGGCCGGCGACCGCGATCGGGTGCGTGATGTAGGGCTCGCCGCTGGCGCGGAACTGGCCCAGGTGCGCCTCGTCGGCGAACTTGTAGGCCTCGCGCACCTGCTTGATCTCGGCCTTGTTCAGGTAGCCGAGCTTGTCGGCCAGCGCTGCGAAGGTCGCCGCCTCGGGGGCGGCAGGCTCGGCGGTCTTGCCCAGCGCGAGCCGCGGCAGTCCCGTCAGCGCGGAGGGCAGCAACTCGGCGGCCAGCGACCGGATCCCCATGCCTCAATTTAGCAGGCTGCGGCGGCGTGCGCCTTCGTCTGGTGCAAGACCGCGCCGTCGGCGGGCGGCGGCAGCCCGAAAAAAAGCGAAGGGCGCCCGCAGGCGCCCTCGTCGGGGGATCGGTCGCGCGGTGGCTCAGATCGGCACGCGGCGCAGCATCTCGACGCCGACCTCGCCGGCGGCGACCTCGCGCAGCGCGGTCACGCCGGGCTTGTTCTTGGTCTCGATCTTCGGCGCGTGACCCTGGCTGAGCATGCGCGCGCGGTAGGTGGCCGCGAGCACCAGTTGGAAGCGGTTCGGGATCTTCTGCAGGCAGTCTTCGACGGTGATGCGGGCCATGGCGGTGCGACGGTGTCAGATCAGGTCGAGCGCGGCGAACACCTGCGACTTGTTGCGCTTCTGTGCCGCGTACTTGAGGCGCTGCGAGTGCACGACCGTCTTGAGGTCGAACAGCGCCGTTTCGAACAAGGCGTTGATTATCACATAGTCGAAGTGCCGGGCCTGCGCCACTTCGGTGCGCGCGTTGGCCATGCGCTGCTCGATCACGTCGGCACCGTCCTCGCCGCGGCGCAGCAGGCGCTGGCGCAGCTCGTCCCAGCCCGGCGGCAGGATGAAGATCAGCACCGCGTGCGCGAACAGCTGCTTGATCTGCAGCGCGCCCTGCCAGTCGATCTCGAGGATCACGTCCTCGCCGGCCTTCAGGCGCTGCTGCAGCTCGACGCGCGACGTGCCGTACAGGTTGCCGTGCACGTGCGCCCACTCGAAGAACTCGCCGCGCCCGACCATGCCGCGGAAGGTCGCCTCGTCGATGAAGTGGTACTCGCGCCCGTCGCGCTCCTGCCCGCGCGGCGCGCGCGTCGTGTGCGACACCGACACCGACAGGTGCGCGTCGAGCTCGAGCAGCGCCTTGACCAGGCTCGACTTGCCGGCGCCGCTGGGCGCGGCGACGACGAACAAGTTGCCCGGGGTTTCGCTCGGGGAGGGGTCCATCGCCGTCACTCCAGGTTCTGCACCTG
>JBBION010000047.1:0-14059 GCA_037443345.1 Rubrivivax sp. | reverse complement strand
GTGCCGGTCCGATGCGCGCTGGCGCACCGCGACGGCGGCAATGATGCCTCAGTGCTCGTGACGCCTGTCGGAGGCGGGTGAGTTCTGCCGGCCGACGCAGGCCCTACTCGGCCGCGGCGCTCCCCCTGGGCCTCGCAGAGCTCGGCCCCTTGGCTGCGGCCGGCTGTCGCGCCGTCCAGGCCCGCGCAGGCGGGCCTGGAGCCGCGGCGCTCAGCCACACTGGCCGACGTAGCCGCAGGCGGTGCAGAAGTCGCAGCCGTCCTTGTGGATCAGCGTCGCGTTGCCGCACTCGGGGCACGGGCGGCCGGCCATGGGCACGACGTCGGCGCCGGCCGCCTTCGCGGCCGGGCGTTCGAGCACGCCCATCTCGCGCAGCGGGAAACCCTGCTCGTCGAGCACGCCGAGCATCGCGTAGCGGTGGATCACGAGCCGCGCCAGGTACGCCACCGTGCTCGGCCACACCTGCTGGCGGCGCTCGCCGGGCACCGGCGCCATGAAGTGGCCCAGCGGCTCGCCGACGTTGAGCAGCTTGCGCAACTTCATGCCGATCCACGCCGGGTCGATCACGCGCATATCCAGCGACAGCAGCCGCGCCAGCCCGTCGAGCGCGCGCGGGTAGTTGCCCGAGAAGCCGATCGCACACGGCCGGCTGACGCGCGTGCCGTCGGGGCCGGGCAGGCTGACTTCCTTGAGCGTGAGCGAGAATGCCTCGCCGGTGGCCGGGTTGTCGACGTCGACGGCCCACGCGAGCGTGCCGTCGGCCGTCGTGCGCGGCTCGTCGCGGCTGAACATCGCATCGAGCACCGGCGTCGGCCCGCCGTCGCCCGCC
Organism: Rubrivivax sp.; assembly: GCA_037443345.1. Lineage (GTDB taxonomy): Bacteria > Pseudomonadota > Gammaproteobacteria > Burkholderiales > Burkholderiaceae_C > Calidifontimicrobium. Next base: position 13,230 of record JBBION010000047.1, on the reverse strand, counting down.
GTCCCGAACGCGCCAAGCTGCTCGCAGCGCCAGCGGATCACCGCGGCCGTCGCGGCCACGACGCCGGGGAACAGGCGCTTCTCGCCGTGCGGCGGGAACGGCATCTCGAACGCGCGCTCCTCGGCCACGGTGGCCAGCGCGTCGAGCTTGAGCTTGAGCCACTGCGCGTCGTTGGCGCGCATGTCCATCGACAGCGTCTTGGCCAGCGCCGCGAGGCCGCGCGGCTGCTCGGCGCCGTTGACCCACACCTCGAACGGCACCGTCTTGCCGAACAATCCGCCGTCGGGGCCCGGATCCGCGGGCAGCTCGCCGACGAACAGGCTGAACTCGCCGTGCAGGTGGCGGATCATGAAGCTCCACGCCGGGTTGCCGCCGGGCAGCTCGGGGCGGCCCGGCCAGCGCAGCGACTGGAGCACCGGTGCGGGCAGGCGGTCGACGCGCAGGCGCGCGTCGGCACCCTCGGCCGCGAGCGCCGACAGCGGCGCCGGCTTGGGCGTGCTGTCGACGCTGAGCACGGCGCCGAGCACGCTGTTGGGCCGGTACGTGGCCAGGCCCTTGAGCCCCGACTGCCAGGCCTGCAGGTACAGGTCTTGGAAGTCGGCGTAGGGGTAGTCGGCCGGGACGTTGACCGTCTTGCTGATCGACGTGTCGATGTACGGGGCCACCGCGGCGACCATCGCCGCGTGGTCCTTCGCGCTCATCTCGAGCGCGGTGACGAACGCGTCGGTCAGCGGCGCGTCGTGGCCCTTGAGGTGCCGGTACAGCCGCCACGCGTGATCCTCGACGGCGTACTCCTTGAAGCTGCCGTCGGCCTCGCGCTTCTTGCGCGTGTAGGTCCAGCTGAACGCGGGCTCGATGCCGTTGCTCGCGTTGTCGGCGAACGCGAGGCTGATCGTGCCGGTGGGCGCGATCGACAGCAGGTGCGAGTTGCGGATGCCGTGCACACGGATGCGCTCCTTCAGCGCCGCCGGCAGCCGCGACGCGAAGCGCCCGCCCGAGAGGTACAGGTCGCGGTTGAACAGCGGGAACGCGCCGCGCTCGACGGCGAGGTCGACCGACGCGGCGTAGGCGGTGTCGCGCATCGCCTCGCTGATGCGCCGCGCCATCGCGCGTGCCGGCTCGCCGTCGTAGCGCAGGCCGAGCATCACCAGCGCGTCGCCCAGCCCGGTGAAGCCCAGGCCGATGCGGCGCTTGGCCTGCGCCTCGGCCTGCTGCTGCGGCAGCGGCCACACGGTGACGTCGAGCACGTTGTCGAGCATGCGCACGGCCACGCGCACGACTTCGGCGAAGCCGGCGTCGTCGAAGCGCGCGTTCGCCTCGAACGGATCGCGCACGAAGTGCGTCAGGTCGATCGAGCCGAGGCAGCAGCAGCCGTACGGCGGCAGCGGCTGCTCGGCGCAGGGGTTGGTCGCGGCGATCGTCTCGCAGTAGCCGAGGTTGTTGTCGGCGTTGATGCGGTCGAGGAACAGCACGCCAGGCTCGGCGTGGTCGTAGGTCGAGCGCATGATCTGGTCCCACAGCTCGCGCGCGCGCAGCCTGCGGTAGACCCACAGGCCGTCGGCGCGCTGGTAGGCGCCTTCGGCCTTTTGCACTGGGCCGGGCTCGGCGCGGTGCGTCAGCTCGACCTCGCCGTCGGCGAGCACGGCCTGCATGAAGGCATCGGTGACGCCGACCGAGATGTTGAAGTTCCTCAGGTCGCCTTCGTCCTTGGCGTGGATGAACTCCTCGACGTCGGGGTGGTCGCAGCGCAGCACGCCCATCTGCGCGCCGCGCCGGCTGCCGGCGCTCTCGACCGTCTCGCAACTGCGGTCGAACACGCGCATGTAGCTCACCGGCCCCGACGCCGCGCTGCGCGTGCTGCCGACCCACGCGCCCTTGGGCCGGATGCGTGAGAAGTCGTAGCCCACGCCGCCGCCGCGGCGCATCGTCTCGGCGGCCTCGGTCAGCGCGGTGTAGATGCCGGGGTGGCCGTCCTCGACGTGCGCGATCGAGTCGCCCACCGGCTGCACGAAGCAGTTGATGAGGGTCGCCGTCAGGTCGGTGCCGGCGGCCGACGCGATGCGCCCGGCCGGCACGAAGCCGAGCTGCTGCGCGTGCAGGAAGCGCTGCTCCCACTTCGCGCGCTGCTCGGCCGGCTCGACGGCGGCCAGCGCGCGCGCCACGCGCAGGCGCACCTCGTCGACGCTGCGCTCGCCGTCCTTGGCGTACTTCTCGATCAGCACCTCGGTGCTGATCGGCTGGCCCGCCAGCGTGCCGGCGGTGGCCGCCCGCCGGGCGGCGGGCTTCGATTCGGTGTGGGACATCGTGGCGGTGCTCCGGCTCCACTCAATCGGTGAAGGCTTTTCGATACTGAGGATTCATACAGGAGCTGGCGAGTCTACGCCGGCCCCTGCCGCGCGGGAAGTCCGGCCGGTGGTCGATCGGGACCCCCCACTGACGTGGGTCAAGGCCGCAGCAGCCCGAGCGGGTGGTGGGCGACGGCCACCGTGACCATGAAGCCGAACACCGCGAGCGCGGCGACGAGGAAGCCGGCCTTCGCCCGCCGCGTCGGCGCGCGGCGCAGCGCCCACCCGCCGAGCACCACGTAGACGACGAGCAGCACCAGCTTGACGCCGAGCCAGTGGTCGCGCAGCGGGTTGAGTTGCAGCGCGACCCACATCGACACCCCGGCGCCAAACAGCGCGGTGTCGATCACCACGCTGGCCACGCGCGGCAGCGCCGCCAACGGCCAGCGCGCGCCGGCCAGCACCGCCAGCGCGCGCAGCGTGAACAGCGCGACGCTGGCGCCCACCAGCGTGACGTGCGCATGGTGCAGTGCCGGGTAGGCCTCGATCAGTGCCTTCACCGACGGGGAGGACTCGCCGTGTCAACCCGGCACGCCGGTCAAGCCGGCGGCGGGTGCAGCACCGCCGCGCCGGCGAATCGCCCGGCGCGCAGGTCGTCGAGCGCGCGGTTGGCGTCTTCGAGCGCGTACGGCACGGTGTGCACGCGCAGCGGGATCTCGGCGGCGAGCCGCATGAACGCGTCGCCGTCGGCACGCGTCAGGTGGGCCACGGACAGCAGCCGCCGCTCGCCCCACAGGATCGAGTACGGGAACGACGGGATGTCGCTCATGTGGATGCCGGCGCACACGACGGTGCCGCCGGCGCGCACGGCGCGCAGCGCCACGGGCACGAGCGAGCCCACCGGCGCGAAGAGGATCGCCGCGTCGAGCAGCGTCGGCAGCGCGTCGTCCGACGCGCCGGCCCATACGGCGCCCAGTTCGCGCGCGAACTGCTGCGCGGTCGTGTCGCCGGAGCGCGTGAACGCGTAGACCTCGCGCTGCTGCGCGACCGCGACCTGCGCGATCAGGTGCGCCGCGGCACCGAAACCGTAGAGGCCCAGCCGCGGCGCGTCGCCGGCCATCGCGTAGGCGCGGTGGCCGATCAGCCCGGCGCACAGCAGCGGCGCGGCCTCGTCGTCGCGGTAGCGCCCGGGCAGCTTGAAGACGTAGCGCGCGTCGGCGACGACCTGCCCGGCATAGCCGCCGTCGATCTGCCAGCCGGTGAACTTCGCGTGCGGGCACAGGTTCTCGCGCCCGGCGCGGCATTGCTCGCAGGTGCCGCAGGTCCAGCCCAGCCACGGCACGCCGACGCGCTCGCCGACGGCGACCGCGTCGACCCCGTCGCCGAGTTCGGCGACGCGGCCGACGATCTCGTGCCCCGGCACGACCGGCCACCCGGGATGCGCAAGGTCGCCGTCGACCAGGTGCAGGTCGGTGCGGCACACGCCGCACGCGGCCACGCGCAGCCGCACCTGGCCCGGCCCGGGGCGCGGCAGCGCGTTGCGCCAGACGGCTTGCAGCGGCCGCCCCGGCGCCGCGCATTCCATCGCGAGCCAGCGTGCCACGGCCGCGGCCGTCGTCAGTGCAGCACGAGCAGCGGCAGCGGCGAGCGCGCGAGCACCGCCTTCGTGTGCGAGCCGAACAGGAACTCGCCGAACGCGCCGCGCCCGTGCGTGACCATCACGATCAGGTCGCAGCCCCGGGCCTGCGCCGCGTCGACGATGGCCTGGTCGACCAGCGGCGCCTGCTCGTGGTGGCCCTCGAACACGACGCCCGCCGCGCGTGCGCGCTCCTCGAACCGCGCGAGCACCTGCTTCGCGTGCGCTTCGGTGCGCCGGTCGTGCAGCTCGGTCTCGTGCTCGACGATGGCCGGCGCGCGGCCCACCGAAGGCAGCGGCGGCGTCGGCTCGGCGACGAACCCGACGACGACGGCGCCCAGCGGCTTGGCCAGCTCGAGGCTGGCGTCCATCGCGCGGCCCGACAGGTCGCTGCCGTCGACCGGCACCAGGATGCGTTTGAACATGGATCGACTCCCCGGCGGCGGCACCGTTCGACCCGGTTCACCGCCACCACGCCGGCAGTCTAGGCATCGCCCAGCGATGCGTCTTGACCTTGCGCAAGAACGCACCGCGCACCGATGCGTGCGGGCGCCCAACGATGCGGCGGTCGACAGCAATCGCCGCAGGAGACGCCGCCATGGACCGCGACCGCGCCCCGTTCGAACCGCTGGACCCGGGCCGCATCCACGCGCTGGACCTTGCCGAGCTGGCGTACTGGTGCCGCGAACTCGGCTGCACCGAAGCGCGCCTGCGCGAGGCGCTGGCGGCCGTCGGCGAGCACGTGGCCGAGGTGCGGGCCTGGCTGGCGCGCCCGGGCTGACCGCGCGGCGCGACCGGCACGCCGGCCGAATGCGTGGGCGTGGGGCTGGGCGCGGGCGAGCTCAGCGCGCGACGGCGCCCAGCATCGCGTCGACGACGCGCAGCAGCTGCGCGATGTCCAGCGGCTTGGTCAGGTAGCCGTCGAAGCCGGCCGCCTTCGCGCGCTCGAGGTCGCGCGGCATCGCGTTGGCCGACACCGCGACGACGGGGATGGCGCGCGTGACCTCGCTCTGGCGCAGGCACTCGAGCACGGCGAAGCCGTCCATGTCCGGCAGCCCGATGTCGAGCAGGATCAGCGCCGGGCGGTGCACGCGCGCCAGCTCGAGGCCGAGACCGGGGGCGATCGCGGTCAGCAGACGGATGTCGCGGCGCGTCGCGAAGATGCCCTCGATCAGCCGCAGGTTCGCCGGGTTGTCCTCGATGCACAGCACCTCGCGCTGCGCGGTGCCGTCGGCGCCTGCGGCCGGCGGCGGCAGCGCCTCGGCGGGCAGGTCGCCGGCGTGCGCGCTCGCCACCGCGAGCCGCACCCAAAACGTGGTGCCGACGCCGGGCGTGCTCTCGACGCCGACGGTGCCGCCCATCAACTCGACCAGACGCTTGGTCAGCGCCAGCCCGATGCCGGTGCCCTGGATCTGGCGCGCCTCGGCGTCGAGCCGCTCGAACGGCACGAACAGCCGCGCGCACTGCCCGGCGGTCAGCCCGGGGCCGGTGTCGCTGACGCGGATGCCGACGTGGCCGCCGCCCTCGCCGGGCTCGTGCACGCACGCGAGGCTCACCGAGCCGAGCGGGCGGTTGTACTTGACGGCGTTGGACAGCAGGTTGAGCAGCACCTGCTTGAGCCGCGTGCGGTCGGCGCGCACGTGCACCGCGCACTGCCCGGGCGGGTCGAGCAGGCGCACGCCTCGCGCGTCGGCCTGCGGACGCACGAGCTTCAGGCACTCCAGCAGCAACGGCATCAGCGCCACCGGCTCGGGGCTCACGCTCAGGTGCCCCGACTCGACACGCGCGAGATCGAGCACCTCGTCGATCAGCGTCAGCAGGTGGCGCCCCGCCGCGACGATCTCGCGCACGTGCGCCGACTGCTCGCGCGTCGCGCCCAGGCCGAGCAGCTGGCCGAAGCCGAGGATCGCGTTCAGCGGCGTGCGCAGCTCGTGGCTCATGCGCGACAGGAACTCGCTCTTGGCCAGGTTGGCGCGCTCGGCGTCCTCCTTGGCCGCCTGGAGCTGCCGGTGCACCGCCAGCCGCTGCGTGATGTCGCGCACGAAGGCGAACAGCAGCGGCTCGCCGGCGAGCAGCACCTGGCTGACGCTGATCTCCACCGGCACGACGCGGCCGTCCTTGCGCCGGTGACGGGTGTCGAAGCGGTCGAAGCCGTCGCGGCGCACCTTCTCGATGTGCGCGGCGACGTCGACGGGGCTCTCGGCGGCCTCGATGTCGGGAATCGCCATCTGCAGCAACTCGTCGCGCGTGTAGCCGAGCAGCCGGGCGAACGCGGGGTTGGCGTCGCGGATGCGTCCCGCCGGGTCGGCGGCGAAGAAGCCGTCGTTGGCGCCGGCCAGGATCAGCTCGGTGCGCCGGCTCTGGCGCTCCAGCTCGGCGGTGCGCTCGCGCACGCGCTGCTCGAGCGCCTCGTTGGCCTCGCGCAGCGCCTGTTCGGCGCGCTTGCGCTCGCTGATGTCGCGCGCGAAGCAGAACCCGTACGACTGCCCGTCGACCGGGATGTGGCTGGCCGTGATCTCGACCGGGAACACGCAGCCATCGGCGCGGCGGTGCCGGGTCTCGAACACGACGCCCCCCTCGTGCTGCAGGCGCCGCAGCAGCGGCCCCCAGTCCTCGGGCTTGAAGTCGGGGTCGAAGCTCCAGATCGGGCGCCCGACCAGCTCGTCGTCACGCAGACCCAGGCTGCGGCACGCCTGCTCGTTGCAGCGCGCGACGCGGCCACGGCCGTCGATCCAGAACGCGGCGTCGGGGCTGTGGTCGATGGCGAACTGCGTCAGCTCGAGCTGGCGCTCGACGCGCTTGCGCGCCGTGATGTCGACCGACGAGCCGACGACGCGCAGCGGCGTCTCGCCCGGCGCGCTGACGCGCTCGCCCTGCACGAAGACCCAGCCGAGCGTGCCGTCCTTGCGCACGACGGGGTGCTCGAGCGTGTAGTGGTCGCTGCGGCCCTCGGCCACGGCCCGCAGCGCGGCGGCCACCTGGTCGCGCGCCCACTCGGGCACGGTGCCGACCCAGTCGGCCAGGTCCTCGCTCAGCTCGTGCGCCTCGTAGCCGAGCAGGCGCGTCAGGTTGGCGTCGAACAGGATGCGGCCCTCGACGGGGCGGATCTCCCATGCCGCCGCGTGCCCGATGCGCGCGGCGAGTTCGTAGCGCTGGTGCAGCGCCTGCTCGGCACGGCGCGTCGCGCTGACGTCGGCGAGCGCGAACAGCCCTCGCCGCGGCGGCGTGGCCGCGAGCCGGATCGCGCGCCACTCGGCGTCCCAGGCCGTGCCGTCGGCGCGGCGGTGGCGCCAGCCGAACGCCCCCGTGGCGCCGAGCGCACGCTCGGCGAACACCGCCCGGTCGGCGGTCTCGGGTCGCGAGAGCTCGGCGATCGACCGCCCCGCCAGCGCGTCGGCCGCCATGCCGTGCAGCGCGGCGGCCGCGGCGTTGCCGCCGACGAGGCGGCCCGCGTCGAGATCGACCTCGACGACGGGCAGCGGCGACGACGCGAAATCGTCGAGCGTCGGGCAGCTCGGGGGCTCGGGGGCGGTCACTGCAGGCTCCGGGGCACGATGGCGCTCGTCGCCGCCGCGTCGACCGTCGGCCCGGTGCTCGGCGCGGGACGATTACCCTGGGCCGCATCATCGCATCGCCACCGAGGCGGGCGAACCGGGGAAAAACACGCGGCCGGCAGGCCGGATTTCACCGCCGCCGCGCTCAGCCGACGCGGCAGACCTTGAGCATGTTGGTGCCGCCGGGGTAGCCCATCGGCTCGCCGCAGGTGATCGCGTAGGTGTCGCCGGGCTTGAGCACGCCGCGCTCGACGAGCAGCGCCTCGGCGTCGTGCAGCGCCTCGTCGCGGTCGGTGTGCACCGTCATCAGGATCGGGCGCACGTTGCGGTACAGCGCCATGCGCCGCAGCGACGCGATCTGCGTCGTCACGCCGTAGATCGGCACGTCGATGCGGTGGCGGCTCATCCACAGCGCCGTCGAGCCGCTTTCCGTGAGCGCGAGGATCGCCTTGCAGCCGAGCTGATAGGCGGTGAACAGGGCCCCCATCGCGATGCTCTGGTCGATGCGGCCGTAGCGGCGGTTCGCGAAGTCGGCCTCGACGAGGCGGTACTCCTCGGCGCGCTCGGCGGCCTCGCAGATCGCGGCCATCGTCTCGACCGTCTCGACCGGGTACCTGCCGGTCGCGGTCTCGGCGCTGAGCATCACGGCGTCCGTCCCGTCGTGCACCGCGTTGGCGACGTCGCTGACCTCGGCGCGCGTGGGCACCGGGTTGACGATCATGCTCTCCATCATCTGGGTCGCGGTGATCACGACCCGGTCGTGCGCGCGCGCGAGCTTGATCATGCGCTTCTGCAGCGCGGGCACCGCGGCGTTGCCGACCTCCACCGCGAGGTCGCCGCGCGCGACCATGATGCCGTCGCTGGCCTTCAGGATGGCCTCGAGCTGCGGGATCGCCTCGCTGCGCTCGATCTTGGCGATCAGCCCCGGCTTGTGGCGCCACGGCTCGCCGGCCACGTTGGCGAGCTGGCGCGCCATCTCCATGTCGGTCGCGCTCTTCGGGAAGCTGACGGCGACGTACTCGCACTGGAACGACATCGCCGTCTTGATGTCCTCCATGTCCTTGGCGGTGAGCGCCGGCGCCGTCAGCCCGCCGCCCTGCTTGTTGATGCCCTTGCTGTTGCCGAGCACGCCGCCGACCTTGACCACCGTGTGCACCGCCTCGCCGCGCACCGCGGTGACCTCGAGCACGAGCAGACCGTCGTTGAGCAGCAGCGTGTCACCCGGGCGCACGTCGCGCGGCAGCTCCTTGTAGTCGAGGCCGACGCGCTCGTGGTTGCCCAGCCCGGTGTGGCCCGCGTCGAGCACGAAGGGCTGCCCCGGCTCGAGGACCGTCTGCCCGCCTTCGAACTTGCCGACGCGGATCTTCGGGCCCTGCAGGTCGGCCATGACGGCGACCTCGCGGCCCACGCGCTGCGCCGCCTCGCGCACCGCGCGCGCGCGCTCGACGTGGTCGGCCGCGGCCCCGTGCGAGAAGTTCAGCCGCACGACGTCGACGCCGGCGCGGATCAGACGCTCGAGCATCTCGGGCGACGACGTCGCCGGGCCGACGGTGGCGACGATCTTGGTCTGGCGGGGCATGCAAACTCCAGGAGGCGCGGCCATTATCGCGAGCGGCGGCGACACGCCGGCGTCAGCGCGCGCCCGCGACGTCGGCGACGACGAGCGCCGTCATGTTGACGACGCGGCGCATCGTCGCCGACGGCGTCAGGATGTGCGCCGGCTTCGCGGCGCCGAGCAGGATCGGCCCGATCGTCACGCCCTGACCGCCGGTGGTCTTCAGCACGTTGAACAGGATGTTCGCAGCGTCGAGGTTGGGCAGCACGAGCAGGTTGGCCTCGCCGGCGAGCGACGAGTCGGCGACGAAGCGGCGGCGGATCGCCGGGTCGAGCGCGGCGTCGCCGTGCATCTCGCCGTCGCACTCGACGTCGGGCGCGATCGACTTGAAGTGCTCCGCCGCCGCGCGCATGCGCCTGGCGGAGGGTCGCTTGGACGAGCCGAAGCACGAGTGCGACAGGAACGCGACCTTCGGCGGCAGCCCGAAGCGGCGCACCTCGTCGGCGGCCATGCGCGCGATCTCGGCGAGCTGGCCGGCGTCGGGCTCGTCGTTGACGAAGGTGTCGGCAATGAACAGCGTGCGCCCCTCGAGCAGCAGCGCGTTCATCGTCGCGAACGTCTTCGCCTGCGGTTGCAGCCCAATGACGTCGCGCACGTGCTCGAGATGCGCGTCAAATCGGCCGACGAGGCCGGTGAGCATCGCGTCGGCCTCGCCGCGGCGCAGCATCAGCGCGCTGATCAGCGTGTTCGAGCGCCGCACCGCGGCCTTCGCGACGTCGGGCGTGACGCCCTCGCGCTTCATCAGCGCGTGGTACAGCTCCCAGTACTCGCGGTAGCGCGGGTCGTCCTCGGGGTCGGTCAGCTCGAAGTCGACGCCGGGCTTCAGCCGCAGGCCCGCGCGCTCGAGCCGCATCGCGACGACGGCGCGCCGGCCGACAAGGATCGGCTGCGCGAGCCCCTCGTCGCACACCACCTGCACCGCGCGCAGCACGCGCTCGTCCTCGCCGTCGGCGTAGACCACGCGCGCGGCGTTGCGCGCGCGTTGCGCCTTCGCGGCGGCGAACACCGGGCGCATCACCATGCCGGTCTGATAGACGTAGCGCTGCAGCGACTGGCGGTACGCGTCGAGGTCGGCGATCGGCCGCGTGGCCACGCCCGACGCGGCCGCCGCCTGCGCGACCGCGGGCGCGATGCGCAGGATCAGCCGCGAGTCGAACGGCTTGGGGATCAGGTAGTCGGGGCCGAAGCTCAGGTCCTGCCCGGCGTAGGCGGCGGCGACCTCGTCGCTCGTCTCGGCCTTGGCCAGCGCGGCGATCTCGCGCACGCAGGCCAGCTTCATCGCCTCGGTGACCTTCGTCGCGCCGCAGTCGAGCGCACCGCGGAAGATGTAGGGGAAGCACAGGACGTTGTTGACCTGGTTCGGGTAGTCCGAGCGGCCGGTGGCGACGATGCAGTCGGGGCGCGCGGCCTTCGCGAGCTCGGGCCGGATCTCGGGCTCGGGGTTCGCGAGCGCGAGGATGATCGGCTGCGGCGCCATCGTCGCGACCATCTCGGGCGTCAGCACGCCGGCGGCGGAGCAGCCGAGGAACACGTCGGCGCCCTGCACCACGTCGGCCAGCGTGCGCGCGCTCGTGACCTGGCAGTAGCGCTGCTTGCTCTCGTCGAGCCGGCCGGCCCGGACGTCGTCGCGCTCGGACTGGATCACGCCCTTGCTGTCGACGACGAAGACGTGCTCGCGCCGCACGCCCAGCGCCACCATCGTGTCCAGGCAGGCGATCGCCGCGGCGCCGGCGCCCGAGACGGCGAGCTTGATGCGGCCGATGTCCTTGCCCGTCAACTCCAGCCCGTTGAGCAGCGCGGCGCCCGAGATGATCGCGGTGCCGTGCTGGTCGTCGTGGAACACCGGGATCTTCATCCGCTCGCGCAGCTTGCGCTCGATGACGAAGCACTCGGGCGCCTTGATGTCCTCGAGGTTGATGCCGCCCAGCGTGGGCTCGAGCGCGGCGATGATGTCGACCAGCTTGTCGGGGTCCTTCTCGGCGAGCTCGATGTCGAACACGTCGATGCCGGCGAACTTCTTGAACAGGCAGCCCTTGCCTTCCATCACCGGCTTGCCGGCCAGCGGGCCGATGTCGCCGAGCCCGAGCACCGCGGTGCCGTTGGTGACGACGCCGACCAGGTTCGCGCGCGACGTGTACTCGGCCGCGGCGGCCGGGTCGTCGGCGATCGCGAGGCACGCGTAAGCCACGCCGGGCGAGTACGCGAGCGACAGGTCGCGCTGGTTCGACAGCGGCTTGGTCGGCGTGACCGCGACCTTGCCGCGCGTGGGCGTGCGGTGGTACTCGAGCGCGGCGTCGCGCAGCGCCTGCTCGGCGGCAGACAAGGCGGCGTTCTCGGGCTGGTCCATGACTCGACTCCGGCGGTGGCGGCAGTCTGCCGAGGTTACGCCCGAACGGCGGTACGCCGGGTCAGGTCACGCCCGGGGCCATCTCGCCGGCCGCAGGCCGCGCGCCGGGCGGCGCCGGCGGCCCGCCAGGGTCAGTAGATCAGCTTGCCGCCGTAGGTGACGACGCCGATGTCGACGTAGCGGCTGCCGACGTTGCCCTTGTCGAAGCGCACACGGTAGCCGCCGAGGTCGACCTCGCCCATCGCGGACAGGCTGCGCGCCAGCCCCGCCGGCGTCGCCTCGCCGCCGCGCTTGAGCGCCTCGACCAGCACGCGTGCCGTGATGTAGCCCTCGAGGTGGAACGCGGTGTACTCCTCGACCGCCGGGAACGCCGACTTCATCGCGGCGCGGAAGTCGCGCTGCAGCGGCAGGTTCGTGCCCATCGGGTTGGGGAAGGTCTGCGTGATGCCCACACCCCGGGCGCCGTCCTCGCCGACGACCTTGGCCAGCAGCCCTGCCGGCACGTACGACAGCGTGAAGATGGGCCGCGACACGCCGGCCTTGCGCAGCTGCGCGACGCCGTCGGCCGAGAAGCGCGGCGCGCCGATGAGGAACACGGCCTGCGTCGCGCCGGCGGCGGCGACTTTCTTCGCCGCGTCGGCCAGCGCGGCCTCGTCGGCGGCGGCCTGGACGCCGCTGACCTCGAGCTGCCCCCCGGCGCGGGCGGCTTCCTGCGTCATCGCGAAGCCCGAGGTGCCCATCGGGATGTCCTGGTGCAGCACGACCAGGCGCTTGAGGCCGAGCGTCTGCACGTGGTCCACGATCTTCTCGATCTGGCGCCGGTCGCCCGTGCGGACGTGGAACAGGCGCGGGTGGCCGGGCTCGCGCAGCGCCTGGGCGCCCGGAATCGCGTTCAGCACGACGACGTCGTGCTGGTCGAGCAGCTTGTCGTCGAGCATGCGCTTGATCGCGGCCGAGCCGATCGGCGCCAGCAGGGCCACCGGCTTGCGCTGCATCGCCTCCTTGAACACGGCGACGTAGGTGTCACTTGTCGTCGACCTCGAACAGCGAGACGCGACGCCCGCCGACACCGCCGGCGGCGTTGACCTGCGCGAGGTGCGCCTTGATGCCCTCGTTGACCTGCTTGGCGTCGGGCACCGGCAGCACCGTGAACGGGCCGATCTGGCCGACCACGATGTCCTGCGCCTGCGCCGGCACCAGCGCCGTGGCGGTGACGACGACGAGAGCCCAGCGGATGCGGGCGAACAAGGGGTGATTCCACATGCAAGGAGTCCTTGGCCCGTGCCGGCGGCCTGCGCGCCGCCGACCGCGGCCGGCATGAAAGGGTCCGGGCCGCGACGGCCCGTGCGCGGAGTCGGTCGGCGCCTGCAGGCCACGCCGACCGCCGGCGCCGACGACGCGGACGCCAGCGTCGGTATCGGCCGCGGCGGCCGATCCTTGAGCGGGAAAAGGCAGGCGGCCGGCAGTCTTCGCCCGCCGGGGAGCTGCGGTAACCGGCGGCAACCAGCCGCGGCCGGAGGCGCGCTCCGGCCCGAGCCCCCCGGCAAGCCCCGCGCGCCCGACGTCACGGCTCGCCGCGCGACATGCCCGGACGCCCGGTTGAGGGCCGGTAGAGGGTAGAGAAGCGGGAGGGTCGGCCGGCAGCAGGCCGTCAGGCCGCCGCGCGTCGGCTCAGGATTTCGAACGCCGGCAGCGTCTTGCCCTCGAGCACCTCGAGGAACGCGCCGCCGCCGGTCGAGATGTAGCCGATGTCCTTCTCGATGCCGTACTTGGCGATCGCGGCCAGCGTGTCG
>JBBION010000046.1:0-14235 GCA_037443345.1 Rubrivivax sp. | reverse complement strand
CCCGCGCGCGCCCACAGGCTCGGCTGCGTGCTCGGCGTCGCGCCCGAGCGGGCCCACCGGTCTTGCACGGCGCGCGCCTCGAGCGCCGCGACGCGAAACAGCGCGAGCGCGTCGTCGCACGCCGCGGCGCTCGGCCTGGCCAGCGGCACACGCATCGTCAGCCGACCGCGTTGCACGACGAGGGCCAGCGGCATGTCGGCGCGCAGCCAGGCGGTGGCGGCCATCGCCAGCGCGTCGGTCAGGTCGCCGGCGAGCCAGCCCATCAGCGCCGCCTTCGGGTGGCCCGCCGCGCCGAAGTGGTCGCGCAGCACGCCGAGTTCCGACGCCGCCAGCTGCGGGTACAGCACCAGCCAGCGCATCTCGTCGGGCGTCGCGGTGTCGGCGCGGGTGCGCAAGTCCTCGGTGTACTGCTCGAAGATGTCGGTCTCGAGCGACTGCATCAGCTGCCGCGTCAGCACGACGAGCTGCAGCACGTCGTCGGCACCCAGCACGGCGCGCAGCCGCAACTCGTGGCCCGCGATGTAGGGGCGCTGGCTCGGCCCCCACTCGAGACGCCAGGCGTCGTCGGGCGCCATGCTCTCGATCAGCACCCCGCCGCCGTCGGCCCGCGCCTTGTAGCTGCAGCCCCGGGCGGCGGCCCACTGCGCGAGCTCGGGGTACCGCTCGCCGCCCCGGCGCGGCAGCCAGCGCCTGATCGATTCGAGCATGCTCGGCGTCAATCCACTAGAGTCGGGCCCCAGCCCGACGACACCGAGCGACGAGAGGACACCGATGATCGAAGTGTATTCGTGGGCCACGCCCAACGGCCACAAGGTTCACATCATGCTCGAGGAGTGCGGCCTGCCGTACCGCGTGCACGCCGTCGACATCGGCGCGGGCGACCAGTTCGCCCCCGAGTTCCTCGCGATCAGCCCGAACAACAAGATCCCCGCCATCGTCGACCCCGACGGGCCGGACGGCCGGCCGATCTCGCTGTTCGAGTCGGGAGCGATCCTGCTTTACCTCGCGGCCAAGACCGGCAAGTTCCTGCCCGCCGACGTGCGCGGCAGGTACGAGGTGCTGCAGTGGCTGATGTTCCAGATGGGCGGTGTCGGGCCGATGCTCGGGCAGGCGCACCACTTCCGCCTCTACGCGCCCGAGAAGATCCCCTACGCGATCGAGCGCTACACCCACGAGGCCAAGCGCCTGTACGGCGTGATGAACCGCCAGATCGCCAAGCACCGCTACATCGCGGGCGACGAGTACACGATCGCCGACATCGCGATCTTCCCGTGGCTGCGCTCGTGGAAGAACCAGGGCATCGACTGGAACGACCACCCGCACCTGAAGGGCTGGTTCGACGAGATCGCTGCACGCCCGGCCGTGCAGCGCGGCGTCGAGGTGCTGGCCGACCGGCGCAAGCCGCTGGTCGACGACCAGGCGCGCGAGACGCTGTTCGGCTCGACGCAGTACCGCGCGCGCTGAGCCGCCCCTGCGGCAGCGGTTCCTAGAATGCAGGTCGGGGCTGCCCGTAGCTCAACTGGATAGAGCAGCTGCCTTCTAAGCAGCAGGTCGGGGGTTCGAGTCCCTCCGGGCAGGCCACCAGCCTCGGCGCACACGCCCCCGTCCGACGCGCCCCGCTCGGCGCGCGGACCGTCCCGAGCCCCCACCGCGGGGTCACCCCCGACCGGCCGTCCCCCGCCGCCGCCGCCCCTTCGACACCCGCCACCCTCACCCGCGTGCCTCGCGCCGGTGCGCGCCTCGGCCCGCACCGGCGCCGTGGGCATCGATCGCCTGCACGCCGGTGTTGCGCGCCGTCAAACGCAGGGCGCAGCGGGTGTCATCCTGTCTTGACATGATCACGTGTAATGCGCACATTACATGTAGTGGTACCCCAACGGTGCCATCGGCAGTAGAGCAGTACCCGCGTGCGGGTTGCGCACGCAGATTCGATCTTCCTGACAGGAGGGCATATGGCACTGAAATCGGATCCGACACGGGTTTGGCCCACGGGGCTGACCGAAGAGGAAGCGGAAGAGCTACACAGCAAGGTGATCCAGGGCACGCAGATCTTCGGTCTGTTCGCCGCGCTGGCGCACCTGCTGGCGTTCATCTACAGCCCGTGGCTGAAGTAGACACGGAGGACTGACATGATCTACGGAAAAATCTGGTGCGTCGTCAAGCCGACGGTGGGGCTGCCGCTGTTCCTGGGCAGCGTGGCCGTGATCGCGCTGCTCGTGCACGCGTCGATCCTGACCAACACGACCTGGATGAAGGCCTACTGGGAAGGCAAGTCGGCCAAGTCCGCCGCGGTGCAGGTGGAGTCACCACCGACACCCGTCGCCTCCGTGACGGTCGAGAAGCAGTAACCGCCGCCACGGGCCGCAGCCACTTCGTTGCGCACCGGCCGCCGGGCCTGGCCCGGCGGGAGGACCTGCGGGTGGTTGCGTCTCGACGGCACTGATCTCCGCGCTGCCGAGCACGCCACCCGCGTCAGCGATGCGGGGTGATCCAGCCCAGGGGTCGATCGATCAGCGCATCGAGGGCCGTTCGTGAACCGCTACAGCCGCGCTCTGATGTCCCGCTGGGCCAGGTTCGGGCCCGCGTTCCTTCCGTTCGCCGACGCCGCGACGCCGGAACTGCCGCTGTCGCGCCTGCTGCGCCTGTCGCTGTTCCAGGTGTCGGTCGGCATGGCGCTCGTGCTGCTCGTCGGCACGCTCAACCGCGTGATGATCGTCGAGCTCGGCGTCAGCGCCTCGCTCGTCGCGCTGATGGTCGCGCTGCCGGTTCTCTACGCGCCGTTCCGCGCCCTTGTTGGCTTCCGCTCCGACAACCACCGCTCGGCGCTGGGCTGGCGGCGCGTGCCCTTCATCTGGATGGGCACGCTGATCCAGTTCGGCGGGCTGGCCGTGATGCCCTTCGCGCTGCTCGTGCTGTCGGGCGCCGGCAACGCCAGCCAGTGGCCGGCGTGGATCGGCCAGCTAGGCGCCGCCCTCGCCTTCCTGGCCGTCGGCGCCGGCCTGCACACGACGCAGACCGCGGGCCTCGCGCTGGCCACCGACCTCGCGCCGAAGGAGTCGCATCCGCGCGTCGTCGGGCTGATGTACGTGATGCTGCTGCTGGGCACCATCGTCAGCGCGTTCCTGTTCGGTGCCTACCTGCGCGACTTCACGCCGGGACGCCTCGTGCAGGTGATCCAGGCCGCGGCGCTGGCGACGATGGTGCTCAACAGCATCGCGCTGTGGAAGCAGGAGCCGCGCGTGCGTGGGCGCTTCGCCGAGCGCACGAAGGAGCCCTCGTTCCGCGAGGCCTGGGGCACGTACATCGAAGGCGACGGCGCCCGCCGCCGCCTCGTGGCGATCGCGCTGGGCACGATGGCCTTCGCGATGCAGGACGTTCTGCTCGAACCCTACGGCGGCCAGGTGCTCGGCATGAACGTCGGCGAGACGACGTGGCTGACGGCCACGCTGGCACTCGGCGGCCTGGTGGGGTTCAGCTGGGCGTCGCGCGTGCTCGGGCGCGGCTCCGACGCGGCGCGCATGTCGTCGCTCGGCGCGTGGCTGGGCATTCCGGCGTTCGCGGCGGTGATCCTGGCCGCCACGCTGCAGTCGGTTGGGGTGTTCGCCTTCGGTGTCCTGCTGATCGGCTTCGCCGGCGGCATCTTCGGCCACGGCACGCTGACGATCACGATGAACCGCGCGCCGAAGGAGCAGGTGGGATTGGCGCTCGGCGCCTGGGGTGCCGTGCAGGCAACCGCCGCCGGCGTCGCCGTGGCGCTGGGGGGCATCCTGCGCGACGTCGTCGGCGCGCTGGCGGCGAAGGGCGCGTTCGGACCGTCGCTCGCGCATCCCGCCACCGGCTACACGGCGGTCTACCTGATCGAGATCGGGCTGCTGGTGGCCACCCTCGTCGCGATGGCCGCGCTCGTCGGCGACCGCCGGCGCGAGGAGCCCTCGCCGCCGGCCACGCTGCAGGCGGGGCCGACGAAGCCCTAGCCTGCCGCCGCGTCGTCGGCGACCTGCCCGGCACGCCGGTGCCGAAGGCCGAAGCGTGCGGCCGGCGCGGGGCGTCGCACCGGCTTCACGTCCGTCCCGTGTCGCGCCGTGACGCCCGTCATCGCGCCCGACGTCGCGCCGCGAGGTCGAGCAGCGAATCGATCAGCAGCACGGCGAAGACGGCCATGCTGACCGCCGTGAGCACGCCCAGCCACGGACCGCTCAGCCCATCGCCGAAGTCGTAGCCGTAGACCAGAGAGACCACCGCGACGGCACCGAGTCCCGCACGCCGCACCCACGAGGGGCCTTCCGTCGCCTCGCGCGGGGCGGAGGAGGGCGCCTCGTCAGCCGCACTCGTCGTGTCGGTGGAGGCTGGCGGCGTCGGGTCGGTCATCGCATCGAATGAGCGGTGGCAACGCGCGCACCGTCGCGCGCGAGCACAAGGGTACACCACCGGTGTGACGTGCACCGACGCCCGACGGCGCGCGCCCCGGCGTGCACGAAACGGCAAGGCCCGCCTGGCCGGCGGGCCCCGACGCGAGCGGACCGCGAGGACGTGTGGTCGTCAGCGCGACACCGCCACCTCGACGCGCCGCGCCGAGGCGTTCTCGCCAGCCTCGTTGGCCGACGTCTGCTGCGGCTTGCGCAGGTCGATACGCCGCTCGTCGATGCCCGCCGACTTCAGCGCGTCGCGCACCGCGAAGGCCCGCTGCTTGGCCAGCTCCTGGTTCTGGGCCAGCGTGCCCGACGCCGAGTGATACCCCGAAATCACGAAACGCCCGCCCGCACCACCCGACTGCGCCAGCGACTTCAGCGCCTTCGCCGCCTGCGCGTCGAGCTGCGCCGAGTTGACGGCGAAGTACAGCGTCGCACCGCCGGCGGGGTTCGTCACCACCGGCTGCATGCCGGCGCCGGCCGTCGTCGCGGGCGCCTTCCTGCCGATCAGCTCGGGGTGATCCTTCAGCATGCTGACGCCGCCCAGCGGCTTGTTCACCCCGTTGTGGCAGGTCGCGCAGTTGACCTTCGCGACGTCGCCCAACTCGCCGCGGCGATCGGCCGGAAACACGTCGGTCAGCGGCACCATGTACTCGTTGTTGAGCTCGCGCGCCATGCGGATGCCGTGCCACGCCGTCAGGCGCTGCGGCGGGCTGGCGGACCACTCCGAGAACGAGCGCGAGTTGTGGCAGTACGTGCAGTTGACGCCCAGGCCCTCCGACATGTGGATCATCAGCCCGTACGTGCGCTCGGTGTGCTGGATGCTGTAATCGTTGCCGGTGGGCAGGGCCGTGCCGCCGATGATGCGGATCGCCTCCGCATCGAGCAGGTACGGCCTGAACGGGTCGGCCGGCATCGACGTCGTGCCCACCGCCGCCACGGCCTTGTTCTGCCCGAAGTCGCTGCCCGTCATGCGCGCGTTCTGCGGCGACGGCGCCAGCGTGAACCAGACGTTCTCGGGCACCGGCTTGCCGCGATGGCAGGTGTAGCAGGTGACGCCGGTGTTGGCGACGTGCTGCGTCCAGTTCGCGTTGATGTGCTGCGTCATCTGCAGCATCTTGCGCGAGACGACCTTGGTATACAGGTCGTCGGCGGCGAAGTTGTCGCCCTTGTGGCAGTACGCACACTGCTGCTCGGGCGCGACCCAGTTGCTGATCGCCACCATCAGGCGCGTGAACTCGCCGACGCTCAGGTCGCCGAGCACCTGGACGTTCTGGTAGATGTCCTTGGCCTTCGGGCCGTCGCTGGGCACCGGCGGGATCGCCGCCGGCACCACGTTGGCCTGGGCCTTGGACGCGGCGATGCGCGGGTTGACGACCTCCTCCATCGCAACGCCGCGGAAGCCCGTCTGCTGGCTCTCCATCGGCGGGCGCTCGCAGCCGGCGAGCATCAGCGCGCCGACGGCCACGAACAACCAGGGCGTCGTGCGCACGAAAAACTCGGTGGCGCGTTCGTTCATGGCGTCACTCCCAGGGCAGGATCGGCAACGGGCGGCCACACGGCCGGGTACATCGGTGCGACGCCGTGCTTGACGGCCCACAGATACCAGTTGTCGACGACGGTGCCCGTCAGCAGGATGCCGATGCCCCCGGTCAGCGGGCACAGCACCGCGAACCACAGCGCCCAGCGGTGGATCGACTCGGCCGTCGCGTTGAAGCCCATCGTCCAGCGCCAGAACAGCGCCGCGCGCTCGTGCGCCGTGCCGCGATCGACGACGTGTTCGATCTCGCGCTCGCCGCCGAAGCGGCTCACCGCCAGGATCGTCGCGCCGTGCATCGCGAACAGCAGCGTCGAGCCGTACAGGAACGCGATCGACAGCGCGTGGAACGGGTTGTAGAAGAGGTTGCCGTAGCGGATGCTGAACGCGGCCGTCCAGTCCAGGTGCGGGAAGATGCCGAACGGCACCGCCTCGGACCAGCTGCCCATCAGCAGCGGGCGGATGAACCCGAGCACCAGGTACAGCCAGATCGCGGCGGCGAAGGCCCACGCGATGTGCGTGCCCAGCCCGAGCGCGCGCGCGCGCCGGTACATGCGCACCCACCACAGGATGATCGACGCGGTGAGGAAGAAGCCCGCCATCAGCCACCACCCGCCCTCGTTCAACGGTGGCAGGCTCAGCCCGTACTCCGGCGGCGGCGGCTCGAGCGCCAGCCATGGCAGCTGGCGCAGGAACTCGCGCGGATCCCAGTTGACCGAGGCCAGCATGTTCAGGCCGATGATCTCGATCGCGATGAACCCGCAGATGATCGACGCCAGCCCGTAGAAGCCGAGGTAGAACGGACCGACCTGCGCGTCGCCGAAGAAGCCGAGCAGCTTCAGGTGGAACGGCTTGACGAGGCGGTCGGCCTGTCCGCGGTCGTGCGGCACGCCCATGTACGACGGGGCGTGGGCCTGGACCCGGGTGAAGATGTTCTGGTACTCGAAAGCCATGTCGCTTCCTCCTCAGGTGTGGGCCGGGCTCATTGCCAGATGGGCAGGTTCAGCCACCAGTTCCACCACTCGGGCCAGCCGCGCGTCCAGAACGGTCCACTGATGATGATGCACACGGCGCTCCAGAACCCGGCGGACAGCGCCAGGAACAGGCCGAGCCGGTGGATGCCCAGCGCGCCGATCGAGTAGCCGATCGCGTCGCGGAAGAAGGTGTTCTCGTGCTCGGCGTTCTTCAGCGGCTCGCCCTTCTTCGGATTCGTCACCGACAGGATCAGGCCGCCGTGCAGCGACAGCGCGAACGTCGTGGTGAAGAAGAACGTGATCGCCAGCATGTGCGCCGGGTTGTAGTGGAAGTGCAGGTACTGGTAGCCGACGTTCGACACCCAGTCGAGGTGGCTGAAGATCCCGTACGGGAAGCCGTGACCCCAGGCGCCCAGCAGCACCGGGCGGAACACGACCAGCGTGACGTACGCGAAGATCGCGACGCCGAACGCGAACGGCACGTGCAGCCCCATGCCGAGCTTGCGGCAGATCTCGACCTCGCGCAGCATCCACGACACGAAGGCCCCGATCGCGCACACCGTGATCAGCTGCCACAGGCCGCCTTCCATCAGCGGGGCGAAGCCGAGCCCGTATTTGAGGTCGGGCGGGGCGATGTTGATCTGCCACAGGTTCCAGGTCGGCCCCTGCGAGGCGCCCCAGACGATGAGCAGCGTCCCCACCAGCGAGAAGAAGATGGTGGTGACACCGAAGAAGCCCACGTAGAACGGCCCGACCCAGAAGTCGAACAGGTCGCCTCCGATCAGGGTGCCGCCGCGTACGCGGTACTTTCGTTCAAAGCTGAGCATGGCCATGATCACATCCCCGTTCTAGGAGACCGTACTGCGCCGGCCTCCGCCGGTACGTTGTCGTCGGCGGGCGGAGCCGGACGCCAGGTCCGGGCCCCGCCGCCGCTCCTGCCGTCGACTGCCTACGGCTTGCTGCTGGGCAGCTGAGCCACCTGCGTCGTGGTCTGCACCTCGGCCGTCTTCTTGGCCGCCGGTGCGCCTTCCAGCCAGTTGAAGCGGCTCGTGCTCAACAGGATGAAGTGGATGATCAGAGCCAGCACGAACAGGAAGGTGAACAGGGCGATCAACGTCCTGCGCGGATCGAAAAGAGTCCAAACGCGCCACATGTCGGTGCCTCCTTAAGCCGTGAATGCCACTGCCAGGTACGCCGTGACGACGTCCTTGGCATCGTTGATGATCGACGCATAGCCGCCGGGCCCGGGCAGCCAGGGCCGCCACTGCCAGGCGAGGAAGTGCGCGATCACCGCGATCACCGTGAAGACGATGAAGCTCGTCATGAAGATGCCGTGGAACTCCTTGGCTTCGGCATCCGTGAGCCCGGACAGCGAGCCTTCTCGAGAGTCAGCCATTTCCTTACCTCCAAACGGGCCTCGCGGCCCTCCTCTTTCGCGCGCAACCCCCGCGCCGGGGTCTTGCCGCGGCCGAAGCCGCGCCAATCCTTGTGTCTTGTCCGTGGGCCGTCGTGTTCACGCCGGCTGTCCCTGCAGCGCGCGCTGCGCGCGCGCCACGCGTTCGGCGGTGACGGTGTCCTCGCCGGCCTGCTGCGCGTCGCGCTCGGCGCGGTCGCGCAGCCGCTTGGCGGCCGAGATCTGCACCAGCACCGGCTCGCGCTGCACGAGCTCGGCGAGCAGGCGCTGCGCGTCGGCGGTCCACGCCTTGCTCTGGCCCTCGCCGAGCCGCGCCGGCGTCGCGTCGACGCGGTCGAGCTCGGTGCCCAGCGGCAGGATGTGGAACAGCGCGTCGAACAGGGCGTTGCAGAACTCCTGCACGACGTAGGTCGCGCCGGCGTAGCCCATGAACGGCGTGCCGGTGGCGCGGCGGATGATCGCGCCCGGGAACGACGCCGGGATGTACGCGCTGCTCATGCCCGGGCGGCCGCCGCTGCCGCGCTCGGCCAGGTACATGCGCTCGTTGTAGCTGCCGAACATCACGAGCGGCGCCTTCTCGTGCACGAGCTGGCGCACCTCGGCGTTGTTCGTCTTCTCGCCCGGCTTGCGCGGCACCGCGAAGTGGCACGGCAGTCCGAGCTCGTCCTCCAGGAAGTGGCGCAGGCCGCGCGTGTAGGTCTCGTTGGCCACCACCGCGAAGCTCGCGGTGCCGAAGAAGTCCTGCGTCACCGAGCGCCACAGGTCCCAGATCGGCTTGATCGTGGTGTGCTTCTCGCGCTCGATGAACGGCTCGGGGTCGAGGCCGGTGAGCTTGCCGAGTTCGCGCAGGAAGGCCGTCGTGCTGTGCAGCCCGATCGGCGCCTGCAGGTACGGTCGCTCGAGCGCCTCGCAGAGCATGCGGCCGAACTCGCGGTACATGCAGATGTTGACGTCGGCGTTCGCGAGCTTGGCGACGTCGGCCAGGTGGCTGCCGAGCGGGAACACCATGTTGATCTCGCAGCCGATGCCTTCGACGAGGCGCCGGATCTCGGCCAGGTCGCTCGGCATGTTGAACGTGCCGTAGCAGGGGCCGATGATGTTCACGCGCGGCTTCTCGCCGGGCTGACGGTCGCGCTGCGGCACCTTGCGCCCGGGCCCGTACTCGGTCCACAGCCAGTACATCGCGCGGTTGGCAGCCTGCCACTGGTCCTCGTCGATCGTGCGCGGCAGGAAGCGCAGCAGGTTGGTGCCTTCGGGCGTCACGCCGCCGCCGATCATCTCGGCGATCGAGCCGGTGACGACGACCGCCGGCAGGTCCGGGTCGAGCACCGAGTGCGCGCGCTTCATCGCGCCTTCCGTGCCGTCGCGGCCGAGTTCCTCTTCGGCCAGCCCGGTGACGACGATCGGCAACTCGTGCGGCGGCAGCGCGTCGGTGTAGTGCAGCACCGAGGTCACCGGCAGGTTCTCGCAGCCGACCGGGCCGTCGATCACCACCTGCAGGCCCTTGATGGCCGTGAAGACGTAGACGGCGCCCCAGTAGCCGCCGGCACGATCGTGGTCGAGGACGTACATCTCGTCGTCTCCGGTCAGATCATCTGTTCGGCCTGACGCCGCTTCGCGGCCTTCTCGGCCTGGCGGCGCACCTCGGCGCGGAACTCGGGGCGCATCGTCGGGGTGTCTTCCCACACGCCGGCGCGGTCGCCCATACCGGTGTCGCCGAAGAACTCGCACATCTGGTCGAAGCGCGCCTTGTTCGCGATCGCCGCGTTGATCACCTGCGCCAGCGAGCCGGCACCGGCCACGCCCATCAGCGGACGCGCCGAGATCAGGTTCGTGAAGTACAGCGCCGGGATGCGGTGCTGCTTGGCCTCCTGCACCACCGGCGTCGTGCCGATCGCGAGGTCGGGCTGGAACTCGTGCATCGCCGCGAGGTCCTGCTCGAGCGAGGCGCGGTACTGCACGCGCACGCCGCGGGCCTCGAGCCACTCGCGGTCGGCATCGCTCCACGGGGTGCGCGGGCACGCGGTGCCGACGTAGCGCAGGTCGGCACCGCTCTCGACGAGCAGGCGGCCCACGAGGAGCTCCGAGCCCTCGTAACCCGACAGCGTGATGCGGCCCTTGATCGGCGTCTTCGCGAGCGCGCCGCGGATCGCCGGCAGCCACTGGTTCTTCGCCGCGTCGACCTGCGCCTGCGGCACGTTCATCGCGTTGCCGACGGCCTGCAGCCAGGCCTCGGTGCCGTCGTGGCCAACCGGCGCCGAGCCGATGATCGAGCGGCCGGCGGCTTCAAACTCGCGGATGCTCGCGGTGTAGAACGGATGCAGCGCGGCGACGACGGAGCCGTCGAGCGCGGCGTACAGCTCGCGCCACTCGCGCGTCGGCACGACCGGGCCGGCAGCCAGGCCGAGCGGCGCGAGCAACATGCCGATGCCCACCGGGTCGGCGGGGAACATCTCGCCGAGCAGCGTCACGGTGGGCTTGCCCGACGCGCGCGCGTTGGCCGGCGCCTGCACCGGGCCGGCCATCACCTCGGCGCGCGCGTACTTGAGCATCGCGCCGGCCAGCACGTCCTTGGCCTCGGCGTGCGTCGGCACGCCGAATCCCGGCACGTCGATGCCGATGATGCGCACGCCGTCGATGTCCTTCGGCAGCAGCTGCAGCGGCACGCCGCTGGCCGTGGGCACGCACAGGTTGATGATCACGATGGCGTCGAGCTGCGCCGGGTCGGCCTGCGCGTAGACGGCTTCGCGGATGTCCTCGAACAGCTTGCCGGTGACCAGCGTCTCGCTGTTGAACGGCACGTAGCCGACCGGGCGGCGCGCGCCGTAGAAGTGGCTCGTGAACGTGAGACCGTAGACGCAGCACGCCGAGCCCGACAGGATGGTCTGCGTGCGCCGCATGCGCAGGCCCACGCGCAGCGAGCCGAACGCCGGGCACATGCTCTGCGGCTGGTCGTGCGGGCCCTTCGGGTAGTCGGCGGCGTAGCGCTCGAGCGTCTCGCTCTTGCCGGCGGCCTGCGCGGCGGCCTGCAGCTGCTTGCGGCCCGAATGGCAACCCAGGCCGTCGGCATTCAACCCTGCGGGGTTGGCGACGATCGGAATGGTCTTGTCCATGGACCTGGGCCTCAGGCGGCGTCGTAGATCACTTCGAGCGTCGGCTTGACGACTTCCGTCTTGCCGACCATGTCGACGACCGTCGCCGGCTCCAGCACGACGTCGCGGCCCACCGCGTCGCTCGAGAACAGCGCGAGCAGCTCGTCCTGCGACTGCGGGTTCGGCCGCTGCGGTGGCGCCTCGGCGACGTTGGTTGCGAGCTGCTCGAACAGCGGCGCCCACTGGGTGCCCGGGCGGCCGATGATCTCGTAGCTGGCGCTCTTGCGGCGGATGTCCTCGTGCGCCGGGATCGCCGCCAGCACCGGGATGCCGGCGTTCTTTGCGAAGGCCTGCGCCTCGCCGGTGCCGTCGTCCTTGTTGATCACCATGCCGGCGACGCCGACGTTGCCGCCGAGCTTGCGAAAGTACTCGACTGCGCGGCAGACGTTGTTCGCGACGTAGAGCGACTGCAGGTCGTTGCTGCCGACGACGATGACCTTCTGGCACATGTCGCGCGCGATCGGCAGGCCGAAGCCGCCGCACACCACGTCGCCGAGGAAGTCGAGCAGCACGTAGTCGAAGCCCCACTCGTGGAAGCCGAGCTTCTCGAGCGTCTCGAAGCCGTGGATGATCCCGCGCCCGCCGCAGCCGCGACCGACCTCGGGGCCGCCGAGCTCCATCGCGAACACGCCGTCGCGCTTGAAGCACACGTCGCCGATCGCGACCTGTTCGCCGGCGAGCTTCTTCTTGCTGCTCGTCTCGATGATCGTCGGACAGGCCTTGCCGCCGAAGAGCAGGCTCGTGGTGTCGCTCTTCGGGTCGCAACCGATCAGCAGCACCTTCTTGCCCTGCTGCGCCATCATGTAGCTCAGGTTGGCCAGCGTGAAGCTCTTGCCGATGCCCCCCTTGCCGTAGATCGCGATGATCTGCGTCTCCTTGGTCACGGGGCCGGTCGCGGGCGCGTCCGGCTCGACCGTTGCCTCGGCGCGCAGCCGCTCGCGCTGCATGAACTGGACGGTGGCCGTCCCCGGGATCGAAGCGCTCATTGGCAGGACCTCCAGTCGAGAACCATCTTCAGGCAGGCCGGGTCGCCGAACGCGGTGCGGTAGGCCGCATCGGCCTCGCGTGCGTCGACGCGGTGCGTGATCAGGCCGTCGAGCGACAGCGCGCCCGACTCGGCCATCTGCTTGACCGCCGCGAGGTCGCCCGGCTGCCACTGCGCGGCGATGCGCAGGCTCGCCTCACGCATGAACGCCGGCGGGAACGCGAACGACAGCGGCTCGTCGTAGAACCCGGCGAGCACGACCTCGCCGCCGGGCGCGAGGCGTGCGATCAGCGTGTCGAGCAGGCCGGTGGCGCCGCTGACGTCGCAGATCGAGCGGTAGTTGCGGCGCTCGTCGTGCGCCGGGTCGACGACGTCGTAGCCGAGCGCGCCACCGCGACGCCCGGGGTTGGTCTCCCACACCACCGGCGTCGTGCCGCAGGCCACCGCGATGCGCGCGAGCAGCCGCCCGAGCACGCCGTGGCCGACGATCAGGTCGGGGTGGCGACCGCCGCCCTGCGAGCTCACGTGGCACGCGGTGGCGGCCAGCGCCAGCAGCACGCCGCGCTCGCCGAGGCGCTCGTCGATCGGCACGACACGCGCACCGGGCACGACGACGCGCGACGCCGCGCCGCCGAACAGCCCGCGCACGGCGCCGTAGCACTTCGCACCGGGCACGAAGACGCGCTGGCCCGCCCGGACCGGGCTGCGCGCACCGGCCTGGCGCACCCGTCCGACCGACTCGTAACCCGGCACCAGCGGGTAGCCCATGCCCGGGAAGGGCGGCATGCGCCCGCTCCACAGCAGGCGCTCGGTGCCGGTGCTGATGCCGCTCCACTCGATGTCGACGACGACGTCGTCGTCGCCGGGGGCGTCGAGCGCGAGGCGCCGCAGCGACAGCGTCTGCGGCTGCTCGAGGACGACGGCGAGTGCACTCGGCGCCGGCGCAGCCGACACCGGCTCGCGGCCGGGGGCAACTTCGGGGTGGAGGGCGGCGGGTGTCATCGCAGGTTTACCAAGGACGATGTCAGTTTAGACTGACCCCGCGTACTGTCAAGCTACCTTTACACCGATGTATCCCCTTGGGCGCGACAGACCGCGACCGTCTGTGACCGGCGTCAGGGGGCGGTGGCGGCCGGCGGCCCTGCCCGACGGCCCCGGTCGGGCGCCGTCCCCGGCCGCGGGGCGCTGACTACACTGGCCGCCACCCCAATCGACCCTGCTGCTGCCGGAGGCCCCCGATGTCCCGCCGCCCTGCCCTGAACGCCCTGCATGCCCTGACCGCCGCCGCTGCCGCGCTGGCCACGCTGGCCGCGGCGCCGGCGCTCGCGTCCGAGGCGATCTCGAAGAAGGCCGGCTGCGCCGTGTGCCACGCCGTCGACAAGAAGGGCGTCGGCCCCTCCTACAAGGAGATCGCCGCGAAGTACAAGGGCGACGCGAAGGCCGCGGCCGTGCTCGCCGAGCGCGTGCGCAAGGGCAGCCAGGGCGTGTGGGGTCAGGTGCCGATGCCGCCGACACCGGCGGCCCGGCTCAGCGACGCCGAACTGAAGGCCATCGTCGACTGGCTGCTCAAGACCTGAGCGCCGCCGCGCCGGCAACCGCCGGTGCGCCAGCGACGCGCACGCGGCCGGGCCCGGAGGCCCTGCTCGAGTGCGCGAACTCCGCGCCCGGCGGCGCAGCGTCCGCCGCCGCCGTCCGCGCGGACACCGCCGCTAGCAGGCCGTTGAAATACCAATCGACGCCGCCCGTCCTGTCGACGAGCATGGT
>JBBION010000045.1:0-14443 GCA_037443345.1 Rubrivivax sp. | reverse complement strand
GGGCCGTGTCTCAGTCCCAGTGTGGCTGGTCGTCCTCTCAGACCAGCTACGGATCGTCGCCTTGGTAGGCCTTTACCCCACCAACTAGCTAATCCGACATCGGCCGCTCCAATAGCGCGAGGCCTTGCGGTCCCCCGCTTTCACCCTTAGGTCGTATGCGGTATTAATCCGGCTTTCGCCGGGCTATCCCCCACTACTGGGCACGTTCCGATGCATTACTCACCCGTTCGCCACTCGTCGCCAGGTTGCCCCGCGTTACCGTTCGACTTGCATGTGTAAGGCATGCCGCCAGCGTTCAATCTGAGCCAGGATCAAACTCTTCAGTTCGATCTTGAATTTGCTCAAAACGGAATTGAAGTGAACTTCACTTCTACTTCCGTGAGCGTTTGTGGACCTTGCGATCCTCGGCACTCGCCATCAAACGCCCACGCTTATCGGCTGTATGTTGTTAAAGAACGCCGCCTTTTGGCGAGCTGCTGTTCTCAGCAGCGAAGACCATCATTCTGGTCTGGATCGCTTATCCCTGTCAAGCGCTAGGCTTTTCGAGGCACTTCGCTCGGCCGAGGCCGTGCAAGCGAGGGGGCGAACTATAGCAGCTTCGCGAGCCGTGGAGGCCGTGGCCTTCGCACGCGATCGACCGCGACGCGTGTCGCGTTCACCCCTGGCGCAGGCGTGCCCAGGCCTGCGCCGGGTCGTCCGCCTCGAGCACATCCCCGATGAGCGCGGCCAGGCGACGCGCGTCGGCACGCAGGATGCGCTGCTTGATCGCGGCGATCTGTGCCGGATGCATCGAGAAGCTGCGCAGCCCCATGGCCAGGAGCAGTTCGGTGAAGGTGGGGTCGCCTGCCATCTCGCCGCACACGCTGACCGACTTGCCCGCGCGCCGGCTCGTGGCGATGACGTCGGCCACCAGGCGCAGAACGGCCGGATGCCACGGCTCGTACAGCGTCGCGACGCGCTCGTCGGCGCGGTCGATGGCAAGCGTGTACTGGATCAGGTCGTTGGTGCCGATCGACACGAAATCGACCAGCGGCAGCAGTGACGGCAGCGTCAAGGCGGCGGCCGGCACTTCGATCATCGCGCCGATCTGGATGTCCGTGTACGGTCGCCCCGCGTCCTCGAGCTGGCGCTTCGCGCGCTCGACGACCTCGCGCGTCTGCCGCAGCTCGCGCGGGTGCATGACCATCGGCACGAGCATGCGCACTCTGCCGTGCGCGCTCGCGCGCAGGATCGCGCGCACCTGCTGGCGGAACATCGCCGGCTCGGCCAGGCTCCAGCGGATCGCTCGACGGCCGAGGGCCGGGTTCAGCGAGTGCTCGTGACGCAACTCCTGCGCCGACATGCGGTCCAGCGGCTTGTCGGCCCCCACGTCGACGGTGCGGATCGTCACCGGCAGCCCGGCCATCGCCTCGACCGCGGCGCGGTAGGCCTCGTACTGCTCGTCCTCGCCGGGCAGCGAGCCGCCGCGGTTGAGGAACAGGAACTCGCTGCGGAACAGGCCCACGCCGACGGCGCCGGCCTCCAACGCCGCCGGGGCGTCGGCCGGCAACTCGATGTTGGCCAGCAACTCGACCGCCTCGCCGTCGAGCGTGACGGCCGGCGTGAAGCGCAGGCGATGCAGCCGCGCACGCTCGAGCTCGATCTGCCGCTGGCGGAAGCGATACTCCTCGAGCACGATCGGCGACGGATTGACGATCACCGCCCCGGCGTCGCCGTCGATCACCAGCCAGTCGTCCTGACGGATGACGCGGCTGGCCTCGCGCGCCCCCACGACGGCAGGGATGTCCATGCTGCGCGCCACGATCGCCGTGTGTGAGGTGCGTCCTCCCACGTCGGTGATGAAGCCGGTGAACACGCTGCGCTTGAAGTGCAGCAGGTCGGCCGGCGCGATGTCGCTCGACACCAGCACCAGCGGGTCCTCGCCGCCGAAGTCGCGCGCCAGCCCGGCCGGACCACTCGCGGGCGTCCCCGCGGCGTCGCGCGTCAGCGCGCGCAGCAGGCGCTCGATCACCTGTTCCAGGTCGGCCTTGCGTTCGCGCAGGTACTCGTCTTCCATCTCGTCGAACTGGCGTGCGACGACCTCGAACTGGGCCGACACCGCCCACTCGGCGTTGTAGTGGCGCTCGCTGATCCACTGCTTGGTGGGCTGCGTCAGCGCCTCGTCGTGCAACAGCATCAGGTGGACGTCGAGCAGCGCCGACAACTCGGGTGGCGCGTCGGCAGGCAGCTCGTCCTTCAGATGCGACAACTCCTCGGCCACGGCATTGCGCGCGCGCCGCAGGCGGTCGACCTCGCGCGCGACATCGGCGGCGTCGATGAAGTAGTGCGCCACGTCGACCCGGCTCGACGCCACGAGCACCGCGCGCCCGATCGCGACGCCGCGCGACACCGGCAGCCCGAAGATCTGGATGCTCATGCGGCCACTGTAGCAGCGGGCGCCACCGCCGGAAGCCCCGTCACGGACCGCGGCCCGCGGCGTCACGCCGCTGTCACCACCGCTTCATCGCCCGTTCATGCCGTCGACCCACGATGCGGCCCGCGAACGGAGGACTTCGATGCGGGAACTGCCCCTGCCCACGCGGCCGCTGGCCGGCTTGCTGCACCCCCAGGCGCCGACCGCCGACGCACCGCCCCGGGCGAGCGACGCTGCCGACGCGCGCGCCGGTGCGACGATCGACGTGGCGTGGGCGCGCGACGAGGCCGACGTGAGCGCCGCCCAGCGGCTGCGCCACCGGGTCTTCGTCGACGAGATGGGCGCGCGACCCCGCGTGCCGCCCGGCACGCCCGCCGGCCACGACGCCGACGTGTACGACCCGTTCTGCGAGCACCTGCTCGTGCGCGTGCGTCGCGACGCGGAACACGCCCCAGAGGTCGTCGGCACCTACCGCGTGCTGACGCCGGACGCGGCCCGCCGCGCCGGGGGCTACTACACCGACACCGAGTTCGACCTCACGCGCCTGCGCGCGCTGCGCCCGACCATGGTCGAGCTCGGCCGTGCATGCGTCGCGCCGCCCTGGCGCGACGGCGCCGTGATCCTCGCGCTGTGGAGCGCGCTGGCCGACTTCCTCGCACGCAACCGCTTCGACACTGCGATCGGCTGCGCCAGCGTGTCGATGCGCGACGGCGGCCACCTCGCCGCCAGTCTGTGGGCGCGTCTCGACCGCAGCCACCGCGCGCCGATCGAATGGCAGGTGCGCCCGCGCCTGCCGTTGCCGGTCGAGTCCCTGCGCCGCGACCTCGACGCGCCGCTGCCGCCGCTGATCAAGGGCTACCTGCGCTGCGGTGCGCGGCTGCTCGGCACGCCGGCGTGGGACCCCGACTTCGCCACGGCCGACCTGCCGCTGCTGCTGCGCACGGCCGACCTGCCCCCGCGCTTCCGCCGCCCCGCGGCCCCCACCTGCTAGCCGCGGCGGCGCGGGTACGTCACTCGCCCTCGCCGAAGCGGTCCGCCACCAGCGCCGCGATGGCCGCCGCGGCGGCCTCGGCGTCGGGGCCGTCGACCTCGAGCTCGACCTCGGTGCCCGGACCGGCGGCCAGCATCATCACGCCCATGATGCTCTTGGCATTGACGCGCCGCCCGTTGCGGCTGAGGTGAACCTCGCTCGCGAAGCCGCTGGCCAGCTTCGTCAGCTTGGCCGAGGCCCGGGCGTGCAGCCCCAGCCTATTGCTGATGCTGAGCGTGGTTCGAATCATGGATCGCGGCGCGGCGGGGCTGCACCTGGGGTGCGGGCGTGGACAGTTGCATCACGCCCTGCTGGCCGGCCGCGACGGCGGCCGCCACCAGCTGGTCGAGCGGCTCGCGCACGTGGTCGACGACCTTCCACAGCATCGGCACGTTGACGCCGCTGACCACGCGCACGCTCACGCCGTCGGCGCACAGCAGCGCGGCGTTGCAGGGCGAGGCGGCGAAGATGTCGGTCAGCACCAGCACCTGCGGCTGGTTCATGCGCGCCAGCAGCGCGCGCACGCGCTCGCCGATCTCGTCGAGGCCGCGCAGCCCCGGCGGGACGTCGAACGCCTCGATGACCGCGTCGGGGTTGAGGCCGGTGTGCCGCGCCACCGACGCCAGGGCCGAAGCCAGCGGCGCGTGCGCGACGATCAGGAGGGCAGCCATGACGACGGCGGATTATGCGCAGTCACGGTGCGCGCGACGCGGCGCCGTGCCCGTAGGCCCGGCGGCCGTAGACGATGAACCACAGATACGACGCCGTACAGAACATGGCGAACACCGCGAACGCGGCCTGGAACGCCGCCACCGGCGTCCAGCCGAGGCCGCGCAGCAGGTCGATCAGCAGGCCGATGCCCCATTGAACGCAGAACACGCCGCCGAAGATGACGAGGTTGAACGCCGACAGCGCGCGTCCCGCGCGCGCGGTGTCGAAGGCCTGCCCGATGGCCGGCTGCGCCACCGAGACCACCGTGCACGACACGCACCACAGCGCCCACGCCGCGGCAGCGCTGCGCTCGCCGAGCGCCACCACCGCCGCCAGCAGCGCCAGGCTCACCGGCACGCCGACCGTGATCAGGCGCTGCGCGTGCCAGCCCGCGCGCAGCAGGCGCGGCATCACGAGCCCCCACACGAGGAAGGCCACCAGCATCGACAGGTTGATCGCGAACAGGCCGCGTGCCGCCTCGGCGGGCGTGTGGCCGGCGACCTGCGTCAGCCACGGCCCGGCCCACAGCGACTGCACCGCCACGAGCCCGCCGTAGTGCACGAAGCCCATCGGCAGCAGGCGCACGAACATCGGGTGGCGGAAGATCTCGGCATAGCCGCCCCCGACGGCGGCGCCTTCGCCGGCCGACGCCGAGCGCTCGTCGCGCGGAACGCCCCAGGCAATGACGGCCATCGACACCGCGAGCAGCGCCGCCAGCGCCCAGAACAGCCCGCGCCAGCCGAGCGTGGGCAGCAGCGCCTGCACGGGCACGGTCGATGCCAGCATGCCCAGCGAGCCCGTCATCAGCATCCACGAGTTGGCGCGCAGCTGAAGCGCCGGCGCGAAGCGGTGGCGGAAGCAGGTCAGCGGCGCCATCAGGCACGCGGCCACGCCGACCCCGATCAGCGTGCGCGCGGCCAGCAGCCCGGCGAAGCTGCGCGCCAGCGCGAACGCCGCGCACGCGAGCACGGCCACGGCAAGGAAGGCCAGCAGCACGCGCTTGGGCCCGTTGCGGTCCAGCGCGCTGCCCAGCGGCAGCTGCAGCGCCGCGAACCCGAGGAAGTAGGCGCCCGCGAGCAGCCCGAGGTCGCCGGCGCCGAGGCCGAGCTCGGCGCTGAACGCGGGCGCGAGCGTCGCCGTGACGGCGCGCAGCAGCGCCGAGAAGAAGTACGCGAACGCGAACGCCGCGAAGATCGTCACCGCGGTGCGCGTCGCCACGGCGGGGGTGGCCGGGACGGCGACGCTCACGACGGCAGCTTCACGCCCTCGAAGAACACGCGCACCGCCTCCGGCGCCGGCGCCGGACCGATCACGGTGGCCTGGAACACGCGCGTGCCCTTGGCGAAGGTCAGCACCTCCTCGGCCACCGCAGTGCCGTCGGGCAGGCGGCCTCGAAACGCCCAGCGCCCCGCCTGGGGATTGGGGGTCATGCCGGGCACGGCGAACGGCTCGCCGGCCGCCGCGTCAGCGCCGACGTTGGCCGCCGCCGACGCCGCGAGCGCCTGAAGCGCCGGCGACACGCGCGCCGGGTCGACGACGTCGCCGTGCGTCAACGCGTAGGTCGTCGGCCCGGCCGCGCAAGCCAGCAGCGTCAGCTCCACCGGCGCGCCGGCGAGCACGACGGAGCGCGTCAGGCTGGTGGGCTTGCACGGGAACAGCAGCAGCGCGCCGCTGCCGGCCGGACGCACCTCGCGCCAGTCGTCGACCGGGCTGCACGCCGCCATGGCCAGCACGACGGCGAGCGTCCACGGGGTCGTCCTCATCGCGGCGCATTATGGGTGCCGCCCCGGGCCCCCGCGGACGCGGGGACCGGCCGTGCGGTTTTGGCACGACCGCGGGCGACTCCCGATCGCCTGCGCGTGCGGCCGCGGATACTGTCCGTGACCGGAGACGGGTTGCGCCGTCGACGCCCACGAGAAGTCCAGGACGGTCAGGAGGTATGGATTCCACCCACGACGCCCCCCCGGCGGGCCAGCCCGCGCGCGCCGACGCCGGCGACCCCGCCGACCCGCGCGAGGTCGCCGACGCGCACTGGGCGGCGCTGTTCGCGCAGATCGGCGCCGAGGTCGCGCAGCCGCTGACGGCGGCGCTCGAGCACCTGCGCGTGCTGACCGACGGTCCGGGCCGCGACCCGGTCGCGCTGCAGGCCCTGTCGCGCGACATCGAGAGCGCCCGCGCCAGTGCGCTGCTGGCCCAGCAGCTCGCCCGGCTGGCGAACCCGGCGCTGCAGCGTCGCCCGGAGCAGGTCGACCTGGCCCTGGCGCTGCGCGACGTCGTCGCCGAGCGACAGGCCGCCGCACGCAGCCGCGGCACCCCGCTGCTCGAGACGATCCGGCCGGCGGCCGTCGTCGTCGACCCGCCGCTGCTGCACCGGCTGCTGCACGCCATGGTCGACTGGGCGCTGGCGCACGCCCGCTCGGCGCTGCACGTCGGGCTGGACCACCGCTCGTGGCCGACGCGCGCGCGGCTGCACGTGCGCTTCCGCCACCGGCCCGCCGACGAGGTCGCCGACCCGCAGGCGCCGACGCACGTCGATGCGCTCGACACGCTGGACTGGCAGCTGCTGCGCCAGATCGCCGTCACGGCCGGCCTCGTGCTCGAGCGCGCCGACACCGCGTGCGGCTGCCGGCTGACGGTCGAGTTCCCGCGCACCGTCTATGCGCCGCTCGAGGGCGTCAGCACGCTGCAACTGGACACCGGCTTCAACTCGACGTTCGGCTCGCGGCCGCTGGCCGGCCACCACGTGCTCGTGGTCACCGCGCGGCGCGACCTTCGGCAGGAGATCCGCGACGCGCTGCGCCCGCTCGGGCTGATGATCGACTTCGTCGGCTCGGTCGAGGGTGCGCGCGAGTTCTGCCACGCCGGACCGCCGCACGTGCTGGTGCACGACGCCCAGCTCCTGGGCGAGCGGCTGCGCGCATTGCACGCCGACCTGCGCGCGCTCGCTCACCCGCCGGTGCTGGTCGAGGTCGCCGACGACGGACCGCGGCTGAACACGTCGCCGTTCGATCCCGGCGGCATCGCGCGCGTCGGCCGCGCGACGCTCGCCGACGCGCTGCCCGCCGCACTGATGTTCGAGCTGTCGCAGGAGACTCCGCCGCCGCCGCTCAACGGCCGAACACCAGCTTGAGCAGTGCACTGCCGGTGGCCACCGGGTCGCGGCGAATCTTGCGCTCCTCCTCCCCGATCGTGCGGTACAGGCCGTCGAGCGCCTTGTCGGTCACGTAGGCCTCGATGCTCGCCTGCTCCTCCTTGACGAGGCCGGCGCTGGCGGCGCGCTTGGCCACCGCGTTGTACTTCTCGGCCAGCGCGTGCTTGCGCGTCGCGTCGTCGACGATGGGGCGGAAGCGCTGCGTCAGCGGCTCGCGAGTCTTGCGCTCGAAGAACTGCGTCACCGCCGTGTCGCCGCCGCGCACGATGCCCAGCGCGTCCTCGACCGTCATCGAGCGCACCGCGCCGCGCACGAGGTCGAGCGAGCCTGCCACCGCGGTCTCGGCGGCGCGGTTGATCGCCAGCTCGAGCTCGTCGACGCGCTTGCCCTGGCCCATCGCCTTCATCACCTGGGCCGCCGAGTCCAGCGGCGACGGCAGGCCGATGCGCAGCGCCTTGTTGCCCCAGAAGCCGTCCTTGCGCCCGAGCAGCTGCACTGCCGCCGTGCCGGCGCGCTCGAGCGTCGCGCGCACCCCCGCGGCGGCGTCGGACTCGCTCAGCGCGCGCGCAGGGAACGCCCACCCCACCGCCGCGATCGAAAGGGCCCCTGCCGTAAACTGCCTGCGGTCCATCGGACGCCGTGCACCCTGTGTCATGAAGCTCTCCCGTTCTGTCGTCGTCGCGCTCGCCGGCACGATCGTCGCCGTGATCGCGCTGCTCGCTTGGCAGAGTCTGGCACGTCTGGAGCCCGCTCCGGCGGTCACTTACACCTTGTTGGACGGCTCGAAGGTCACCAGCGACGACCTGCGCGGCAAGGTGGTGCTCGTGAACTTCTGGGCCACGAGCTGCGTCACCTGCGTCAAGGAGATGCCGCAGATCGCCGCGACGCACGAGAAATTCCGCGCCCGCGGCTACGAGACGATCGCGGTGGCGATGAGCTACGACCCGCCGGCCTTCGTCTCGCGCTTCGCCGAGACGCGGCAGCTGCCGTTCTCGGTGGCGATCGACAACACCGGCGAGATCGCGCAGCGCTTCGGCGACGTGCGGCTGACGCCGACGACGTTCCTGATCAACCAGCGCGGCGAGATCGTCAAGCGCTACGTCGGGGAGCCGGACTTCGCCGCGCTGCACGTGCTGGTCGATCGGCTGCTGAGCCGCGGCTGACGCCGCCCACGCCGGCAGTCTTGCGCAGGGTCAAGCCCGTAGAGCGGGGTCGCGCTTAGCGTGGTGGGCCTCGTCCACCCACCCTGTCGCGCCATGACCACCCCGTCGTTTCCCGAACTGACGCAGAACGTCTCGAAGCAGCTGGTGCCATTTCGCAAGTCGCAGGCCGCGACGATGCAGGGCTTCAGCGCGATGTCCGGCGCCGCGATGGCCGACGGCGCGCTCGGCGAGAAGGCGAAGGAGCTGATCGCACTGGGCATCAGCGTCAGCCAGCGCTGCCCGGCGTGCATCGGCTTCCACACCAAGGCGCTCGTGAAGCTCGGCGCGACGAAGGCCGAGTTCGAAGAGGCGCTCGGCGTCGCGGTCTACATGGGCGGTGGGCCGTCGCTGATGTACGCCGCCGAGGCGCTGCAGGCCTGGGAACAGTTCTCGGCGCCGGCCTGAGCGGCGCCGGCCGCGTCAGACGGCAGCCGTCACGCCGGCCGCGTGCGCCTGCCGGTCGGCGTGGTAGCTCGAGCGCACCAGCGCGCCCACCGCGGCGTGCGTGAAGCCCATCGCATAGGCCTCGCGCTCGAACATCGCGAAGGTGTCGGGGTGCACGTAGCGGCGCACCGGCAGATGGTGGCCGCTGGGCGCGAGGTACTGGCCGATCGTCAGCATGTCGATGTCGTGCGCACGCATGTCGCGCATCACCTGCAGGATCTCGTCGTCGGTCTCGCCCAGGCCCACCATCAGCCCGCTCTTGGTCGGCACGCCCGGCACCTCCTGCTTGAAGCGCTGCAGCAGCGTCAGGCTGAACGGGTAGTCCGAGCCCGGTCGCGCCTCCTTGTACAGCCGCGGCACGGTCTCGAGGTTGTGGTTCATCACGTCGGGCGGCGCGGCCTTCAGGATGCCGAGCGCGCGGTCCATGCGGCCGCGGAAGTCCGGCGTCAGGATCTCGATCGTCGTGCCCGGCGACAGCTCGCGTGTCTTGCGGATGCAGTCGACGAAGTGCGCCGCGCCGCCGTCGCGCAGGTCGTCGCGGTCAACGCTGGTGATGACGACGTACGTGAGCTTCAGCGCCGCGATCGTCTTCGCGAGGTTCGCCGGCTCGTCGGCGTCGAGCGGGTCGGGGCGGCCGTGGCCGACGTCGCAGAATGGACAGCGGCGCGTGCACTTGTCGCCCATGATCATGAACGTCGCCGTGCCCTTGCCGAAGCACTCTCCGATGTTCGGGCAGCTCGCCTCCTCGCAGACGGTGTGCAGCTTGTGCTCGCGCAGGATCTGCTTGATCTCGTAGAAGCGCGTCGTCGGGCTGCCGGCCTTGACGCGGATCCACTCGGGCTTCTTCAGCACCTCGGCCTGCACGACCTTGATCGGGATGCGCGCGGTCTTGTCCTGCGCCTTCTGCTTGGCCGTGGGGTCGTAGGCGGGGGTCGGCGTCGTCATCGCGGTCGGTGGGTCGGGGGGTCAGGGCGTCAGCTGGTCAGCCAGCCGGCGCGCCAGACGCTCGGCGGCCTCGTCCCAGCTGGTGGAAACCCCGAGTCTAGCCAGATCGACCGTCTCGAGCCCGGCGTAGCCGCAAGGATGGATGCGGCGAAACGGTTCCAGATCCATCGCGACGTTGAGCGCGACGCCGTGGTACGCGCAGTGGCGGCTCACTTTGATGCCCAGCGCGGCGATCTTGCCCAGCCCGCGGAACGGGTCGCGCGGGTCGTGCGGCCCGGCCAGCGCCGCGTGGCCGAAGGGGTCGTCGAGACGCACGTAGATGCCCGGCGCACCGGCGACGCGGTGGCCGGTGACGCCGTAGTCCTCGAGCACCGTCAGCACGGCCGTCTCGAGGCGGAACACGTACTCCTTGACGTAGATGCCCAGCCGCTGCAGGTCGACCAGCGGGTAGGCGACGACCTGCCCGGGGCCGTGGTACGTCACCTGACCGCCGCGGTTTGTCTGCACGAGCGGGATGTCGCCGGCGGCCAGCACGTGCTCGGCGCGCCCGGCCACGCCCTGCGTGAACACCGGGGGGTGCTCGACGAGCCAGAGCTCGTCGCGCGTGACCGCGCCGCGCGCGGCGGTGAACGCGCGCATCGCCGCCTCGGTGGCGGCGTACTCGCGCGCTCCGAGCACGCGCACGAGGGGGGGCGCAGTGGGCTGGGCCGGGGCCGTCATTCCGCCATTGTCGGCGCCCGGCGCGCGTGGGGCACACTCCCGCCCCGGGTGTGGACGCCGCAGAGCGGTCGGTCCTTCCCCACGCACGGAAGGACACCCGCCTTGACGACCTCCCCGCCCCGCCGCCGCATCGCCTGGCTCGCCGCCGTCGGGATGGCGCTCGGCGCCAAGGCCGCGCTGGCCCAGTCGCCGCCGCCGTCGGGTGCGGTGCGCGCGCAGCTCGAGCACGGCGTGCGCGCCTACGAGGCCGGCCGCGTCGACGAGGCGCGGGTGACGTTCGAGCGCCTGTCGGCCGCTGGCGTGCCGGCCGCGCACTACAACCTGGCGATGATGCACCTGCGCGGCGACCTGGCTGGCGGCGTGCCGGCCGCACGGGCGCTGCTCGAGCGCGCCGCCGACGGCGGCTTCGTCAGCGCGATGGTGCAGCTCGCGCGTCTGCACGAGGACGGAACGGCCACCGGCCGGCCCGAACTCGCCGCGGCACACCGCTGGTACCTGCGCGCCGCGACCGCCGGCAGCGTCGAGGCGCAGGTCGAGGTGGCGACGTCGTACTACCTCGGCCGCGGCACCGAGCGCGACCTCGCGCAGGCCGCGCACTGGTACCGCGAGGCGGCCAAGGCCGGCGACGTCGGCGCGATGTACCTGATCGCGTCGATGTACGAGGCCGGCCTCGGCGTCGCGTGCGACTTGCGGCTGGCGCTGTACTGGTACGGGCTGGCCGCCGACGCGGGCGACGCGGCCGCGGCGGCGAAGGTGCGCGAGATGCAGGAGCGGCTGCGCGCGCCGAGCTGCTGAGGCGCCGTGTCAGCGGTCAACGGGCCGGTTCACGCCGGGTCACCCACCCGGGCGCACCAGCGGCCAGCCACGGCGCGCCCACTCGCTCATGCCGCCTTCGACGTAGCGCACGTGCGTGTAGCCGCGCTCGTGCAGCGCCTGCAGCGTCGCGCGCGAGCGGTTCTGCGTGTTGCAGATCAGCAGCACCGGCGTCGCCGTGTCGCGCGGGACCTCGTCCAGCCGCGCCGCGAGCTGCCGCAGCGGCAGCAACTGCGCACCGGGAGCGACGCCGGTGGCGTGTTCGGCCGGCTCGCGGATGTCGATCAACCGCACCCGGCCGGCCTCATGCTCCGCGCGGGCATGGTCGAGCGTGACGCGCGCGTGCGCGGTCGCTCGGCCCGCCCACCAGTTGTCCAGCGCCGGCACGGCAGCGACGGCGGCCAGCGCCATCACGACCGCCCCCGCCAGCACGACACGCCGCGAGCGTGCCGCGCCAGCGGCGCGCGTGGACGTCTGGGACGCCAAGGAGTCGGAACCTTTGCTCATGCGCTGCCTCGGCGGATCGATCACGTCGACAGGATACATGCATAGGTATATCCTTGGCCGAGTGAGGCGTACCCCGAAGCGTCGGTCGGGCGATGGTCCGATTGCGGCGAGCCAGTGCGAGGGAGTCGGAACCCCGAACCGAATGCGCCGCGGTGTGATCGTAGGCACGCACCACCCGGCCCCGCGCGGTGGCCAACCCGTCGAACGCCAGGGGCTTGCTGCCTCGCACCGATACGGCCTCCGACGTGACCCATGGCCTGTCGCGCACGCGAAGCGCCGGTCGCGCCGAATCTCCGTCAACCGCTCCAGTCACCCAAGGAGTCCATCATGAGCACCGACCGCACCGCCCCCTCCCCGGCCGATCCCGAGCGCCGCTTCTGGGTCCTCACCGCCTCGGCCGCCGGCGGCGTCGCCGCCGTCGGCGCGTCGGTGCCGTTCGTCGCGTCGTTTACACCGAGCGAGCGGGCCCGCGCGCTCGGCGCCGCCGTCGAGGTCGACGTCTCCGACATCCCGCCCGGCGGCATGAAGACCGTCGAGTGGCGCGGCAAGCCGGTGTGGATCGTGCGCCGCACGCCCGAGATGCTCGCGGCCGTCGAAAGGCCCAACGCCGACCTCGCCGACCCCGAGTCGGCCCGCCCGCAGCAGCCCGAGTACGCGCGCAACGCGACGCGCTCGATCCGGCCCGAGGTCTTCGTCGCGGTGGGCATCTGCACGCACCTGGGCTGCTCGCCGACCGCGGTGCCCGCCGGCAGCGGCAACCCCAGCGTCGGCGCCGACTGGCCCGGCGGCTTCTTCTGCCCCTGCCACGGCTCGACGTTCGACGGCGCGGGCCGCGTCTACCGCAACAAGCCCGCGCCGACCAACCTCGAGATCCCGCCGCACCGCTACGTCAGCGACACGCGGCTGCTGATCGGCGAGGACCAGGCCTGAGGCCGCGGCCGATGTGACGCCGCGGGGCAGAATGCGGGCGGCCGCAACTCGCGCAGCCCACGCATGACGCCCCCCGCACCAGGCACCCCACAGACGCACCCGGCGCTGCCGCCCGACGACGCGCTGCGCGAGGCGCTGCACAACGAGGTGCACGCGCGCCCGTCGGCGCGCATCCGGCTGCCGGCGCTCGTCGTCTACGTCGCCGTGCTCAACGCCGGCGTGAGCCGCGACGACGAGTGCGCGCACCTGCGCCGCCTGCCCGGGCAGGACGGGCTCACGGTCGACGCGCTGGCCGGCAACTTCCTGCGCCTGCGCCTGGGCGGCTGCACCGTCAAGTGGGAGCGCCACACCGAGTTCACGCGCTACTCGATCGTGCAGCCGCTGCCCGCGGGCGCCGCGCTCGGCGCCGCCGACCCCGAGCTGCTGCCGGCCGTCGCCGTCGAGCCGCGGTGGCTGCGCGAAATCCCCGGGCGCACGGTGGCGGCGATCCAGCTCGCGATGGTGCACGGCGACCTCGCCGACCCCGCCGCACTGATGCCGGCGGCGCAGCGCTGGTTCGGCGGCCGCCCCGTCGTCGCGTCGCTGATGGGCCGCGCCGCGGGCGGCGGCAGCCACTCGTGCGCGGTGACCGACTTCCACCTTCGCCCCAGCGGCTACGAGCGCATCCTCGTCGTCGCGCCGCCCGACACCAGCGAGACACGCGCCGGGCGCATCTCGCAGCGCCTGCTCGAGCTCGAGACCTACCGCATGATGGCGCTGCGCGGCCTGCCGGCGGCCAAGGCGCTGGCGCCGATGCTCGGCGACGCCGAGGCGACGCTCGCGGCGCTGACCGAGCAGCTCGAGGCCGGCCAGGCCTCCGACCAGGAACTGCTCGACCGCCTCGTCGCGCTGGCCGGGCGACTCGAGCGCGCGACCGCCGAGCACGACTACCGCTTCGCCGCCACGCGCGCGTACAGCACGCTGGTGGCCGAGCGGCTGGGCGAGTTGCGCGAGTCGGCGATTGCGGGCACGCAGACGGTCGGCGAGTTCCTGCAGCGGCGGCTGAACCCGGCGATCGCCACCGTGGCCGCCACCGCGCAGCGGCTGGCGTCGCTGTCGCAGCGCGTCGAGCGCGCGAGCGCCTTGCTGCGCACGCGCGTGGACATCGCCACCGAGACGCAGAACCAGCAGCTGCTGGCCAAGCTCACGCGCGGTCAGGAGCTGCAGCTGCGGCTGCAGACCACCGTCGAGGGGCTGTCGATCGCGGCGATCTCGTACTACGTCGTCAGCCTGCTGCTGTACGGCGCGAAGGCGGCCAAGTCGGCCGGCGCGCCGATCGACCCCGAGATCACCGTCGGCGCGCTGATCCCGCTGGTGCTGTGGGGGGTGTGGCGCACGACGCGCCGCATCCATCAGCGCCTGCGCGGCAAGGACGCATGACGGCGCTGCAGGTCGGCCCGCTCGCGTTTCCCGTCGTCCCGCTGCTGTGGCTCGGCGCACTGCTGCTGGCGCAGGCGCTCGCCGCGCGGCTGGCCGGCCCGCAGGCGCGCGCCGCCGGCGACGCACTGTGGCTCGCGGCGCTGGCCGGCTTCGCCGCC
>JBBION010000044.1:0-14569 GCA_037443345.1 Rubrivivax sp. | reverse complement strand
TAGGCGATCGAGCGGTTGGACAGCAGTCCGGTGATCAGCAGGCGCTTGCCGGCGAGAAAGGCCATGATGTCTCCGTGGGCGTCTTCGCGAAGCGCCGGATTCTGGCACGGGCAGGCCGGCGCCTTGAACGGCCCTGCGCCCCACCTTATAATCCGCCCTTCACTGAATTCCTGGTTGCAAATGGGCGGTGTCATCCGGCCCATTTTTTTTGCTTGAT
This sequence comes from Rubrivivax sp., assembly GCA_037443345.1. Taxonomy (GTDB): domain Bacteria; phylum Pseudomonadota; class Gammaproteobacteria; order Burkholderiales; family Burkholderiaceae_C; genus Calidifontimicrobium. The sequence continues at coordinate 14,352 of JBBION010000044.1, read as the reverse complement.
CGCGAATCACGCCACCCCACACGCCACGAACCGCACTGCCTTGGCTTCCCGCGTCGCGCGCCCCGGTCCGAAGACGCCGCCCCGCTCCGTCGGCGGGCCGCGGCAGCGTGAGAGTGCGCCTGTGCGTGGGCCTGCGCGCGGTGGGCGCGGTGCGCCGAGTGCGGCGGGCGTGGCGGACGTGGCCTGGGGTTCCGCGGGCGGCGCCTGGATGGCCGCCGTCGGGCGCACCGTCGAGGGGTTGGGCTACGACCTCGTCGACGTCGAGCGCGAGGGTCGCGGCCTGCTGCGCGTGACGATCGACCGCGTGCCCGGGCGCGCCTACGCCGGCGGCGACGGCGAGTTCGTGACGGTCGACGACTGCGAGGCCGTCACGCGCCAGCTGCAGTACGTGCTCGAAGTCGAGGGCTGCGACTACGCGCGCCTCGAGGTGTCGTCGCCGGGGCTGGACCGGCCGCTCAAGCGCGCACGCGACTACGAACGTTTTGCCGGCGCCGAGGTCGACGTGACGCTGCGCGAGCCGTTCCAGGGCCGGCGCAAGTACCGCGGCACGCTGCTGGCCGGCGACGGCGGGCAGTGGCGGCTGGCGCTGCCGGGCGGCGCGCAGGCGCTCGACTTCGCGCTCGACGAGGTGCGCGAGGCGCGGCTGGTGCCGGTGGTGGATTTCAAGGGACGCAAGGGCCGCGGCGCGCAGGCGCCGGCGCCGGGCGCCGAAGAGGTTGACGGAGGTCGAAGGGAATGAACCGCGAAATGCTGATGCTGGTCGACGCCATCTCGCGCGAGAAGAACGTCGATCGTGACGTCGTGTTCGGCGCCGTCGAGTCGGCGCTCGCGCAGGCGACGAAGAAGCTGCAGGGCGGCGAGGTCGACATCCGCGTGGCCATCGACCGCGAGACCGGCGAGTACGAGACCTTCCGCCGCTGGCACGTCGTGCCCAACGAGGCCGGGCTGCAGAACGCCGACGCCGAGGTGCTGCTGTTCGAGGCGCAGGAGCAGATCGCCGACATCGAGGTCGACGACTACATCGAGGAGCCGATCGACTCGGTGCCGATCGGGCGCATCGGGGCGATGGCGGCCAAGCAGGTCATCCTGCAGAAGATCCGCGACGCCGAGCGCGAGCAGCTGCTCAACGACTTCCTCGCGCGCGGCGAGAAGGTCTTCGTCGGCACCGTCAAGCGCCTCGACAAGGGCGACCTCGTCGTCGAGAGCGGCCGCGTCGAGGCCCGCCTAAAGCGCAGCGAGATGATTCCGAAGGAGAACCTGCGCAGCGGTGACCGCGTGCGCGCGTTCATCCTCGGCGTCGACCCGACGGTGCGCGGGCCGCAGATCATGCTGTCGCGCTCGGCGCCGGGCTTCATGATGGAGCTGTTCCGCCAGGAGGTGCCCGAGATCGAGCAGGGCCTGCTCGAGATCAAGAGCTGCGCGCGCGACCCGGGCAGCCGCGCGAAGATCGCCGTCGTCAGCCACGACCGCCGCGTCGACCCGATCGGCACCTGCGTCGGCGTGCGCGGCTCGCGCGTCAACGCGGTGACCAACGAACTCGCCGGCGAGCGCGTCGACATCGTGCTGTGGTCCGACGACCCGGCGCAGTTCGTGATCGGCGCGCTGGCGCCGGCCAACGTGCAGTGCATCGTCGTCGACGAGGAGCGCCACGCGATGGACGTCGTCGTCGACGAGGAGAACCTCGCGATCGCGATCGGCCGCGGCGGCCAGAACGTGCGCCTGGCCAGCGAGCTCACCGGCTGGCGCATCAACATCATGACCGCCGAGGAGTCGGCGGCCAAGCAGGCCCAGGAATCCGACACGGTGCGCCGCCTGTTCGTCGACAAGCTCGACGTCGACGAGGAGGTTGCCGACATCCTGATCGCCGAGGGCTTCACCAGCCTCGAGGAGGTGGCCTACGTGCCGATCTCCGAGATGCTCGAGATCGAGGCCTTCGACGACGACACCGTCAACGAGCTGCGCACGCGCGCCAAGGACGCGCTGCTGACGATGGAGATCGTGCGCGAGGAGAAGGTCGAGGAGGTGTCGCAGGACCTGCGTGACCTCGAGGGCCTGACGCCGGCGCTGATCGCCCAGCTCGCCGACGCCGGCATCCACACGCGCGACGACCTGGCCGACCTCGCCGTCGACGAGCTGACCGAGATCGCCGGCCTGGACGACGACGCGGCCAAGGCGCTGATCATGAAGGCGCGCGAACACTGGTTCACCGCCTGAGCGCGACCCGACGCCCGGCCCGGTCCCACCTAGCAAGGAAAATCATCCCATGGCAGTCACCACCGTCGCCCAGTTGGCCGCCGAGCTGAACCGCCCGGCGGCGACGCTGCTCGAGCAGCTGCAGTCGGCGGGCGTGCGCAAGGGCTCGACCGAGGACACGCTGACCGAGCACGACAAGGAGCGCCTGCTCGAGTACCTGCGCAGTGTGCACGGCACCGCCGGCGGCGAGCGCAAGAAGATCACGCTCGTCAAGAAGAGCACCAGCGAGATCAAGCAGGCCGACGCCAGCGGCAAGGCGCGCACGATCCAGGTCGAGGTGCGCAAGAAGCGCGTGTTCGTCAAGCGCGAGGAAGCCGCGCCGGCCGAGGAGGCCGCCCCGGTGGCGCCGGTGATCGACGAGGCCGAGCTGCAGCGCCGCGAGGAAGAGGCGCAGCGCCAGGCCGAGCTGCTCAAGCGCCAGGAGGAAGTACTCGCCGAGCGCCGCCGCCAGCGCGAGGAGCAGGAACGCCGCGAACGCGAGGCGGCCGAGGCGCGCGCGCGCGAGGCCGCCGAGAGGGCCGCTGCCGAGCTCGCCGCCGCCGAGCAGGCGGCCGCCGCGGCCAAGCAGGCCGGCACGAAGGCCAAGGCCGCGCCGGCGCCCGCACCCGAGGCGGCGCCGCCCGCCCCGCCGGCGGAGGCGCCCAAACCGGCGCTGCGCGTCGTCAAGGCGGTCGATGCCGACGCGGCCGAGAAGCAGCGCCTGGCCGAGCTCGAGAAGCGCCGCAAGGCCGCCGAGGCCGAGGCCGCGGCGATCCGCGCGATGATGTCGCAGCCGCGCAAGGTGCTCACGGCCAAGAAGCCCGAGGAAGTCAAGCCGGCCGAAGCGGCCAAGGCCGGCATCGCCGGCACGATCCACCGCCCGAAGGCGGGCGCCGGCGCCCCCGCGCCCGCGACGGCCAAGCCGGGCGACAAGAAGTCGGTCAAGGCCGACAAGATGTCGTCGGCCTGGGCCGACGGCTCGAAGCGCCCGGGCGCGGCCAAGGGCCGCACGGACGTCGGCGCCGGGGCCGCGCGCGGCGGCTGGAAGGCGCCGCGCGGCGGCGCGCGCCGCGGCGAACGCGGCGAGGGCGAGTCGAGCTTCGTGCCGCCCACCGAGGCGCAGGTCTACGAGGTGCACGTGCCCGAGACGATCTCGGTGGCCGACCTCGCGCACAAGATGAGCGTCAAGGCCAGCGAGGTCATCAAGCAGCTGATGAAGCTCGGCCAGATGGTGACCATCAACCAGCAGCTCGACCAGGAGACGGCGATGATCGTCGTCGAGGAGATGGGCCACAAGGCGCTGGCGGCCAAGCTCGACGACCCCGAGGCGTTCCTCGCCGAGGAGGGCGCCGCCGCGTCGCAGGCCGAGTCCAGGCCGCGCGCGCCGGTGGTCACCGTGATGGGCCACGTCGACCACGGCAAGACCTCGCTGCTCGACTACATCCGCTCGACGCGCGTGGCCGCGGGCGAGGCCGGCGGCATCACGCAGCACATCGGCGCCTACCACGTCGAGACGCCCCGCGGGATGATCACGTTCCTCGACACGCCGGGCCACGAGGCGTTCACCGCGATGCGCGCGCGCGGTGCCAAGGCGACCGACCTCGTGATCCTGGTCGTGGCCGCCGACGACGGCGTGATGCCGCAGACCAAGGAGGCGATCCACCACGCGAAGGCCGCCGGGGTGCCGATCGTCGTCGCGATCAACAAGATCGACAAGCCCGACGCCAACGCCGAGCGCGTTCGCAGCGAGCTCGTCGGCGAGCAAGTCGTGCCCGAGGAGTTCGGCGGCGACTCGCCGTTCTGCCCGGTCTCGGCCAAGACGGGCCAGGGCATCGACAACCTGCTCGAGCAGGTGCTGCTGCAGGCCGAGGTGCTCGAGCTGAAGGCGCCGGTCGACGCGCCGGCCAAGGGCCTCGTGATCGAGGCGCGGCTCGACAAGGGCAAGGGCCCGGTGGCCACGGTGCTCGTGCAGTCGGGCACGCTCAAGCGCGGCGACGTCGTGCTCGCCGGGAGCTCGTACGGCCGCGTGCGCGCGATGCTCGACGAGGACGGCAAGCCGACCGCCGAGGCCGGCCCGTCGATCCCGGTCGAGATCCAGGGCCTGACCGACGTGCCCGCCGCCGGCGACGAGTTCATGGTGCTGGCCGACGAGCGCCGAGCGCGCGAGATCGCCACGTTCCGCCAGGGCAAGTACCGCGAGGTCGCACTCAACAAGCGCCAGGCCGCCAAGCTCGAGTCGATGTTCGAGCAGATGGGCGAGGGCAAGGTGCTCACGCTGCCGCTGATCGTCAAGGCCGACGTGCAGGGCTCGCAGGAGGCGCTGTCGGCGTCGCTGCTCAAGCTGTCGACCGACGAGGTCAAGGTGCAGATCGTGCACGCCGCGGTGGGCGCCATCAGCGAGAGCGACGTCAACCTCGCGCTCGCGTCGAAGGCGGTGCTCATCGGCTTCAACGTGCGCGCCGACGCCGGCGCGCGCAAGCTCGCCGAGGGCAGCGGCGTCGACATCCGCTACTACAACATCATCTACGACGCGGTCGACGACGTGAAGGCGGCCATGGGCGGCCTGCTCGCGCCGGAGCAGCGCGAGGAGATCATCGGCGGCGCCGAGATCCGCCAGGTCTTCGTCGCCTCGAAGATCGGCACGGTGGCCGGCAGCATGGTGACCGCGGGCGTCGTGCGCCGCGGCGCGCGCTTCCGCCTGCTGCGCGACAACGTCGTCGTCTACACCGGCGAGGTCGAGTCGGTGCGCCGCATCAAGGAGGACGTGCGCGAGGTCAAGGAAGGCTTCGAGTGCGGCATCAAGCTGAAGAACTACAGCGACATCAAGGAAGGCGACCAGCTCGAGTTCTTCGAGATCAAGGAAGTGGCGCGAACCCTCTGACCGGGTCGGCGGTGCGCGCCCGAAGCCCCGCCGGTCGGCGGGGCTTCGACTTTCTGGAGCGGGACCATGAGACACAAGCGTTCGATCCCCAACCGCAGCTACCGCGTCGCCGACCAGATCCAGCGCGACCTGGCCGAGCTGATCCGCGAGCTGAAGAACCCGCGCATCGGCCTGCTGACGATCAACGCCGTCGAGGTGTCGCCCGACTACGCGCACGCGCAGGTCTACTTCTCGCTGCTCGTCGGCGACCCGGCCGACTGCGAGGCGGCGCTCAACGAGGCGGCCGGGTTCCTGCGCAACGGCCTGTTCAAGCGGCTGGCGATCCACACCGTGCCGACGCTGCACTTCCACTTCGACCGCACGACGGAACGCGCGGCCGAGCTCAACGCGCTGATCCGGCGCGCCAACGAGAGCCAGGCGAAGGACTGAGGTGAGCGAACCCCGTGCGCGCGTGCCGCGCCGTGCCGTGCACGGCGTGCTGCTGCTCGACAAGCCGGCCGGCCTGTCGAGCAACGACGCGCTGCAGAAGGCCAGGCGCCTGTACCGCGCCGAGAAGGCCGGCCACACCGGCACGCTCGACCCGCTGGCCAGCGGTCTGCTGCCGGTGTGCTTCGGCGCGGCGACCAAGTTCGCGCAGGCCAGCCTCGACGCCGACAAGGCCTACCGCGCGACGCTCGCGCTCGGGGTCACGACGACGACCGGCGACGCCGAGGGAGACGTCGTCGAGCGCCGCCCCGTGGCGCTCCACCGCGCCGCGATCGACGCCGCGTGCGCGCGTTTCGTCGGCGCGGTCGAGCAGGTGCCGCCGATGCACTCGGCGCTCAAGCACGAGGGGCGCGCGCTGTACGACTACGCGCGCGCCGGCATCACCATCGAGCGCGCGCCACGCCGCGTGACGATCCACCGCCTCGACGTCGTCGAATGGCGCGGCCCCACGCTGGTGCTCGACGTCGTCTGCAGCAAGGGCACCTACGTGCGCACGCTCGCCGAGGACCTTGGCGCGGCGCTCGGCTGCGGCGCGCACCTGTCGGCGCTGCGCCGCACCGCCAGCGGCGCACTGACCGTCGACGACGCCGTCACGCTCGACGCGCTGGCGGCGGTCGACGAGCCGCAGCGCGACGCGCTGCTGCGGCCGCCCGACGTGCTCGTCGGCCACTGGCCGCGCGTCGCGTTGCCCGACGACGAGGCGGGCCGCTTCCTGACCGGGCTGCGCCGGCGCGTGCGCCTGCCCGACGCCCCCGCGGTGCGCGTCTACGGACCGCAGCCGTGCGCCTTCCTCGGCAGCGCGCACATCACCGCCGGCGAGCTGATCGCCGACCGACTGCTCAGCCCGGCCGAGGTGGCCGGGCTGCTGAACCCACGAGAGCTGTCATGACCCGAACGATCCGCAACATCGCGATCATCGCCCACGTCGACCACGGCAAGACAACGCTGGTCGACCAACTGCTGCGCCAGAGCGGCACCTTCCGCGACAACCAGCAGGTGGCCGAGCGCGTGATGGACAGCAACGACCTCGAGCGCGAGCGCGGCATCACGATCCTGGCCAAGAACTGCGCGGTGCGCTGGAAGGACACGCACATCAACATCGTCGACACGCCCGGCCACGCCGACTTCGGCGGCGAGGTCGAGCGCGTGCTGTCGATGGTCGACGGCGTGCTGCTGCTCGTCGACGCCGTCGAGGGCCCGATGCCGCAGACGCGTTTCGTGACGAAGAAGGCGCTCGCGCTGGGCCTCAAGCCCATCGTCGTCGTCAACAAGGTCGACCGCCCGGGCTCGCGCATCGACTACGTCATCAACGCGACGTTCGACCTGTTCGACAAGCTCGGCGCGACCGAGGAGCAGCTCGACTTCCCGGTCGTCTACGCGTCGGGCCTGAACGGCTGGGCCACGCTCGAGCCGAACACGGTCGGCACCGACCTCGCGCCGCTGTTCGATGCGATCGTGAAGCACGTGCCGCCGCACGAGGGTGACCCGGCCGCGCCGCTGCAGCTGCAGATCTGCTCGCTCGACTACTCGAGCTACGTCGGGCGCATCGGCATCGGGCGCATCAGCGCCGGCACGATCCGCCCGGGCATGGACGTCGCGGTGTGCGAAGGCCTCGACGCGACGCCGAGGAAGGGACGGGTCAACCAGGTGCTGACGTTCGAGGGCCTCGAGCGTCGCGTCGCGGACAGCGCCGGCCCCGGCGACATCGTGCTCGTCAACGGCATCGAGGACATCGGCATCGGCGTCACGCTGACCAGCCTCGACGACCCGAAGCCGCTGCCGATGCTGCAGGTCGACGAACCGACGCTGACGATGAACTTCTGCGTCAACACGAGCCCGCTCGCCGGCCGCGAGGGCAAGTTCGTCACCAGCCGCCAGATCCGCGACCGCCTCGAGCGCGAGCTGCAGAGCAACGTCGCGCTGCGCGTGAAGGACACGGCCGAGGACGGCGTCTACGAGGTCTCGGGCCGTGGCGAGCTGCACCTGACGATCCTGCTCGAGAACATGCGTCGCGAGGGCTACGAGCTCGCGGTGAGCAAGCCGCGCGTCGTGTTCCACGAAGACAACGGCGTCAGGATGGAGCCGATCGAGCTCGTGACCTGCGACGTCGAGGACCAGCACCAGGGTGCCGTGATGCAGGCGCTCGGCGAGCGCCGCGCCGAGCTCGTGAACATGGAGACCGACGGCATGGGCCGCGTGCGGCTCGAGTACCGCATCCCCGCGCGCGGGCTGATCGGCTTCTCGACCGAGTTCCTGAACCTCACGCGCGGCACCGGGCTGATCAGCAACATCTTCGACTCGTGGGAGCCGTACAAGGGCGAGATCACGGGGCGCAAGAACGGTGTGCTGATCAGCATGGACGACGGCGAGATCGTCACCTACGCGCTGGGCAAGCTCGACGACCGCGGCCGCATGTTCGTGCGCGCCGGCGACCCGGTGTACGAGGGCATGATCGTCGGCGTGCACAACCGCGACAACGACCTCGTCGTCAACGCGGTGCGCACCAAGCAGCTGACCAACTTCCGCGTCAGCGGCAAGGAGGACGCGATCAAGATCACGCCTCCGATCGAGCTGACGCTCGAGTACGCCGTCGAGTTCATCGAGGACGACGAGCTGGTCGAGATCACGCCGAAGTCGATCCGGCTGCGCAAGCGCTTCCTGAAGGAGCACGAGCGCAAGCGCGCGCAGCGTGAAGCGGCGTGAGCCGCTTCACGCTGCGCTTCGCGCGGACAGGGGGCACCCCCCGCCCCCCGCCGGGCGGGGGCACCGGCGAGACACACGAAGGGCCGGCTGGGCCGGCCCTTGAAAGACCATGACTCATCGACGGGCTGTCGCACTGATGGTGCTGGTGACGCTGCTGTGGAGCATCGCCGGCGTCGTCACGCGCCTGCTCGACGCGGCCGCCGCGTTCGAGGTCACGTTCTGGCGCAGCGCGTTCAACGCGCTCGCGCTGGCCGCGCTGCTGGCGTGGCTGCGCGGGCCGCGCGCGCTCGCGCACACGCTGCGCACCGGCGGGCCGGCGCTGTGGCTGTCGGGGCTGTGCTGGAGCATGATGTTCACCGCCTTCATGGTCGCGCTGACGCTGACCACCGTGGCCAACGTGCTCGTGACGATGGCGGTCGCGCCGCTGTTCACCGCGCTGGCCGCGCGCCTCGCACTGCGTCACCGGCTGGCCGTGCGCACCTGGGCCGCAATCGCGGTGGCCGGCGCTGGCATCGCGTGGATGTACGGGCGCGACGTGAGCGCCGCCGGCGGCACGCACGTGCTCGGCGTCGTCGTCGCGCTGGCAGTGCCGGTCGCCGCCGCGGTCAATTGGACCTTGCTGCAGGCGCTGCGCCAGCGCGCGCAGGCCGACGAGGGTGCGGACGTGCCCGACATGCTCCCGGCCGTGCTCGTCGGCGCGGTGCTCTCGGCGGCGGCGACGTTGCCGCTGTCGCTGCCGTTCGCCGCGACGGCGCACGACGTCGGCTGGCTCGCGCTGCTCGGCGTCGTGCAGCTCGCGGTGCCCTGCCTGCTGGCGGTGACGGTGGCGCGCGTGCTCAGCGCGCCCGAGGTGTCGCTGCTGGCGCTGCTCGAAGTCGTGTTCGGCGTCGCGTGGGCCTGGCTCGGTGCCGGCGAGGCGCCGTCGCCGACGGTGCTCTCCGGCGGCGCGCTGGTGCTGGGCGCGCTGGTCGTGCACGAGCTGATGGCACTGCGCCGGCCGGTGTCGGGCGCGCGCGACAGCACGGCACCCCGCGCGGGCTTCCCCCGAGGCGAAGAGCGCGCCCGCGGCGCAGACTCGGTGCCGTAGACACCCCGGCCCCGATGCAGTTGCCGCCGCTGTCCCCGTCGCATTGGCTGTTGCTGGCGGCCGCGGCCGGCGTTGCCGCCGCGCTGACGTGGTGGCTGCAGCGTCGCGGTGCCGGCGCCTCGTCGACGGCACCGCCGGCCGACGACCGCGTCGAGCGTCAGGCGCTGCGCCACGCGCTGGACGCGGCGCAGATGCCGGTGGCGATCAGTGGCCTCGACGGCCGCCTGACCTACGTCAACGACGCCTTCGTGCACGCCTGGGGCCACGACGACCGCGCCGGCGTCGTCGGCCAGCCCGTCACGGCCTTCTGGCAGGACCCGCCGGCCGCTGCCGCGGTGGTCGACGCGCTGTCGGCGCACGGCCGCTGGGAGGGCACGCTGGTCGCACGGCGCCGCGACGGCGGTGCCATGACGATGCGCACCTCGGCGCACCTGGTGCGCGGCGACGACGGCCGGCCGATCGCGATGATGGCCTCGTTTGCCGATGAAACGGCGCTGCGCAGCGCCGAGGAGGCGCTGCAGCGCGAGCGCGAGTTCGCGCGCCGGCTGATCGACGTCGCACCGGTGCTGGTGCTCGTGCTCGACGCGCGCGGCGGCGTGCGCCTGGTCAACCGGCACTTCGAGCAGCTGACCGGCTGGCGCGTCGCCGACCTGCGTCGGCGCGACTGGTTCGACATCTTCGTGCCCGAAGCCGACCGGCCGGGGCTGCGCGCGATGTTCGACACCGTGTGCCGCGGCGAGGTCGTGCGCCAGCACGTGGCCGCGCTGCAGCTGCGCGACGGCGCGACGCGATCGATCGAGTGGTCCGGCCAGGCGCTGTTCGATCCGGGCGGCGGCGTCGACGCCGTGCTCGCGATCGGCAGCGACGTCACCGAGCGCCTGGCCGCCGAGCAGCGGCGGCGCGACGACGAGCAGCGGCGCGACGCGCTGCTGCAGCTCGCGCAGCGGCTCGAGTTCGCGCGCGACGCGCACGACGTCGCGGCCGCGCTGAAGGACGAGATCGCGGCGCGCATCGGCTACCGCAACGTGTGGATCCTGCTCACCGACGAGCTGGAGACGCGCTACCGCCTCGAGGGCACGGCCGGCGACCCGATCTCGCGCCTGCCGGCGCCGTCGTGGTCGCAGCAGCTCAACCCGGCGGCGTCGTCGTTCCTGCGCGACCTGCTGGAGGGCGAGGCGCCGATCGTGTGGCCCGACGCGCAGCTCGACCGGCGCACCGCGCGCACGACGCTGGCGCCGCTGGTGCCGCGCACGTTGGTGCACGTCGCGCTCGTCGTCGGTGGCCGTCGCGTCGGCCTGCTGGCCACCGGCACCTTCGGCGACGAAGGCGTGCTCGTGCCGACGCCGGAGCAGCTCGAGCACCTGAGCGGGGTCGCGCGCCACGCCGCGGCGGCGTTCGACCGCATCCGCTTCATCGACGCGCTGCAGCACCGCGACCGGCGCCTGGCCGAGGCGCAGTCGCTGGCGCAGGTGGGCAGCTGGGAGCTCGACCACCTGCTGGCGCGCACGCAGTGGTCGGCCGAGCTGGCACGCATCCTCGAACTCGACGCGGCGCAGGTCGAACCGTCGTCGTCGGCGTTGCTGGCGGTCGTGCACCCCGACGACCGCCAGCGGCTGGTCGACACGCTGGCACTGGCGCTGCGTTCGCGCGTGCCGTGGACGCTGCGGCACCGGTTGCGCATGGCCGACGGGCGCGTCAAGTGGGTCGAGCACCGCGGCGAGACGGTGTACGACGCGCAGGGCGAGCCGCTGCGCAGCAGCGGCACGCTGCAGGACGTCACGCGCGCGCAGCTCGAGCAGCAGGCCACGCAGGCCGCGCGCCAGCAACTGCAGCGCGTGATCGACGCCGCCACCGAGGTCGCGATCACGGCGGGCGACGACGAGGGCCGCGTCGTGCTGTTCAACACCGGCGCCGAGCGCATGCTCGGCTGGCGCGCCGACGAGGTCGTCGGCCGCATGACGGTGCGCCAGTTCCACCTGCCCGACGAGCTCGAGGCCCGCGCGCGCGAGCTCAGCGCCGAGTACGGCGAGCCCGTCGGCGCGACGCAGGCCACGCGCGCGCCGGCGCTGCGCGGCGACTTCCGCCCGCGCGAGTGGACCTACGTGCGCAAGGACGGCTCGCGGCTGACGGTCAGCCTGGCGATCACACGCATGCTCGACGAGCAGGGCCAGCCGGCCGGCTTCCTCGGCGTCGCCGTCGACGTCACCGAGCGCAAGCGTGCCGAGCGCGCGCTGCGCGACCTCAACGTCGAACTCGAGCGGCGCGTCGCCGACCGCACGGCCGAGCTGGTGCAGGCGCGCGACGAGGCGCAGCGCGCCAGCGCCGGCAAGAGCGAGTTCCTGTCGCAGATGAGCCACGAGCTGCGCACGCCGCTCAACGCGATCCTCGGCTTCGCGCAGCTGCTCGAGGTCGAGCCGCTGCCGTTCACGACGCGGCGCTACGTCGACGAGATCCGGCGCGCCGGCGACCACCTGCTGGCGCTGATCAACGACCTGCTCGACCTGTCGCGCATCGAGGCCGGTCGCCTGGCGGTGACGCTGGGTGCCGTCGACGTCGGTGCCGCCGTCGCCCAGGCGATGCGCCTGGTGCAGCCGCTGGCCGACGCGCATGCGGTGCAGGTCGCGGCCGGCGGCGCGCTGCACGGCGCGGTGCAGGCCGACGCGACGCGGCTGCGCCAGGTGCTGGTCAACCTGCTGAGCAACGCCGTCAAGTACAACCGCGCCGGCGGCTGGGTGCGCGTCGACTGCACCGTGCTCGACGACGCCCGGGTGCGCCTGAGCGTCACCGACAGCGGCATCGGGATCGCCGCCGACCTGCTCGAGCGCCTGTTCACGCCGTTCGAGCGCCTCGGTGCCGACGCCGGCGCCGTCGAGGGCACCGGCATCGGGCTGGCGCTGTCGCGCCGGCTCGTCGAGCTGATGGGCGGGCGCCTGGGCGTGCAGGCGCGTCCCGGCGAGGGCTCGACGTTCTGGGTCGACCTGCCGGCGGCGCACCCGGCATCCGCCCCGGCGACGGGCGCAGTCACGGCGCGCGCCGCCGCGGTGCCGGACCACGTGCTGTACATCGAGGACAACCCGGTCAACGTGCAGGTCGTCGAGGCGATGCTCGCGCGCCTGGGCGTGCGGCGCGTCGACGCCGCGCCCGACGGGCCGAGCGGCCTCGAGCGCGCGCGCAGCGAGCGCCCGCAGCTGATCCTGCTCGACATCCAGCTGCCGGTCATGGACGGCTACGCCGTGCTCGAGGCGCTGAAGGCCGACCCGGCGACGTGCGATATTCCGGTCATCGCGCTGTCGGCCGACGCGATGCCCGACGAGATCGAGCGCGGGCTCGCGCGCGGCCTGAGCCAGTACCTGACCAAGCCGGTGGAGATGTCCGAACTGATGGCCGCGCTCGAGCGTGTCGGCAGCCCCGCTGCTGCGGCCGGGGGCGTGGCGTGACCACGCTGCAGCCGCTGTCGGGTCTCGACGCGCTGTTCCTGCACCTCGAGACGCCGCAGATGCCGATGCACGTCGGCGCGCTGCACGTGCTCGAGCTGCCCCGGGGCCACCGCGGGCGCTTCGTCAACGACCTGCGCCGGCACCTGCAGTCGCGGCTGGCCGTCGCGCCGGTGCTGCGCCGGCGGCTGTGGTGGATGCCGCTGAACCTCGCCAACCCGGCGTGGATCGACGCCGAGCCCGACCTGCGCCACCACGTCGTCGAGGTGCGCCTGCCGGCCAGTGCGCGGCAGGGCAGCGGGCTGCCCGAGCTCGAGGCCGCGGTCGCGCGCCTGCACGCCATGCCGCTCGACCGCTCGCGGCCGCTGTGGCGCATGCACGTGCTCGAAGGGCTGGCGCCGGGCGCCGACGGTTGCCGGCGCGTGGGCCTGTACACCCAGCTGCACCACGCCGCCGTCGACGGGCAGGCCGCCGTCGCGCTGGCCAACGCGATCCTCGACCCGACGCCGGTGCCGCGCGCGCTGGCCACCGTCAAGGCGCGTCGCCGCGCGCCGGCCGGCCAGGCGCCGCTCGCGCCCGGCGCGATCGAGATGCTGCGCCAGGCCATCGGCCAGGAGGTGCAGCAGGTCGCGCGCATCGTGCGCGAGCTGCCGGCCACCGTCGACAGCCTGCGCAGCGCCGCGGCGCGCGCGCTGGCCGGGCGCGTCAAGGGCTTCAGCAACGTGACGCTGGCGCCGCGCACGCCGCTGAACGTGTCGGTCGGCGAGCAGCGCGCGTTCGCCGCCGTGACGCTGCCGCTCGACGAGGTGCGCGCGCTCGGTCGCGTGCACGGCGCGACGGTCAACGACGTCGTGCTGGCGGTGTGCAGCTCGGCCTTGCGGCGCTACTTCGGGCGCCGGCGCGCGCTGCCGCGCAAGTCGCTGGTGGCCGCCGTGCCGGTGTCGCTGCGCCCGGCCGGCGACACCGGCAGCGACAACCAGGCGTCGATGAGCCTCGTGAGCCTGGGCACGCACCTGGCCGACCCGCTGAAGCGGCTCGAGCACGTCAAGGCCGCCACCGCGGCGATGAAGGGCACGATGGGCGCGCTGCGCGGCGTGCTGCCGACCGACTACCCGTCGATCGGCGTGCCGTGGCTGCTCGAGGCGGCGGCGTCGCTGTACGGCAAGGCGAAGCTGGCCGACCGCGTGCCCGGCGTGGCCAACCTGGTGATCTCGAACGTGCCCGGGCCGACGGTGCCGCTGTACCTGGCCGGTGCGCGCATGCGCACCAACTACCCCGCGTCGATCGTCGTGCACGGGCTGGCGCTGAACATCACGGTGCAGAGCTACGACCGCTCGCTCGACTTCGGGCTGATGGCGGACGCGCAGGCGCTGCCCGACGTCGCCACCCTGGCCGACGACCTGCGCGTCGCGTTCGACGACCTGCGCGCGCTCGCGGTGCCCGACGACGAGCCGACGGCCGGCGAGATCGCGCGCGGCGTCGCGCGCCGGGCCGGCCGCGAGCTCGGCGCCGTCGTCGACCGCACGGTG
>JBBION010000043.1:0-14653 GCA_037443345.1 Rubrivivax sp. | reverse complement strand
TTCGACCGCCAGGGCGAGCAGAGCGACGAGGCGCGCGTCGACGCCGCGATGCGCAGCTTCGTGCGCGAGTTCGGCGTCACCGCCGCCGTGCACATGGAGGCCTGCGTGCGCTGCGGCATGTGCGCCGAGGCCTGCCACTTCCACGTCACCACCGGCGAGGCGAAGTACACGCCGGCGTACAAGCTCGAGCCGTTCCGCCGCGCCTACTTCCGCGAGGCCAGCCCGTTCGCGCCGATCGTGCGCGCGCTCGGTCTCGTGAGGAAGCTCGGCATCGACGAGCTGCAGCAGTGGCAGGAACTGATCTACGACTCGTGCACGATGTGCGGGCGCTGCACGCTGGTGTGCCCGATGGGCATCGACATCGCCGAGCTCGTCAAGGAGGCCCGCCACGGCATGTTCAAGGCCGGCCTGATCCCCGAGCGGCTGGCGCTGATGGACCGCGCCGCGCAGCAGTGGGGCAGCCCGGCGACGCCGCCCGAGGACCTGCCCGACATCCTCGCCGAGGTGTCCGAGGAGCACGGCGTGCCGATCCCGTGCGACCTGCCGCAGGCCGACGTGCTCGTCACCGCGGCACCGGCCGAGCTCGGCGACCACACGAAGGCGCTCGCCGACGCGGCGAAGATCCTCAACCGCCTCGGCCTGAAGTGGACGATGCACCAGGGCGGCTACGACGCGTCGAACATCGGCTTCAACAACGGCGACCTCCAGCTGCAGGAGCGGCTCACGCGCGCGCTGATCGACACCGCGGTGAAGATCGGCGCGAAGACGGTGCTGCTGCCCGAGTGCGGCCACGCCTACGGCGCCGCGCGCTGGGAGGCGGCCAAGTGGTACGACGGCGCGCTGCCGGTGCGCATCGTCCACATGACCGAGTTCCTCGACGAGCAGATCGCCAGCGGCAGGCTGCGCGTCAAGCCGATCGGCGACACCGCGACGTTCCACGACCCGTGCCAGATCGTGCGCCGCGGCGGGCTCGAGGCGGCGGCGCGCCGCGTGCTGGCCGCGCTGGGCTTCGAACTCACCGAGCTGCAGGACCACGGCGTCGCGGGCTATTGCTGCGGCGGCGGCGGCGGCGTGGTGTCGAACGTGCGCGCGGCGCCGCTTCGCGCCAAGGTGTTCGAGATGAAGAAGGCGCAGGTCGAGGCCACCGGCGCGAAGCGCTTCGTGACCAGCTGCGGCCAGTGCCGCATCACGCTCGAGCAGGGGGCGAAGGCCACGCACTGGAACAAGAAGCCCGAGAGCCTGCTGGAGCTCGTGGCCGAGAACCTGGCGGAATGAGGCCCACCCCCGAAGCGGCTTCGCCGCCCCCCTCAAGGGGGCGACGCCAGCGGACCGGCGAAGCCGGATCCGCGGCGTCCGCTGGGACCTTTGCGTCGTCCGGCGAGCGAGCTTGATTCGCCCAGCATCACCGAGGTAGCTGCATGAACCAGCGCGTCGTCGTCGATCCGATCACCCGCATCGAGGGGCACCTGCGCATCGAGGCCGAGACCGCCGCCGACGGCTCGATCACCGGCGCCTGGAGCTCGGGCACGATGGTGCGCGGCATCGAGCTGATCCTGCGGGGCCGCGACCCGCGCGAGGCCTGGGCCTTCGCACAGCGCATCTGCGGCGTGTGCACGCTGGTGCACGGCATCGCGTCGGTGCGCTCGGTCGAGGACGCGCTCGGGTGGACGATCCCCGCCAACGCGAACCTCATCCGCAACCTGATGATCGCGGCGCAGCACGTGCACGACCACGTGATGCACTTCTACCACCTGCACGCGCTCGACTGGGTCGACGTCGTCTCGGCGCTGAAGGCCGACCCGAAGGCCACGTCCGATCTCGCGCAGTCGATCTCGTCGTGGCCCAAGTCGAGCCCCGGCTACTACGCCGACGTGCAGAAGCGCGTCAAGCAGTTCGTCGACAGCGGCCAGCTCGGCATCTTCGCCGGCGGCTTCTGGGGCCACCCGGCGTACAAGCTGCCGCCCGAGGCCAACCTGATGGCGGTGGCGCACTACCTGGAGGCGCTCGCGTGGCAGCGCGAGGTGGCCAAGCTGCACGCGATCTTCGGCGGCAAGAACCCGCACCCGAACTTCCTCGTCGGCGGCTCGCCGAGCCCGATCAGCGCCGCACCGGGCAGTTCCGGCGCCGCGGCGACGGCGGTCAACATCGTCACCCTCGAGGAGGTGCGCGGAATCATCCGCTCGATGCAGGCCTTCGTCGACCAGGTCTACGTGCCCGACACGCTGGCGATCGCGGGCTTCTACAAGGACTGGTTCGCGCGCGGCGAAGGCGTCGGCAACTTCATGACGGTGGGCGACTTCCCGTCCGACGGCAGCGGCGACCGCTCGAAGTGGCTGATCCCCGCCGGCGTCGTGCTCGGCCGCGACCTGACGAGGATCGAGCCGGTCGACTTGAAGGACCCGGCGCAGGTGCAGGAGTTCGTCGCCCACTCGTGGTACGACTACGCCGGCGGCAAGCAGCAGGGGCTGCACCCGCACGCCGGCGAGACCAAGCTGAACTACACCGGTCCGAAGCCGCCGTTCGAGCAGCTCGACGTCGACGGCGGCTACTCGTGGCTGAAGTCGCCGCGCTGGCGCGGCAAGGTCATGGAAGTGGGCCCGCTGGCGCGCCTGGTGATGCTCTACGCGACCGGTCACGAGCCGACGAAGGCGCTCGCCGACCACGCGCTGAAGACGCTCGACCTGCCGCTGGCGGCGATCTTCTCGACACTGGGCCGCACGGCGGCGCGCACGATCGAGTCGAAGGTGCTCGCCGACCAGATGACGGGCTGGCTCGACCAGCTGCTCGCCAACATCAAGGCCGGCGACCTCGCGGTGCAGAACACCGCGCTTTGGGACCCGAAGACCTGGCCGCGCGAGGCCAAGGGCGTGGGATTCATGGAGGCGCCGCGCGGCGCGCTCGCGCACTACATCGTCATCAAGGACGGCAAGATCGACAACTACCAGGCGGTGGTGCCGAGCACCTGGAACGCCGGCCCGCGCGACGCCGCCGGCCAGCCCGGGCCGTACGAGGCGGCGCTGATGGACCGCCACCAGATGCACGACGCCAAGCAGCCGCTCGAGATCCAGCGCACGATCCACAGCTTCGACCCGTGCATCGCCTGCGCCGTGCGCGTCGTTGACCCGCAGGGCGCCGAGCTGACGCGCGTCCAGGTGCGATGAGCCTCGGGCGCGACTGGCGGCGCCGCTGACGCCGCCTCTGACGCCGCCGCGGGCGTCGCCGCACGCGCCGACGCGGACGCCCCGGCCCGCCCGGTCATCCCCCAGATGGGTTACACGCCATTACCCGTCCCGGCTATAGACGCTGCAATGCCCCCTTTTGCCTAATGGCGACAGGAGACATCTCCGGCCGCCACGGTGGTCGGAGCCACGCATGCCGGCCGCGCGTCGGCCGCATGAAAACGACGAATGGCGCCGACCCCGCTGCACGACCCGACCGCGCCGCCCATTGCCGGCGCCAAGACCGAGACCCGCAACACCACGTGCTACATGTGCGCGTGCCGCTGCGGCATCCGCGTGCACCTGCGCGAGGGGCCCAACGGCCCCGAGGTGCGCTACATCGAGGGCAACCCCGAGCACCCGCTGAACCAGGGCGTGATCTGCGCCAAGGGCAGCTCGGGGATCATGAAGCAGTACTCGCCGGCGCGTCTGACGCAGCCGCTGCTGCGCCGCCCCGGCACCGAGCGCGGCGCGGCGCAGTACGACGCGATCTCGTGGGAGCAGGCGTTCTCGCTGCTCACCGAGCGCCTCGCGAAGATCCGCGCCACCGACCCCAAGCAGTTCGCCCTCTTCACCGGGCGCGACCAGATGCAGGCGCTCACGGGCCTGTTCGCCCGCCAGTTCGGCACGCCGAACTACGCGGCGCACGGCGGCTTCTGCTCGGTCAACATGGCCGCCGGGATGATCTACACGATCGGCGGCTCGTTCTGGGAGTTCGGCGGCCCCGACCTCGACCGCGCCAAGCTGTTCGTGATGATCGGCACCGCCGAGGACCACCACAGCAACCCGCTGAAGATCGCGATCAGCAAGTTCAAGCGCGCCGGCGGGCGCTTCGTGTCGATCAACCCGGTGCGCACCGGCTACTCGGCGATCGCCGACGAGTGGGTGCCGATCAAGCCCGGCACCGACGGCGCGCTGCTGCTGGCGCTGATCCACGAGATCGTCGCGCTCGGCCTGTACGACCGCGACTTCATCGCGCGCTACACCAACGCCGGCCAGCTCGTGAACCAGGACGACGCCAGCGACGCGTTCGGGATGATGCTGCGCAACCCCGACGGCGACGTCGTCAACCCGCTGCGCCCGCACAACTTCTACTGGTGGGACCGCCACACCGGCAAGCCGGTGGCCGACCACACCGAGGGCGCCGACCCGGCGCTGCTGGGGCACTTCCACCTGCCCGACGGCACGCCGGCGGTGCCGGCGTTCCAGTTGCTCGTCGACCGCGTCAAGGGCTACACGCCCGAGTGGGCCGCCGAGATCACGGGCATCCCGGCCGCCACGATCCGGCGCCTGGCGCACGAGATCGGCATCACGGCGCGCGACCAGCGCATCGAGCTGCCGATCGCGTGGACCGACTGCTGGGGCCAGCGTCACAAGTCGGTCATCGGCCGCCCGGTCGCGTTCCACGCGATGCGCGGGCTGGCGGCGCACAGCAACGGCTTCCAGACGATCCGCTCGCTGGCGATCCTGATGAGCCTGCTCGGCACGATCGACCGCCCGGGGGGCTTCCGCCACAAGGCGCCGTACCCGCGCGCGGTGCCGCCGAACGCCCGTCCGCCGAAGGGGCCGCAGGCCGTGCAGCCGAACAAGCCGCTCGACGGCGCGCCGCTGGGCTGGCCCGAGAGCCCCGACGACCTGTTCGTCGACGCGAACGGCGAGCCGGTGCGTATCGACAAGGGCTTCAGCTGGGAGCACCCGCTGTCGGCGCACGGGCTGATGCACAACGTCATCACCAACGCCTGGCGCGGCGACCCGTACCCGATCGACACGCTGCTGATCTTCATGGCCAACATGGCGTGGAACTCGACGATGAACACGTCCGAGGTCCGCAAGATGCTGAACGACAAGCGGCCCGACGGCGAATACAAGATCCCGTTCCTCGTCGTCTGCGACGCGTTCCAGAGCGAGATGACGGCGTTCGCCGACCTCGTGCTGCCCGACACGACGTACCTCGAGCGGCACGACTGCATGTCGATCCTCGACCGCCCGATCAGCGAGTTCGACGGCCCGGTCGACGCGGTGCGCATCCCGGTGCTGCCGCCGCTGGGGCAGTGCAAGCCGTTCCAGGAGGTGCTCGTCGAGCTCGCGAGCCGGCTCAAGTTCCCGGCGTTCACGACCGCCGACGGCCAGCGCAAGTACCGCGACTACCCCGACTTCATCGTGAACTACGAGACCGCGCCGGGCTCGGGCATCGGCTTTCTCGCCGGCTGGCGCGGCAAGGACGGCAGCCAGTCGCTGCGCGGCGAGCCGAACCCGCGCCAGTGGGAGATGTACGCGCAGAACAACTGCGTCCACCACCACGTGCTGCCGCCCGAGGCGCAGTACATGCGCAACTGGAACCGCGACTACATGGCGTGGGCGCAGAAGAACGGCCTGCGCCGCGACAACGACCCGATCGTCATCCACCTGTACTCCGAGTTCCTGCACAGCTTCCGCCTCGCGGCGCAGGGCAAACGCGCCGGCAAGCAGCCGCCCGAGCGCCTGCGCGAGCGCGTGGCGACCTACTTCGACGCACTGCCGTTCTGGTACGCGCCGCTCGAGCAGCAGGCGACCGACCTCGCGCGCTACCCGCTCAACGCCGTGACGCAGCGGCCGATGGCGATGTACCACTCGTGGGACTCGCAGAACGCCTGGCTGCGCCAGATCCACACGCACAACTACCTGTACGTCAATCCGCTGACGGCGCGCACCGCCGGCATCGCCGACGGCGGCTGGATGTGGGTCGAGTCGCCCTGGGGCAAGGTGCGCTGCATGTGTCGCTACTCCGAGGCCGTCGAGCCCGGCACGGTGTGGACGTGGAACGCGATCGGCAAGTCGGCCGGCGCGTGGTCGCTCGCCGACGACGCCAACGAGTCGCGCCGCGGCTTCCTGCTCAACCACCTGATCAAGGAAGAGCTGCCCGTCGCGCAGGGCGGCGCGGTGTCGAACTCCGACCCGATCACCGGGCAGGCGGCGTGGTACGACGTGCGCGTGCGCATCCACCCGGCGCAGCCCGACGAGCCGGCGGCGACGTGGCCGCAGTTCGAGCCGATGCCGCGGCTGCCGGGCATGCCGATCGAGCCACCGCAGGCCCACGCGTGGATGGCGGGGGCGAAGAAGTGACTCCCCCCCGAAGCGCCTTCGGCGCCTCCCCCCAGGGGGGCGCCGCCAGCGGACCGGCGAAGCCGGATCCGCGGCGGCCGCTTGCCGCGGTCGGATTCATGCGTCGCGGGTCGCGCGATGCGCGGCGGAGCAACTGAAGTGACCCAGCTTGCGTTGGTCATCGACCTCAACGTCTGCGTCGGCTGTCACGCGTGCGTGACGAGCTGCAAGCAGTGGAACACGTCGGGCTCGGCCGGCCCGCTGGCCGACTTCGACCCGTACGGCGCCGACCCGAACGGCACGTTCTTCAACCGAGTGATGACGTTCGAGGTCGGCGAGTACCCGAACACGCAGACGGTGCACTTCCCGAAGAGCTGCCTGCACTGCGAGGACCCGCCGTGCGTGCCGGTGTGCCCCACCGGTGCGAGCTACAAGCGCGCCGAGGACGGCATCGTGCTCGTCGACTACGACAAGTGCATCGGCTGCAAGTACTGCAGCTGGGCCTGCCCGTACGGCGCGCGCGAGATCGACGAGCAGCGCAAGGTGATGACCAAGTGCACGCTGTGCGTCGACCGTGTGACCGACACCTCGCTGCCCGCGGCCGAGCGCAAGCCGGCGTGCGTGCTCGCGTGCCCGCCGGGCGCGCGCATCTTCGGCGACATTCACGACCCGGCCTCCGACGCGTCCAAGGCCATCGCCGAGCGCGGCGGCTACCCGCTGATGCCGGAGTGGGGCACGAAGCCGGCCAACCACTACCTGCCGCGCCGCCGCACCGAGATCACGATCCACCCCGAGGACCTGCAGCGCGTCGACAACCCGCTGCAGGTCGACGGCCTGCAGCCCGCCGCACCGGCCGGCCCGGGCCGCGAGGACTTCGCGACGTGATGAGATCCCCCCCCGAAGCGCCTTCGGCGCCTCCCCCCCAGGGGGGCGCCGCCAGCGGACCGGCGAAGCCGGATCCGCGGCGGCCGCTTGACGCCATGCGGTTCATCGACCGTGGATGGCGCGGCGCGCCATCGAGCCACTGACATGCAGCCCGCCTTCTCCGTGATCTTCCTGACGACGCTGATCGGCGCCGCGCAGGGCCTGTTCCTCGCGCTGTTCGCCGCCGAGCTCGCCGGCTTCGGCGCCGGCGACGGCGGGGCGCGCTTCCTCGCGCTCGGCGGCCTCGTCGCCGTCGTGCTGACGGGGCTGGGCCTGCTCGCGTCGTTCTTCCACCTCGGCCGGCCCGAGCGCGCGTGGCGCGCCGCGGCGATGTGGCGCACGTCGTGGCTGTCGCGCGAGGTGATCGTGCTGCCGGCCTTCGGCGGCCTCGCGCTCGCGTGGGCCGCCGCGCACGCGCTCGGGCTGCCGTGGACGCGCGCCCTCGGCGCCGGTGCGGCGCTCGCCGCGCTTGCGCTGTTCGTCTGCACCGCGATGATCTATGCGTCGGTGCGCTTCATCCAGGAGTGGGCCAGCGCGCTGACCGTCGTCAACTACCTCGTGCTGGGCTGCGCGTCGGGCCTGACGCTGGCCGCCGCGCTGGCGGCGGCGCAGGCGCCGGCGCTGGCGCGCCCGTTCGCGCTCGCGGCGCTGGCGCTGACGCTGGCCGGCCTCGCCACGCGCGGCGCGTCGCTGGTGCGCAACGCGCGGCTGAAGCCGAAGTCGACGCTGCAGACCGCGATCGGCGTCAAGCACCCGCGCGTCGTGCAGCGCTCGATGGGCTTCATGGGCGGCTCGTTCAACACGCGCGAGTTCTTCCACGGCCAGGCGCCGTCGGTGCTGAAGAACGTCAAGTGGGCCTTCGTCGCGCTGGCGTTCGTGCTGCCGCTGGGGTTGCTCGCGCTGGGCCTCGGCGGTGCCTCGGTGGCGTGGTTCGCGCTCGCGTTCGCGATCCAGTACGTCGGCCTGCTGGCCGAGCGCTGGTTCTTCTTCGCGCAGGCCAACCACCCGCAGAACCTCTACTACCAGACGGTGTCGTGACGCCCGTGGCGCCCCGCTCGTCCTCCCTGACGCAACGGATCCTCCCGTTCCTCGACTGGTTCCCGGTCAATGCCGTCATCCTGCGCGGCGACCTGATCGCCGGGGTCACCGGCGCGCTGGTGCTGGTTCCCAAGGCGATGGCCTACGCGCAGCTGTCGGGCCTGCCGGTGCACTTCGGCCTGTACGTGGCCTTCGTGCCGGCGATCCTCGGCGCGCTGTGGGGCTCGTCGCGCCAGCTCGCCACGGGGCCGGTGGCGATCATCTCGCTGATGACGGCCGCGGCGCTGACGCCGTTGGCGGTGCCGTTCTCCGACCGGTACATCGAGCTCGCACTTCTGCTGACGCTGATGGTCGGCCTGATCCAGTTCGCGCTCGGCGCGTTCAAGCTCGGCACGATCGTCAACTTCGTGTCGCACCCGGTGATCCTCGGCTTCATGAACGCCGCGGCGGTCATCATCGCGCTGTCGCAGCTCGACCTGCTTCTCGGCATCCCGAAGGGGCGGAGCGACTCATTCCTCGCCGATGTCTGGGGCATGCTGCTACAGCTGCCGCACACGAGCCTGCCGACGCTGGCAATGTCGCTGTTCGCGCTCGCGCTGATGCTGGGCCTTAAGCGCGTCAGGCCGCTGGCCAAGCTCGGCGTGCTGATCGCTGTGGCGGTGACGATTGTCGTGAGCCACCTCGTCGGCTACCAGCGTGTCGCCGACGCGACGCCCGAGCAGATCCGCGACGACGACGCGCGCGCTCTCGCGCTCGCCTACGGCGAGGCCGAGCGTGCGAAGCGCGTGCTCGACGCCCAGATCGCCGAGCTCGCCGCGCAGCTGCGGGAGGTGCGGCGGCGCGACGTGCGCACCGCGGCCACGCTGCGCCACGACCTGCACCTCGCCGAGCTCGACGCCGAGGGTTTGGTGGCGACCAGCAAGCAGCTGCTGCGCGACCTGCAACTGCTGCGCTTCGAGCGCGCCGACGACGGCGCGCTGTACCTGCGCGGCAAGCTGCCCCCGGGCGTCGAGACCGACGGCCGCACCTGGACGCTGCGCAAGCTCGCCGACGGGCGGGCGGCGTTCGCCGCCGGCGGCGACGTCGTCGGCACGATTCCGCGCGGGCTGCCCGAGCTGCGCGCGCCGACGCTCTCGCTCGACGCGGTGGTGTCGCTGCTCAGCGCCGCGGTGGTGATCGCGCTCGTCGGCTTCATGGAGTCGATCGCGATGGCCAAGGCGATGGCGGCGACGACGAAGCAGCGCATCGACCCGAACCAGGAGCTGATCGGCCAGGGCATGGCCAACCTCGGGGGCTCGTTCTTCCAGGCGTACCCGGCGTGCGGCTCGTTCACCGGCTCGGCGATCAACCTCGCCGCCGGGGCGACGACGGGCTTCGCGATGGTGTTCAACGGCTTGTTCGTCGTCGCGACGCTGCTCGTGCTGACGCCGATGCTGTACGCGCTGCCGAAAGCGACGCTGGGCGTCATCATCTTGCTCGCGGTGACGACGCTGCTGACGCCGAAGGCGCTGCTGCAGACCTGGCGCGCGAGCCGCGCCGACGGCGCCGTCGCCGCGGTGACCTTCGTCGTCACGCTGCTGATGGCGCCGCACCTCGACAAGGGCATCCTGATCGGCGCGGCACTCGCCGTCGGGCTGTACCTGTACCGCACGATGAAGCCGCGCGTGGCCGAGCTCGGCCGCCACCCCGACGGCACGCTGCGCGATGTCAAGGTCCACCCGGACCTGCCGACGAGCCGCAACGTGATCGCGCTGCGCTTCGACGACTCGCTGTACTTCGCCAACGCCGCGCATTTCGAGGAGGCCGTGCTCGACGCGCTGGCGGGCAAGCCCGACGCGAAGTACGTGCTCGTCGTCGCCAACGGCATCAACCAGATGGACGCCACCGGCGAGGAGATCGTGCGCCACCTCGTCGAGCGCCTGCGCGCCGCCGGCGTCGCGATGGTGTTCTGCGGCCTGAAGAAGCAGGTGCGCGACGTGATGGGCCGCACCGGGCTCGACGGCGTGATCGGCGACGACCACGTGTTCCCCGACGAGGTGCGTGCGCTCGCCGCCATCTACGAGCGCCTCGGCACCGAGGCCCGCGGCGAGTTGCTGCCCCGACCGGTCGCCGCCTCATGAGCCCGGCCGTCGCCGCGAGCCGCTGGCTGCCGTTCCTCGCGTGGTGGCCGAACGTCACGCGCGCGACGCTGCGCGACGACGCGGCCGCGGCGCTGACCGGCGCGATGATCGTGCTGCCGCAGGCGGTGGCGTTCGCGACGATCGCCGGCCTGCCGCCACAGTACGGCCTCTACGCGGCGATGGTGCCGGCCGTCGTCGCGGCGCTGTGGGGGTCGAGCTGGCACCTCGTCTCGGGTCCGACGACGGCGATCTCCGTGCTCGTGTTCGCGACCCTCGCGCCGCTCGCCGAGCCGGGCAGCGAGCGTTACATCGGCATGGTGCTCACGCTCAGCCTGATGACGGGTCTGATGCAGCTCGCGATGGGGCTGGCACGGCTCGGCGCGGTGGTCAACTTCATCTCGCACACGGTGGTCATCGGGTTCACCGCCGGCGCGGCGCTGCTGATCGTCGCGAGCCAGATCAAGAACTTCTTCGGCCTCGCGGTGCCGCGCGGCGCGTCGTTCCACGAGACGCTGCAGTACGCGGCCGAGCACCTCGGCGAGGCGCACCTGTGGGTGACGCTGGTGGGCGTCGTCACCGTCGTCGCCGGCGTGCTTGCCAAGCGCTACCTGCCGCGCTGGCCGTACATGATCGTCGCGATGCTCGCCGGCGGGCTCGTCGCCGCGCTGCTGAACGCCGTGCTCGAGCAGGCGACGACCGGCATCGAGACCGTCGGCGCGCTGCCCGGCGCGGTGCCGTTGCCGTCGATGCCCGACCTGTCGTTCTCGACGCTGCAATCGCTCCTGTTCCCCGCCGCCGTCGTCGCGCTGCTCGGGCTCACCGAGGCGGTGGCGATCGCGCGCTCGATCGCGACGCGCTCGCGCCAGCGCCTCGACAGCAACCAGGAGTTCATCGGCCAGGGGTTGTCGAACGTCGCCGGCGCGTTCGTCTCGGCGTACCCGTCGAGCGGGTCGTTCAACCGCAGCGGCATCAACTACGCGTCGGGTGCGCGCACGCCGCTCGCGGCGGCCCTGTCGGCGCCGATCCTGCTCGCGATCGCCATGGTCGCGGCGCCGCTCGCCGCCTACCTGCCGGTGGCGGCGATGGCGGGCATCCTGTTCATCGTCGCGTGGGGGCTGATCGACTGGCACCACATCGGCGACATCGTGCGCCGCCACCCGCGCGAGCGCGTCGTGCTGCTCGTGACCTGGGTCGGGGTGCTCGTCGACCTCGAGAAGGGGCTGTTCGCCGGCATCGTCGTCTCGCTGCTGCTGTACCTGTACCGCACGTCGCAGCCGGCGGTCGACGAGCGCGCGCCGCCGCCGGCCGAGGCCGGCAACCCGCGGCGCAAGATGGTCGCCGCCGGCCCCGACGCGCCGACGTGCCCGCAGGTCGCGATGCTGCGCCTGCGCGGCTCGATCTACTTCGGCGCCGTCGAGCACGTGCGCGACCAGTTCCGGCGCGTCGACGCCGCCGACCCTGAGCGCAAGTGGGTGATGCTGCTTGCGCAGGGCGTCAACTTCGTCGACCTCGCCGGTGCCGAGCTGCTCGCCGAGGAGGCGCAGCGGCGCAAGGCGCTCGGCGGCGGGCTCGTGATCGTCGGCGCGCAGCCGGCGGTCGAGCACCTGCTGCGGCGCAGCGGCGCGATCGACGCCATCGGCCCGGCGCGCCTCGTCGCGCACAAAGGCGAGGCGATCCGCAACGTCTACCCGCAACTCGACGCCGACGTGTGCCACACCTGCACCCGGCGCGTGTTCTTCGAGTGCCAGGCGCGGCGGCCGAACGCCGCGCCGCGCCTCGACCTTTCCGCCGACACCGGGAGTCCGACCCCATGAGCGACGCGCTCAACTACCTCGTCAAGGCCCGCCCCGACGCGGTGGGCCACTACTTCGCGTTCCTGAAGGCGTGCGGCAAGCACCTCGACCCCAAGACGCGCGACCTGATCTCGATCATCACCAAGGTGCACGCGCAGACCGAGCGCGGCTTCAAGCAGTACCTCGGGCGCGCGCTGCGCGACGGCGTCACGCCGATGGAGGTGCTCGACGCGCTGTTGATGGCGTTCCCCGCGCTCGGGCTGGCCAAGATCGTGTGGGCGGTGGACATCATCCTCGCGCTCGACCTGCCCGAGTTCCAGCCCGCCGCGCTCGGCGCCGAGGGCACCTGGCACGACGTGATGCCGACCAAGGGCGTCAAGGCCGGCAGCGTGCAGCGCGTCGACTGCGACGGCCGCGGGCTGTTCGTCTACAAGGACGCCAAGGGCTGGCGCGTCTACGACAGCCGCTGCCCGCACCAGACCACCAACATCCCGCACCTGGCGCTGCAGGGCACGACGCTGACCTGCCCGAAGCACCAGTGGCAGTTCGACATCCGCAGCGGCGAGTGCATCGCCAAGGGTGACAGCCCGCTGCGCCAGTGGCCGACCAAGGTCGAGAAGGGCCGGCTGCATGCGCGCTGGTGAGCGCGCCGACACATCGCTTCACCCCACCCCCCGGAGACGAGGAGACACGACGATGAGAACGTTCAAGACCCCGCTGCGCGCCGCCGCCTTCGCGGCCGCACTCGCCTGCGCGCTGCCGGCGCTGGCGACGAATGGCATGAACATGGAGGGCTACGGGCCGATCTCGACCGCGATGGGCGGCGCCTCGCAGGCGATCGACCACGGCACCGCCGCGCTGGCGCAGAACCCGGCGACGCTGGCGCTGATGGGGCAAGGGGCGCGCCTCGACGTGGCGCTGGGTGTGCTCGGACCCCGCATCACGAGCAGCATCGACACGCCGATGGACATGACGGCGAAGTCCGGGGGCACCTCGTACGTCATGCCAGCGTTCGGGTACGTGCGGCGCAACGGTGACTGGGTCTACGGCCTGGGCGTGTTTGCCCAGGGCGGTATGGGCACTGAATACAAGGCCGACACCTTCCTCGCCGCCGGCTCCGGCGACCCGGTGCGCTCCGAACTCGGCGTCGGCCGCGTGATGCTGCCGCTGGCCTTCCAGGTGACACCGGAGCTGGCGGTGGGCGGCACGCTCGACCTGATGTGGGCGGGGCTCGACATGCGCTTCGCGGCGCCGGGCAGCGACCTCGGCAATCTCGTGACAGGCGCTACGGGCGGGCTGGCGGGTGCGCTGGGGCCGCTGGGCAGTGCCCCATGGGCGCGCATCGACTTCTCGGACTCGAGCGACTTCACCGGCAAGGCGAAGGCGATGGGCTGGGCGGCCAAGCTCGGCCTCGTCTACAAGGCGCGTCCCGACGTGACACTGGGAGCGTCGTACCAGTTGCAGTCGCGCCTGAACGACATGAAGACGTCCACCACCGGCGCCACGCTGAGCGCCGACGGGGGCCTCTTGCTGCCGGGGCGGATCACGGTGGTCGACTTCCAGTGGCCGGCGATGCTGGCCGCCGGCTTCGGCTGGCAGGCCACGCCGGCGCTGCTGGTGGCGGCCGACGTCAAGCGCGTGATGTGGTCCGACGTGATGAAGGACTTCAAGATGCGCTTCGACAGTGCCGCGACGGCGCCCTACGACGGTTCGGTGAGCTTCGCGCTGCCGCAGAACTGGAAGGACCAGACCATCCTCAACGTCGGCGTCGCCTACGCCGTCAACGGCCAGCTGACGCTGCGCGGCGGCGTCAACCTGGCGGGCAACCCGGTGCCCGACGCCTACGTCAACCCGCTGTTCCCGGCCACCGTCGACAAGCACTACACCTTCGGCCTGGGCTACAAATTCTCGCCGGCGAGCGAGTTCAACGGCTCGCTGACGGTCGCGCCGACGAACACCGTGACGAACACGAACTCCGGCATCGAGATCTCGCACCGCCAGCTCAACGTGCAGCTGATGTACACGCACCGCTTCTGATGCCGCGACCCTGCCGGCGGGCACGGCGCCGGCAGGGACATTCGGCCACTTCACATACCCAATGGGGTATGTGGTACAGTCCGGCCCGGATCGACACTCCGGACCATGAACGTGTACCGCCCGCCTCTGCTCGCCGTCGCCGCGGCCGCCGTCCTGGCGGCCGCCCCGTGGACCGCCTTCGCCTCCGGCGCGGTG
This sequence comes from Rubrivivax sp., assembly GCA_037443345.1. Classification (GTDB taxonomy): domain Bacteria; phylum Pseudomonadota; class Gammaproteobacteria; order Burkholderiales; family Burkholderiaceae_C; genus Calidifontimicrobium. The sequence continues at coordinate 247 of JBBION010000043.1, read as the reverse complement.
CCCACCGTCGCCGTCGCGACGGGCACCGCCGCCGCCGGCTTCGAGCTCGACGGCGCGCTCGAGCCGCTGCGCCAGAGCACCGTCGCCGCGCAGGTCGCCGGCAACGTCACGCAGCTGCTCGTCAGGGCCGGCGACCGTGTCGCCGCCGGCCAGGTGCTCGCGCGCATCGACGACCGCGACACCGCGGCCGGCGTCGCGCACGCCGACGACGGTGTCGCCCAGGCCGAGGCCGAGTACCGCAACGCCC
>JBBION010000042.1:0-14654 GCA_037443345.1 Rubrivivax sp. | reverse complement strand
GGTGCGCGCGCCGGCGGCGCGCACCGTGGCCCGGCCGCGTCGGGCGGCAGCACCATCGGCCACGTCGACGCGCAACTGGTCTCCGTCATCCGCCGGCTCGCGCACCTGGGCGCGTCGATGCCGGACACCGGCGGCGACCGCCACGGCGTCGACACCGGCGCGACGCCGGTGTCGTCGTTCGGGAGCGGCGCCATGGTGGCGCCGAACCTGATCTACGCGCACCGCGACGAGCTGCGCCAGGCGACGAGCGGTGCGCTCGACCACATGGTCATCGACGTGGTCGGCACGCTGTTCGAGCAGATCCTGTCCGACCCCAAGGTGCCGCCGCAGATGGCGCGCCAGATCGCGCGCCTGCAGCTGCCGGTGCTGCGCGTCGCGCTGGGCGACAACACGTTCTTCTCGTCGCGCCGCCACCCGGTGCGACGCTTCGTCAACCGCATCGCGTCGCTGACCTGTGCGTTCGAGGACTTCAGCGACGGACCGGGCAAGGAGTTCCTGCGCCTGGTGCGCGACCTCGTGCAGCAGATCGTCGAGGGCGACTTCGACCAGATGGCGCTGTACGAGCGCAAGCTGTCGGAGCTCGAGGCCTTCAACGCCGCGCAGGCGCGGCAGGACCTGCAGGCCGCGGCCGCCGACGCACCCCAGCTGTTCGAGGACAAGGAGCAGGCGCTGCTGCTGCAGCAGCGCTACGTCAAGCGACTGGAGGCCGACCTCGGCGGCCTCGCGCTGCCGGAGTTCCTGCGCACCTTCGTCGCGCAGGTCTGGAGTCAGGCCATCGTGCAGCTCTCGCTGCGCCACGGCGAGGACAGTGCCCAGGCCGCTCGCGCGCGGCAGGTCGCGCGCGAGCTGCTGCTCAGCGTGCTGCCGAAGGGCACGCCCGCCGAGCGCAAGGCCTTCGTGCTCGCGCTGCCGCCGCTGATGAAGGACCTCAACGACGGCCTGGCGCTGATCGGCTGGCCCGAGGACGCGAAGAAGGTCTTCTTCTCGCAGCTGCTGCCGGCGCACGCGGAGTCGCTGAAGAACGGCGCGATCAGCCAGCTCGACTACAACCTGATGGCCAAGCGGCTCGACGCCGCCTTCGGCGCTCCGCTGCCGCGCCCCGGCGACCGCGTGCCGGGCGTCGCGCTGCCGGTGCTCGACGACGTCGTCGCCGAGCCCGTCTTCAGCGCCGCCGAGGCGCAGCGCGTGGGCCTCGTCTCCGAGACCGCCGTCGACTGGACGCAGAAGGTCGACATCGACCTGAGCGCCGAGGAGCCCGCGCTCACCGCCGACGACGTGCGGCTGGACGGCCTGCCGACGCCCGACGCGATCGAGCCGGCCAGCGGCGCGGCGCTGGCGCAGCACGTGCAGGTGGGCATCGTCTACCGGATGCACCTCGACGGCGAGTGGCACAAGGTGCGCCTGACGTACGTCAGCCCGAACCGCACCTTCTTCGCGTTCTCGCGCGGACGCAAGCACCAGCGCACGATCTCGATGACGTCGCGCATGCTGACGAAGATGTGCGAGGCCGGGCGCCTGCGCGCGTTCGAGAACGCCTACCTGATCGAGCGCGCCACCGCGCGCGCGCGCAAGCAGCTCGCCGCGCTCGGCCAGCGCGGCGCGCGCACGCTGCACTGACCCCGGCGCGGCGCCGCTACGCGGCCGCGAGCTGCCGCGCCATGTGAAGCGCGGCGCGCAGGCTGGCCGCGTCGGCCACGCCGCGCCCGGCGATGTCGAACGCGGTGCCGTGGTCGGGGCTGGTGCGCACGAACGGCAGACCGAGCGTCACGTTGACGCCGTGCTCGACGCCGAGGTACTTCACCGGGATCAGGCCGTGGTCGTGCGTCATCGCCACCACCAGGTCGAACGCGCCGCGGCGCGCGCGCATGAACACGGTGTCGGGCGGGAACGGACCCTGAGCGTCGATGTCTTCGGCGCGCGCGGCGGCCACCGCCGGCGCGATGACGCGGATCTCCTCGTCGCCGAACAGCCCGCCCTCGCCGGCGTGCGGGTTCAGCCCGGCCACCGCGATGCGCGCTCGCGGCTGGCCCCAGCGCGCGGCGCTGGCGTGCGCGATGCGGATCGTCTGCAGCACCGCGTCGAAGGTCACGGCGTCGATCGCGGCGCGCAGCGCCATGTGGATCGTCACCAGCACGACCTTGATGTCGTCGTTGGCGAGCATCATGCGCACCGGCGGCGCCTCGCCGCCGGCCGCGGCCAGCGCCTGCAGCATCTCGGTGTGGCCGGGGTACGGCACACCGGCGGCCGCCAGCGCCTCCTTGTGCAGCGGCGCGGTGACGAGCGCCGCGCCAACACCTTGCTGCAGCGCCGCCACCGCGGCCTCGATGCAGCGTGCGGCCGCCGCGCCGGCACGCGCGTCGACCGTGCCCCACGGCAACTCGGCGAGCCTCGCGGGCAGCCCCGGCGGCTGCCACACCGCGATGCAGCGCGGCGGGCAGGCCGCGACGTCGGACGGCGAGTCGACCCACGCCAGCGGCACGCGCTCGGCCTCGTCGAGCAGGGCCTGCGCGCGCCGCATCACGGCCACGTCGCCGACGACGAGCGCCTGCGGCGGCGCGTCGACGCGCGCCTCGGCCGCCAGCGCACGCAGCACGATCTCGGGGCCGATGCCGCAGGCGTCGCCCATCGTGACCAGCAGCGGCGCCGGGCTCACCGGACCGCCCTCCGGTCACTTCGTGACCGCCTCCCCGAGGGAGGAACGCGCTCCCTTCGGAACGGCCGTGCGGGAGCGCTCATGCCGGGTTGTCGATGTCGATGAAGCGGTGCTCGAGCCCGAAGCGCTCGGCCACGTGCGCCGCCAGCGCCGGCGCGCCGTAGCGCTCGGTCGCGTGGTGGCCGCAGGCGAGGAAGGCGACGCCGGTCTCGCGCGCGAGGTGCGCCTGCGGCTCGGACGCCTCGCCGGTCAGGAACAGGTCGGCACCGGCGGCGATCGCGGCCTCGAAGTAGCCCTGCGCCCCGCCGGTGCACCAGGCCACGCGCCGGATCGGCCGGCCGTCGCCAGGCAACAGCAGCGGTTCGCGCGCGAGCACTTGCGCGACGCGATGCGCGATCGACGCCGCGTCGTCGGGCCCCGCGTGATCGCCGACGAAGCCGAGGTCCTGCTCGCCGAAACGCGCGTCGGCGCGCCAGCCCAGGCGGTGGCCGAGCTGCGCGTTGTTGCCGAACTCGGCGTGCGCGTCGAGCGGCAGGTGGTAGGCGAACAGGTTGATGCCGTGGGCCATCAGCCGGCGCACGCGCTCGGCCAGCCAGCCCGTCAGCCGCCCGTCCTGCCCGCGCCAGAACAGGCCGTGGTGCACGATCAGCGCGTCGGCACCGGTGTCGATCGCCGCGTCGATCAGCGCGCGGCTCGCCGTGACGCCGCTGGCGAGCCGGCGCACCACGGGCCTGCCCTCGACCTGCAGGCCGTTCGGCCCATAATCCTTGAACTCGCCAACGGCCAGCAAACGGTCCAGATACGTCTGCAGCTCGCTCACGCGGACGTCGTTCGACACGGCCATTCCTTCATGCGCAGAACCTGGCTCATTTTCTCGCAGGCCGTCACGGTCGCGGTGGCCGTGCTGTTCGTCGTCGCGACGCTGAAGCCCGAGTGGCTCGCGCGCAACCCGGCGCGCGTGCTGCCCGAGATCGTGACGCTCCAGACGGCACCCGCCCCTGGCGGCGCCGCCGCAAGCGCCGTCGCTCAGGGCTACCGGCTGGCTGCGCAGCGCGCCGCGCCGGCCGTCGTCAGCATCGCCGCGAGCCGCGCGCCGGCCGGCAGCGCGCAGCTCGACGACCCGTGGTTCCGCTTCTTCTTCGGCGACCGCCAGCGCCAGGCGCAGCCGCAGGTCGGCCTGGGGTCGGGCGTGATCGTCTCGCCCGAGGGCTACGTGCTGACGAACCACCACGTGATCGACGGCGCCGACGACATCGAGGTGCAGCTCGCCGACGGCCGCTCGGCGCGCGCGCGGCTGGTGGGCACCGACCCCGAGTCGGACCTCGCGGTGCTGAAGGTCGATCTCGACGAACTGCCCACCGTCGTGTTCGGCGACCCGGGCAGCCTGCAGGTCGGCGACGTCGTGCTCGCGATCGGCAACCCGTTCAACGTCGGGCAGACCGTGACGTCGGGCATCGTCAGTGCGCTCGGCCGCAACCGGCTGGGCATCAACACGTTCGAGAACTTCATCCAGACCGATGCCGCGATCAACCCCGGCAACTCGGGCGGCGCGCTGGTCGACGTCGACGGGCAGCTGGTGGGCATCAACACGGCGATCTACTCGCGCAGCGGCGGCAGCCTGGGCATCGGGTTCGCGATTCCCGGCGACGTCGCGCGCGACGTGCTCGTCGCGCTGATCCGCGACGGCCGCGTCACGCGCGGCTGGATCGGCGTCGAGCCGCGCGACCTGACGCCCGAGGTCGCCGAGCACTTCGGCCTGCCGGTGCGCACGGGCGTGCTGATCACCGGCGTGCTCCAGAACGGGCCGGCCGGCGCGGCCGGCATGCAGCCGGGCGACGTCGTCACGCGCGTCGGCGACCGCGAGGTCGCCGACACGCGCCAGTTGCTCGACGCGGTGGCGGCGCTGCGTCCCGGCACCGACGTCGCGATCGGCGTGCAGCGTCGCGCGCAGCGCCTCGAACTGAACGTGCGCGTCGCGCAGCGCCCGCCGCAGCCACCGCGACAGCCCTGACGGCGCGAGCCGTCAGGCGTCGCCGGTCTGCTTGGCCTGTGCGGCCTCTTCGGCCGCCTCGGGCTTCTTGCCGAACAGCTGCGCGGCCCAGATGCCGGCCTCGTACAGCAGGCACATCGGAATCGCCAGCGCGAGCTGCGACACGACGTCGGGCGGCGTGATGACGGCGGCAATGATGAACGCCAGCACGATGAAGTAGCCGCGGAACTGGCGCAGCTTCTCGACGCTGACGATGCCCATGCGCACCAGCACCATCACCGCCACCGGCACCTCGAACGCGAGGCCGAAGGCGATGAACATGTTCATCACGAAGCCGAGGTAGGCCTCGATGTCCGGCGCGGCGGTGATGCTCTTCGGCGCGAAGCTCTGGATGAACTTGAACACGCCGCCGAAGACGAAGAAGTAGCAGAACGCGACGCCGGCGAAAAACAGGACCGTGCTCGAGACGACCAGCGGCAGCACGAGGCGCTTCTCGTGGCTGTACAGCCCCGGCGCGACGAAGGCCCAGACCTGGTGCAGCACGACGGGCAGCGCGAGCATGAACGCCGCCAGCAGCGTGATCTTCAGCGGCACGAGGAACGGCGAGATCACGCTGGTGGCGATCATCGTCGCGCCTTCGGGCAGGTGCGACACCAGCGGCATCGCGAGCAGGTCGTAGAGCGCGCCGGGGCCCGGCCACAGCGACAGCACGCCGAACGCGACACCCACCGCGATCAGCGACCGGATCAGCCGGTCGCGCAACTCGATCAGGTGCGAGACGAACGGCTGCTCGGTGCCGGCCAGTTCGTCGTCGTCGTTCGGACCCTTGGACGCGCTCATGCCTCAGCCGTCATCCGCGCACGCGCGGCGGGCGGAAGCGCGCCACCCGCGCCGCGCCCGACTGCGCCCGCGTGCGGATGCCGTGACGCTGCTTGTACCACTGGGGCGTGGCGCCGCGCTTGAGGCGCCAGTTCTTCTTCGGGTGCCGGTACTCGGGCACCGGCGTCGTCAGCGGCGCCGACAGGGACGATGGCGCGTCCAGCCCGGCCGTGGCCTCGCCCCAGGTCTTGTCGAAGTCGGCCTGCGCGTCGCGGATCTCGTGCTGCACGCTGGTCTCGACGTCGCGCGCCGCCTGCTCGAACTGCGTCTTCATCTTCTTCAGCTCTTCGAGCTCGATCGAGCGGTTGACCTCGGCCTTCACGTCGGCGACGTAGCGCTGCGCCTTGCCGATGAAGTGCCCCACCGTGCGCGCGACGCGCGGCAGCTTCTCGGGGCCGATCACGATCAACGCGACGGCGCCGATCAGCGCGAGCTTGTCGAAGCCGAACTCGATCATTCAGGTCGGTCGCGACCGCCCGCGGCAGCAACGGCCACCGCGGTCCGGGCCGGCGCTCAGGACTTCGTGCGGGCCTCGACGTCGACCGTGTTCGGGTCGGCCTGCTTCTGCGCGCTGGTCACCTGCTGCGGCGCGCCGCCGGCCTCCTCGGGCGTGTCCATCCCGCCCTTGACGCCGTCCTTGAAGCCCTTGACCGCCGAGCCGAGGTCGGAGCCGAGGTTCTTCAGCTTCTTGGTGCCGAAGATCAGCACCACCACCAGCAGCACGATCAGCCAATGCCAGATGCTGAACGTTCCCATGTCGATCTCCTAATGGTGAATCGTGGATTCTAGGGGAGCCCCCCGCGTCGCGCCGGCCGCGGGCCTCAGCCGCGCTGCCACGGCCGCGGGCCGCCGAAGGCGTGCATGTGCAGGTGCATCACCTCCTGCCCGCCGTCGCGCCCGGTGTTGACGACCTGACGGAACCCGTCTGTGACCCCGAGATCGCGCATCAGTTGCGGCACGAGCACCATCATGCGGCCGAGCACGTCGTGATGCTCGGGCCCCACGTCGGCCATCGAGACGATGTGAACCTTCGGCACCAACAGAATGTGAACCGGAGCCCACGGATTGATGTCGTGAAACGCAACAATCCGGTCGTCCTCGTAGACTTTCTTCGCCGGAATCTGGCCGGCGACGATCTTGCAAAAAATGCAGTTCGGGTCGGAATGGCTCATGGTCGAGGGCCGGCGGGCAGCGGAATAGGACTCAGACCGGCATCGGCGTGCGGTCGTTCAGGCTGAGCCAGCCGCGCGCGACCCGGTACAGGAACCACAGCGAGATCAGCGCCCAGGCGATCCAGCCGGGGACGATGAAGAAGAACCACAGCGGCAGCGTCAGCAGGTACAGCAGCGCTGCCCACACGACGCTGCGGATGCGCCAGCGGAAGTGCGACTCGTGCCACGTGCCGACCGCGTCGCCCTTCTTGACGAGGTCGATCGCGAACGCCGCCAACAGCAACAGCACGCTGGGCTGGAACGACGGAATCACCGCGCCGATGGCGACGATGGCGTGCAGCCCGTAGCTGACGTGACCGACGTTGCGCAGCGACTGATCGCGCCGCGCGTCGGCGTCCGGCGGTGCGCTCACGACGTCGTTCACTGCTGCTGCGCCTGAGCGGCGGCACGCCGCGCCTCGTCGGCCGCGGCGCCGTCGGCCTGCTCGCGCTCGCGCACCTTGCGCAGCGCGAACTCCTCGAGCCCCGACAACCCTTCGCGGCGCTCCAACTCGGCCAGCACCTGCGCCGGCGTCAGGCCGAAGTGCGCCAGCGTCACGAGCGAGTGGAACCACAGGTCGGCGGTCTCGGCGACGATCTTCGCGCGGTCGCCGTCCTTGGCCGCCATCACGACCTCGGTCGCCTCCTCGCCGACCTTCTTCAGGATCGCGTCGGTGCCCTTGTCGAAAAGGCGCGCGACGTAGCTGCGCTCGGGGCTCGCGCCCTTGCGCGACTCGATCACGGCCGCCAGGCGCGCGAGGGTGTCGTTACCGTTCATGCTGCTATCTGTAGATGGTCGACGGGTCCTTCAAGACCGGATCGACGCGGACCCAGCGGCCATTGTCGTAGCGCCGGAAGAAACAGCTGTGACGGCCGGTGTGGCACGCGATGCCGGGCTCGTGGCCGCACTGCGTGACCTTCAGCAGCACGACGTCGTTGTCGCAGTCGAGCCGCAGTTCGTGCACCGTCTGCACGTGGCCCGATTCCTCGCCCTTGTGCCACAGGCGACCGCGCGAGCGGCTCCAGTACACCGCCTCGCCACGCGCGACGGTGGCCGCCAGCGCGTCGCGGTTCATCCACGCGACCATCAGCACGTCGCCAGTGGCGGCCTCCTGCGCGATCACCGGCACGAGGCCGCGCTCGTCCCAGTTGACCTCGTCGAGCCAGTCCATGCGGCCAGTGTAGTCACTCGGCATGGGTCGCGCCGGCGTGGCCGCGCTCGGCGGCGAACCAGCGCAGCACCGGCACCGTGCCCGGCAGCACCGGGCTCACCTCGACCGGCAGCGTCTGCCACGCCATGCGCTGGCCCTCGCGCATCTCGAAGGCGCCCGTCCACGCAAGGACCTTGCAGAAGTGCAGCCGCACGAGCGCGTGCGGGTAGTCGACGAGTTCCTCGTGCCACGGCTGCGCCGCGCCGATCGTGATGCCCAGCTCCTCGTGCAGTTCGCGCCGCAGCGCCTGCTCGACCGACTCGCCCGCCTCGAGCTTGCCGCCCGGGAACTCCCAGTAGCCGGCGTAGACCTTGCCCTCGGGGCGCGACGTCAGCAGGAAGCGGCCGTCGGCGTCGATCAGCACGCCCACCGCGACGTCCACCGGACGGCGCGGCTGCGCCCCCCCGGACCCTGCCGGCGCAGCCTCAGCCATCGCCGCTCCCGGCGAAGTCGCGCGCGAACTGGTACGCGACGCGCCCCGAGCGCGAACCGCGTTCGAGCGCCCACACCAGCGCCGCGGGGCGCGCGGCGGCGATGCGCGCCTCGTCGACGCCGAAATGGCGCAGCCACTGCGCGACGATCGCGAGGTACTCCTCCTGGCTGAACGGGTAGAAGCTGATCCACAGCCCGAAGCGCTCCGACAGCGAGATCTTCTCCTCGACCACCTCGCCCGGATGCACCTCGCCGTCGTCGGTGTGCGTGTAGGTCAGGTTCTCGCGCATGTACTCGGGCAGCAGGTGGCGCCGGTTGCTCGTCGCGTAGATCAGCACGTTGTCGCTCGCCTGCGCGACCGAGCCGTCGAGGATCGACTTCAGCGCCTTGTAGCCGGGCTCTCCCTCGTCGAAGCTCAAGTCGTCGCAGAAGATCACGAAGCGCTCGCGCCGCCCGGCGACCACGTCGACGAGGTCGGGCAGGTCGACCAGGTCGGCCTTGTCGACCTCGATCAGCCGCAGCCCCTGCGGCGCGAACTCGTTCAGGCAGGCCTTGATCAGCGAGCTCTTGCCGGTGCCGCGCGCGCCGGTCAGCAGCACGTTGTTGGCCGCGCGCCCGGCGACGAACTGCGCCGTGTTGCGCACCAGCCGCTCCTTCTGCGCATCGACCTCCTTCAGGGCGGCCAGGCGGATCGTCGCGACGTGGCGCACCGGCTCGAGCCGACCGCTGCCGCCTCGCTTGCGGTAGCGAAACGCGATCGATGCACCCCAGTCGGGCGCGTGCAGCGGGTGCGGCAGCGCCGCGTCGAGGCGGTCGAGCAGGCGCTCGGCGCGCTCGACGAGCGCGAGCAGGGCATCGGCGGGCAGGGTCATGCCAGGGGGCGAAGCGTCGCGAAGGGCGGCAGTGTATCGGCGCGGCCGCCGAAGGCAGCGACGTGGCCTCGCGCCAGACCCTCGCATCGCGCGGGCCTGCGGCCCGCCCCAAGCCCGCGCCCGCGGGCCTCAGCGCCGTGCGACCAGGCGCGCCCCGTCGCCGTCGACGAGCACCAGGGCACCGTCGGCGGCGATCTCGAAGCGCGTCACGCGCTCGAGCAGTCGCAGGAAGCGGTCCTCCTGCTGCATCAGCGGCGGCGGGCAGGCCATGCGGGTGGCGACGGCCGGCCCGATGCGCAGCCCCTCGCCGTGCAGATTCCACGGCGCGGTGAACCGGTTGCACGACGCCGCGCCGCTCAACCGCCCGTCGGCGCCGAAGCGCAGGGTGATGCGCGAGCGATCGACGGGCGCGCGCCCGTCGAGCCGCTCGACGCGCCACTCGTCGGCGACGAGCAACTCGCGCGGGTCGCCGCCGCAGCCGGCGTAGGTGCGCGCGCCGAGGCTGACGCTGACCTGCAGCGGGTGCGGCATGCCGGTGGCCACGTCGGCACACACGCGCTCGCGCACCGTCACCGCCAGCGGCCCGTCGCGGGTGGTCGTGACCAGGCGCCAGCCGTCGCGCAGCGGCTGGGCCGGCGGGGTCGGCACCTCGATGCGACGACGGCCGAAGTCAAGCTCGAGCACGAGCCGGCGGGGGTCGACGCCGAGGCGCCAGCCGGGCTCGTGACCGAGCGCGGTCCACGCCGTCGGCGGTGCCGAGCCGCCGGCCTGCGGTGCCTGGGCCAGGCACTCGGGCTGCGCGCGGCCGCGCAAGGACAGCGTCGCGCGGTCGCCGCGGCTCCACAGCCACGTCGTCGGGTCGTCGACGGCTTCGTAGCGCGCCCCCGACGCGGTGGGCACCTGGCGCATCTCGTAGCGGCGCGAGCCGACCGTCATCGTCACGCGCTCGCCGCGGCCCACGCCGAGCTGGACCTCGACGTCGCCGCACTGCCACGCGCGGGCGAACGCGAGGTCGGGCGCGGACGCGAGCCACAGCGTGCCCAGCGCGAGCGGCCCCGCAGCGCGCACGTCGACCGCCACCGCCTCGGACACCCACGCCGGCCGGCCGTCGACGAACACGGCGCCGCGCAGCGCGTAGCGCCGGCCGTCGACGAGCACGCGCCGGTCGACCACCAGCTCGAACGGCAGCGGCACCTGCCGCCCCTGCGCGGACCCGCGGCGCTCGGCGACGACGCGCCCGTCGCCCGGCGCGCCGACGTCACGCAGTTCGACCACGACCTCGGCGTCGGCAGGCAGCGCGACGCGCGCGCGGTAGCTCAGCGAGCCAACGATCACCAGCGCGTCGGCCGGCGCGCCTGCCGGCGGCACGACGACGGTGCAGCCTCCCAGCACGCCCAACCCGAGCCACGCCACGATCGCCCCCAGCCAACGGCCCCTCTGCATCATCCGCTCCTGCTGCGCACGCACGGCACACCGCGCCGCGTCGCCCGCATCATCGCGCAGCCGGTCCGCCGCGACGCGAAGTCCCGTCGTCAGGCGGCCACCGGCAGCACCTCGCCGTCGCCGACGACGAACAGCCGCCTTGCCGTGCGCCGGTCCACCGCGTGCATGCCGGTGAACGCGCCGAAGGCCGGCAGCACGCCGACGTCGTCGCCGAACGCGAAGCACGGCAGCCGCAGCCGGTCGACGCCGCGGCCCACGTGCACGCAAGGATGCAGGTGCCCGGCCAGCACGTAGGCCCCGGCGACCGGCCGCGGGTGGTGCGCCAGCGCCAGGCCGCCCAGCCGCCACGGCTCGTCGACGACGTCGATGCCCAGCCCCGGCGGCGGATCGCCGGCCCGCGCGTCGTGGTTGCCGCGCACGAGCACCAGCGCGAGCGCGGCGTGCCGCTGCCGCCAGCGCGCCAGCGCGCCGAGCGTCGACGCGGCGTGCGCGTGTGCGCCGTGCAGGAAGTCGCCGAGGAAGACGACGCGCTCGACCGCGTGCCGCTCGACGAGCTGCGACAGCGTCTGCAGCGTCTGCGTCGTGGTGCCGCACGGCACCGGCACGCCCAGCCGCCGGAAGCTCACCGCCTTGCCGACGTGTGCATCGGCCACCAGCAGCGTGGCGTGCGCCGGCAGCAGTGCGGCACGCTCGGGCAGCAGCGCGAGCGTCTCGCCGCCGACGTCGACGGTGGCCGTCGCCGCCGCCGGGCGCATCAGTGGGTCAGCAGCGCGAGCGCGGCGTCGAGGTGCTCGGTCGGGCTGCGCTTGAATCCCGAGCGGGCATAGCGCTGCAGCCGGCCGACGGCGAACGCGGTCAGCACGCCGGCGCGCACCTGCGCGTCGACGGTGGGTGTCGGCGAGCCGGCCGCCTCGGCACCCAGGCGCAGGCTCTGGCGCAGTTGCGCCTCGAGCTTGTCGAAGAACTGGTTCATGCGCGCCATCAGGCGCTCGTGCTCGAAGACCAGCGCGTCGCCGACCATCACGCGCGTCATGCCCGGGTTCTTCTCGCCGAACTGCAGCAGCACGGCGAGCATCTTGTGCGCCTGCGCGACGCCCGACGGCTCGCGCTCGACGATCTGGTTGACGAGGCCGAACACGCTCGACTCGATGAACTCGATCAGCCCCTCGAACATCTGCGCCTTGCTCGCGAAGTGGCGGTACAGCGCCGCCTCGCTGACGTCGAGCTTGGCCGCCAGCGCGGCCGTGGTGATGCGCTCGGCGCCGGGCTGCTCGAGCATCGCGGCCAGCGTCTGCAAGATCTGCACGCGACGCTCGCCGGGCTTCGGGCGCTTGCGCGCCGGGGCCGACTCCGACGCCGCGTCACCGCCCGGCGCCTCGTGCACGGCCACCGGCTCGGCGGTCATCTCGGCGGGCGATAGGGGCTGGTCGGGCATGGCGGCAGGCGGATGTCGGACTCGTGCGGGAGGGGCTCGAAGTGCGAAAAAGATTCTGTCATACCCCCCGCCGCCGCCCCGGGGCTGGTAAACACCGACTCACCCGCCGCCGCGCGCGGCGTGCACGAAGTCGCATCAGCGGCCGCACAGCCGGCGCAGCTCGCGCAGGTGGCGCACGCGCAGGTCGACGTAGGCCGGGCAGCGCGCCAGCCGTGCCCGCTGCGCCGGGGCGCTGCCACGCAGCCAGCGCTGCATCCACACCGTGCGCAGCCCGACGCGACGCGCGGCCTTCTGGTGCTCGAGCGTGTCCTCGACAAGCACGCACTGCGACGGCACGGCGCCCAGCGACGCGACGAGGCGTCGCAGCATGCGCGCGTCGGGCTTGGGCCGCAGCTGGCCGAACATGTGCATGTCCTCGACCGAGAACACGCCGTCGAACCCGTGCCCGATGCCCATCGCCGCGAGGACACGCTCGGCATAGTCGCGCGGCGCGTTGGTCAGGATGAACTTGCGCCCCGGCAGCCGCTGCAGCGCCGCGACGTCGTGCGCGTGGCCGCGCACCCTCGCCTCGAGCCCGGGCAGCCGGTGCGTGTGGTGCAGGAAGTGCGACGGCCGCACGCCGTGATGGCGCACCAGGCCGAGCAGCGTGGCGCCGTAGCGGCGCCAGTAGTGGCGGCGCAGCGCGTCGGCGGCATCGCGATCGAAGCCGAGGAACTCGACGATGTAGTCCGTCATGCCGGCGTTGATGCCCGGCATCGCGGCGTGCGTCGCGTCGTGCAGCGTGTTGTCGAGGTCGAACAGCCAGACGGTGCGCGAGCGGTCCGCGGCGGCCATGCGGGCGTCAGTGGCTGCGGATCATCGTGCCGTACGCGGAGTCGGTCAGCACCTCGAGCAGCATCGCGTGCGGCACCCGCCCGTCGATGATGTGCACCGAGTTGACGCCGTTCTTCGCCGCGTCGAGCGCGCTGCCGATCTTGGGCAGCATGCCGCCGGAGATCGTGCCGTCGGCGAACAGCGCGTCGATCTCGCGCGCGCTCAGGTTGGTCAGCAGTTGGCCGTTCTTGTCGAGCACGCCGGGCGTGTTGGTCAGCATGATCAGCTTCTCGGCCTTGAGCACCTCGGCGAGCTTGCCGGCGACGACGTCGGCGTTGATGTTGTAGCTCTCGTTGTCCTTGCCGAAGCCCAGCGGCGAGATCACCGGAATGAACTGGTCGTCCTGCAGCGCCTTGACCACGCTCGGGTCGATCGACTCGATCTCGCCGACCTGGCCGACGTCGTGCTCGATCGTCGGGTCCTTCAGGTCGACCATCTTGATCTTGCGCGCGCGGATGAGCCCGCCGTCGCGGCCGGTCAGGCCCACGGCCTTGCCGCCGGCGGCGTTGATCAGGCCGACGATGTCCTGCTGCACCTGGCCGGCGAGCACCCACTCGACGACCTCCATCGTCTCGGCGTCGGTCACGCGCATGCCCTGCACGAAGGTGCCCTTCTTGCCGACGCGCGCGAGCGCCTCGTCGATCTGCGGCCCGCCGCCGTGCACGACGACGGGGTTCAGCCCGACGAGCTTGAGCAGCACGACGTCCTCGGCGAAGTCCTGCTGCAGCGCGGGGTCCGTCATCGCGTTGCCGCCGTACTTGACGACGATCGTCCGGCCGTGGAACCTGCGGATGTACGGCAGCGCCTGCGCGAGGATCTCGGCCTTGTCGCGCGGCGAGACGTGGTCGAGCTTGTGCTCGTCGGGGGCGTGGGGAATGGTCATCGCGGCAGCCGGCGCGCAGGCCGGGTGGGCAGGGTGGGCAGGGTGGACGCGATTGTAGGAAAGGCCATCGGCGGCCCGCGCGCCGGCGCGGCCCATGCCGGCACGCGCCGCGGGGCTGTCGGCGTTGCGCTAAGCTCGCGCCCATGAGGCTGCGTTCGGGTCGTCGCGTCGTTATGCTGTGGTGGGTGCTGCTCGCCCTGCTGCCGCTGCGCGCGTGGGCCGGCGTCGTGATGCACCTGCCGGGCGATCCCGGCGCGCCGGCGTACGCCGAGGCCGCGTCGCCGTGCCACGGCCACGCGACCGGCCGTGACGACGCGCACGGCGACTCGCCCGCCTCGCACGCCTCGGACGACACCGCCTGCACGCTGTGCGACCTGTGTCATGGCAACGCCGCCGTCGTCGCGGAGCCGGCCTTCGGCCCCGGGACGTGCCGCGCGCAGGCCCCGGCCGTGGCCGTGCCGTCGTCGGCGCTGCAGGTCGATCCCGCGCCGCTGTACCGGCCGCCCCGAGGCTGACCACCCCGCTCCCCTGCCGCGGCAGGGCAGTGGTCCGTGCGCGCCTCGCGCGTGCGCGACCTTCGACGCTGCGCGTCCGCCCGATGCGGCGCGCCCCCGATCGATCAAGCCTCGACGACGACGATGACGACCCTTCGACCCCTCGCCCGGCCCGCAGCCGCCATGGCCTGCGCCGGCCTCGCGGCCGCCCTGGCCGCGACGGTCGCCCCGGCAGCGACGACCGCCGCCCCTGCCGGCGACGCCAGCGTGACGCTGCCG
>JBBION010000041.1:0-14671 GCA_037443345.1 Rubrivivax sp. | reverse complement strand
GCCCGAGGCGTGGCCCGCGCAGTGCGACGCCGCAGCCGCATGGCTCGACGCCGAAGCGACAAGGCGCGTCGTCACGCTCGGCGACGCGCTGTACCCGCCTTCGCTGCTGCACACCGCCGACCCGCCGCTGCTGCTGTTCGTGCAGGGCCGCGCCGAGCTGCTCGCCGCGCACGAAGCGCTGGCCATCGTCGGCAGCCGCAACCCGACTGCGCAGGGACGCGACAACGCGCGCGCCTTCGCCGCGCACTTCGCACGCGCCGGCTGGACCGTCGTCTCGGGGCTCGCGCTGGGCGTCGACGGCGCCGCGCACGAAGGCGCGCTCGAGGGCGGCGGCGGCACGGTGGCCGTGATGGGCACCGGCATCGACCGCATCTACCCGGCGCGCCACCGCGAGCTGGCGCACCGGATCGCGCGCGACGGCGCACTGGTCAGCGAGTTCCCGCTCGGCACTCCGCCACTGGCGGGCCACTTCCCGCAGCGCAACCGCGTGATCGCCGGGCTCGCGCGCGGCACGCTCGTCGTCGAGGCGGCGCTCGAATCGGGCTCCCTGATCACCGCGCGGCTGGCCGCCGAGGCCGGTCGCGAGGTGTTCGCGATCCCGGGGTCGATCCACTCGCCGCAGTCCCGCGGCTGCCACGCGCTGATCAAGCAGGGCGCCAAGCTCGTCGAGACGGCCGACGACGTGCTGAGCGAGTTCGGCAGCGCACGCACCCCGGCGGCAACGTCCCCCGCGCCAACGCCGCACGACCCGGTGCTCGATGCGGTGGGCTACGACCCGGCCACGATCGACGCGCTGGCCGCGCGCACCGGCTGGCCGGCAGCCGACCTCGCGGCGCGGCTGCTCGAACTCGAGCTCGAGGGCCACCTGCAGCGCCTGCCCGGCGGGCTGTACCAGCGCCGCGAACGGGTCTGAGCGCGCGGGCGGCGGCGCCCCGCGCCGTCGCGGCGACGGATTCCCGCCCCGGGGCCGCGGCCGCCGTCGCGCCCCCCCCGCGCGGGGGGGACCCGTCGGGTATAGTGGGTCGATGTTCGACGTGCTGGTCTATCTCTACGAGAACTACTGGCGCCCCGACGCGTGCCCGAGCCACGACCAGCTCGCACGCAAGCTGACGGCCGTCGGCTTCGAGTCGGATGAAATCCAGGAAGCCCTGATCTGGCTCGACGGTCTGGCGCAGGCGGCCGAGTCGTACACCGGTGAGCAAAGTGAGCACGCGCTGCGCGTCTACTCCGCCGCCGAGCAGGAGCGCCTCGGCGCCGAGGCGATCGGCTTCATCAGCTTCCTCGAAGCCGCCGGCGTGCTGCCTCCGCCGATGCGCGAGATGGTGATCGACCGTGCCGCGGCGATCGGCGGCGGGCCGCTCGACCTCGAAGACCTGAAGATCATCGTGCTGATGGTGTTCTGGAGCCTCGGCGAGGAACCCGACGCCCTGATCCTCGACGAACTGCTCGTCGAGGCCGACGAGCGCCTGATCCACTGACGGCGTCGCACGCCGCGCCCGCGCGACGGAGGCGGACCTCACCGTCCAGCGGACGCGGCGGATCCGGTGCCGCCGGTCCGCCGGCGTCGCCCTCTCGAGGGGGGTGAGCGTGGACGCGAGGGTCTGCCTGCGCAGGCCCGAACGCCTCGCGAACCGCCCGAGCTCTGTGAGGGCGTGGACCGCCATAGGTCCTTCGGGGGTGGGTCAGTTCAACAGGCGCGCCGGGTCGACGTCGAGCTTGGCCAGCGCCGTGCGCGTCGCGCGCACCGTCAGCGACTCGTCTTGTGCCGGCTGCAGCAGCCCGGCCTGCAGGAACGCGGCCAGCGGCTGGCGCTGGAACAGCACGCAGCGCCCGCTCTGCGAGACGAAAAGCGACAGCCGCCCGCGCAGCCCGCGCCATGCCAGCTGCACCGGCTCGACGCGGCCGCGGTAGTCGAGCATGAACCAGCTGCCGACCTGCAGCTCGAGCGCCCACGCCATCATCGCGGCGGTCGGCATCGAGCCACCGGCGGTGACGACCTCGAGTTCGTTGCTCTCGTAGCCCGACAGGTCGAGCACGAGCGACTCGTCGATCTGCAGGTTCGCCGCTTCGGGCAGCATCTCCTCCAGACCCTCGAGGCGCTCCTTCAGCTCGTCCAGGCGCGCCGAGGGAATCGCCGCCGCCTTGGCGGTGAAGGCTGCGGCGAGGGCGTTGTTCAGCTCGGCGATGCGCTCGTCCTGGCGCTGCGGGGTGTAGCCGGCGAAGGCCATGCCGTCGCGCAGCGTCTTGAGCAGCGGCGGCAGCCGGCGGATCACCTCGGCGCGCTCGTCGCGAGTGACCTTGGCGCCGGCCGACCAGATCAGGTCGCCGGCGGCACGCTTCATCGTCTTCGTCTGCTCGCTCTGGGCACCGGTCTTCAGCGCCGTCATCGCGAGCACGTCGGCCCAGACCTGGAACAGGAACTGGCGCACGCCCTCCTGTACCGGCACGTTCTCGAGCATCCGGCGCAGCTCGATCGTGTACTGGATCGCCTTCTCCTCGCGCTGCTCGACCTGCTGCGCGAGCGACACGCCCTTGCGGCTGGCCTCGTTGGTGTCCTTGAAGTAGCGCTCGAGGAACTTCTCGAACTCGATCAGCACGGTCTGGAACACGCGCCGGCCCGTGTCGGGGTAGGCCTCGACGACCTGCACGATGCGCTTGATCTCCTGCTCGAGCGCGTCGCCCGCGGCGCGCACCGTGCTGTCGAAGCCCATCACGCACGCGCCCATGCGGTCGATCAGCCGCCGCGCCGGGTGGTCGATCGTCGCGAAGAAGTCCGGCTCGCTGACGGCCACGCGCAGCACCGGCATCTGCAGGCGCGCGAACCACACGCGCACCGACGGCGGCAGGCGCTCCTCGGTCAGGATGCTCTGGAACAGCAGCGCGACGATCTCGATCGTCGCGCGCTCGACCGGCGTGGCCGCCGCCTTCTTCAGCGCCTGCTTGTGCTGCTGCAGCGGCTCGAGCAGCGCCGGCGCGGTGACGGCGGCACCCTGGACGGTGGCGGCCTCGAGCCTGGCGCGGATGCTCTGCTCGGCCACCGACATCGCCTGGCGCAGGTTTGGCGACGCCGCCATCGCCGCGCCGCCAGCCGGGCGCGTCGCGGTGAACGCCGGCAGGTGGCGGCTGACCAGCCGCGTCAGCCGCGAGAGCACGGCCTGCGCCTGCTCCGGCCCGTGGTGCATCGCCGGCGCGCGCGTCATCAGCCGCGTCTCCTCGCCGATGCCCGCGCCCGAGCTGCCGCTCGTGCGCCCGCCGCGCCCGCCGGTGTGCACGCCACCGCCGGAGCTGCCGCCGCCGGCGCCGCCCCCGCCCCCGAACGCCCCCGGCGGCGCGCCGTGGGCCCCGGTGATCGACGCATAGCCGGTGTCGGTCGTCGCCGCGGACTCCTGCTGGCGGCGGATCATCGGCCGCAGGTCGACCTCGGGCAGCACGCCCTGCGCGGCCAGCGCGCGGTTGACCTCGTGGTAGGCGAGCTCGACCAGATCGGCGAAGCCCTCGTGCAGCGACGACTGCAGCTCGCGCCAGCTCGCCAGCTGCAGGCCGGCCTGGCTCCACGCGTCGACGACAATGCGCGCGAGCACGTGGGCGCGCAGCATGTCGTGCGCCTCGAGCTCCTCGCGCCCCTCGAGCGAGGCCATACGCGCGCGCACGTCGGCGAACTCCCACGAGGCGCGGTCCATCATCGCCAGCGCGAGACGCGAGCCGACGATCTCGCGCTCGATCGTGTCGTCGTCGACGAGCGACAGCTGGTCGCGCCGGCCGGCGGCCGGCAGGCTCGCCGCGCGCGTGCCCGACACGCCGTACAGCAGCGCGTTGCGCAGCGCGCCGACCATCGCCTGGTGCCAGCTGGCCGCGCCGCGGTGCAGTTCGAGCGCCATCTCGCGCCGCCGGAACGCGACGGGCGACTCGGCCGGCTTGTCGCGCAGCACGTTGGCCGCCTCGACGATGCCGTTGACCAGCCCGGGCAATCCCTTGACCAGCTGCTCGGTGTACAGGCGCCGGGCCTGCGAGGCCAGACTGGACGGATCGACGTTGGCCATCGGGGGCGGTGCGGCCGGTTGTGACCCGACTCTACACCACCGCCCCCGCGTTCGGATCGTTCGGGTCGCCTTCCTTGGCCGGTGTCGCCTTGAGCAGGTCCTCGCGCCGCACGCCGAGCCACATCGCGATGCCCGAGGCGACGAAGATCGACGAGTAGATGCCGAACAGGATGCCGATCGTCAGCGCGAGGGAGAAGTAGTGCAGAGTCGGGCCCCCGAAGATCAGCATCGACAGCACCATGATCTGCGTCGATCCGTGCGTGATGATGGTGCGGCTCCAGGTGCGCGAGATCGCGTGGTCGATGACCTCGGGCGTCGTCATCTTGCGCATCTTGCGGAAGGTCTCGCGGATGCGGTCGAAGATGACGACCGACTCGTTGACCGAGTAGCCGAGCACGGCCAGCACGGCCGCCAGCACCGCCAGCGAGAACTCCCACTGAAAGAACGCGAAGAAGCCGAGGATGATGACGACGTCGTGCAGGTTGGCGACGATGCCGGCGACCGAGAACTTCCACTCGAAGCGGATCGCGAGGTAGATCATGATGCCGACGATCGTGAACGCCAGCGCGATCGCACCGTCGCGTGCGAGCTCGGCACCCACCGACGGGCCGACGAACTCGGTGCGCATCAGCCGCACCGGCTCGCTGCCGTCGGCGCGCTTGCACGACGGGCGGCTGACCTGCTCGCCCTGCGGCGTCGTGTACTCGGCGGTCGTCACCGTGCCCTGCTCGGCGCGGCAGATCTCGGCGAAGGTCTGCGCGGCCACCGCGTCCTGCTGGCGCTCGCCGCGGATCGGCAGGCGGATCAGCACGTCGCGCGAGGTGCCGAACTTCTGCACCTGCACCTCGCCGAAGCCCATCGACTCGACGATCCCGCGCGTGCGCTCGATGTCGGCCGCCTGCGCGTACTCGACCTCGAGCACGCTGCCGCCGGTGAACTCGATCGACAGGTTCAGCCCGCGCGTCGAGAGGAAGAACACCGCGAGCACGAAGGTGACGAGCGAGACGACGTTGAGCGCCAGTGCGTGGCGCATGAACGGGATGTCGCGGCGGATGCGGAAGAATTCCATCGTCGTTCCTCTCCGCCTCAGGCGCCGCTGGCAGGCTTGCCGTCGGCGTCGGGTCGCCAGATCTGGCCGATCGACACCGATTTGAGCTTCTTCTGCCGGCCGTACCACAGGTTCACGAGGCCGCGCGAGAACACGACGGCCGAGAACATCGAGGTCAGGATGCCGAGGCAGTGCACGACGGCGAACCCGCGCACCGGGCCCGACCCGAACGCCAGCAGCGCCACGCCGGCGATCAGCGTCGTCACGTTGGAGTCGAGGATCGTGCCCCACGCGCGCTCATAGCCGTTGTGGATCGCCAGCTGCGGCGGCGCCCCGCCACGCAGTTCCTCGCGCACGCGTTCGTTGATCAGCACGTTGGCGTCGATCGCCATGCCCAGCGTCAGCGCGATCGCCGCGATGCCGGGCAGCGTCAGCGTGGCCTGCAGCATCGACAGCACCGCCACCAGCAGCAGCAGGTTGAACGCCAGCGCCAGCGTGCTGAACACGCCGAACAGCATGTAGTACGCGCACATGAACACGGCGATCGCGACGAAGCCCCACAGCACGCTGTTGAAGCCCTGCGCGATGTTCTCGGCACCCAGGCTCGGGCCGATCGTGCGCTCCTCGATGATCTCCATCGGCGCGGCCAGCGAGCCGGCGCGCAGCAGCAGCGCGACGTCGGCCGCCTCCTGCGTCGTCATGCGGCCGCTGATCTGCACGCGCCCGCCGCCGATCTCGCTGCGGATCACCGGCGCGGTGACGACCTCGCCCTTGCCCTTTTCGAACAGCAGGATCGCCATGCGCTTGCCGACGTTCTCGCGCGTGACGTCGCGGAAGATCCGCGCGCCCTTGGCGTCGAGCGTCAAGTGCACCGCCGGCTCCTGCGTCTGGCCGTCGAAGCCGGGCTGCGCGTCGGTGAGGTTCTCGCCGGTGAGGATCACCTGGCGCTTGACGATCAGCGGCGCGCCGCCGCGCTCGACGTAGCGCTCGGTGCCGAAGGGCACAGGGCCCTGGCCGATCGCCGCGGCCGCGGCCTCGGCGCTGTCGTCGACGAGCCGCACCTCGAGCGTCGCGGTGCGGCCGATGATGTCCTTCGCCTTGGCGGTGTCCTGCACGCCGGGCAGCTGCACGACGATGCGGTCCAGCCCCTGCTGCTGGATCACCGGCTCGGCCACGCCGAGTTCGTTGACGCGGTTGTTCAGCGTCGTGATGTTCTGCTTCAGCGCCTGCTCCTGCACCGCGCGCGCCGCCTCGGGGCGCAGCGTGCCGACGAGGCGCAGCGCCTCGCCCTCGCCGGCCTCGACCCAGTTCACCTCGGGCACGCGCTCGCGCAGCACGGCGAGCGCGGCAGCGCGCGTGGCGTTGTCGCGGAAGCGCACCTCGACCGCCTGTCCCTCGCGCGTGACGCCGGCGTGGCGCACGTCGCGCTCGCGCAGCAGCGTGCGCGCGTCGCTGGCAAGGGTCTCGGCGCGCCGCGTCAGCGCCGCCTGCATGTCGACCTGCATCAGGAAGTGCACGCCGCCGCGCAGGTCCAGACCGAGGTACATCGGCAGGGCGCGGATCGACGCCAGCCACCCCGGCGAGCGGCTGACCAGGTTCAGCGCGACGATGTACGACGGATCGGCCGGATCGGGGTTGAGCGCCTGTGCGATGACGTCGCGCGCGCGGATCTGCACGTCGGTGCTGGCGAATCGCGCGCGCACCGAGTTGCCTTCCAGTTGCACGCTGTCGGCCACGAGGCCGGCGGCCGACAAGGCCTCTGCCACGCGCGTGGCCAGCTGCGCGTCGACGCGCACCGTGACCTTGCCGCTGGAGACCTGCACGGCCGGCGCCTCGCCGAAGAAGTTCGGCAGCGTGTAGAGCAGTCCGACCACCAGCGCGACCGCGAGGATCGCGTACTTCCACCACGGGTAACGGTTCATGCGGGGTCCTCCGGCCGCCTCGGGCGCGCCGTGTCGGGCGGGGGCGGCCGGCTACGCGCCCGCACCCGCGCCCGGGGCGTCACTTCAGGGTGCCCTTGGGCAGCACCTGCGCGACCGCGTTGCGCTGCACCTGCACCTCGACCCCGTCGGCGACCTCGACACCGAGGTAGGAGTCGCCGAGCTTGTTGATGCGTCCGGCCAGGCCACCGACGGTGACGACCTCGTCGCCCTTGGCCAGCGCCTCGACCATGGCCTTGTGCTCCTTCTGGCGCTTCATCTGCGGGCGGATCATGATGAAGTAGAGCACCACGAACATCAGCGCGAGCGGCAGCAGGCTCAGCAGGCTCGATTCGGCCCCGCCGCTCGCGGCGGGCGCGGCCTGGGCAAACGCGGTGGAGATCAGCACGTCACGGTCCTCGA
The DNA here is from genome assembly GCA_037443345.1 of Rubrivivax sp. Classification (GTDB taxonomy): domain Bacteria; phylum Pseudomonadota; class Gammaproteobacteria; order Burkholderiales; family Burkholderiaceae_C; genus Calidifontimicrobium. Next base: position 7,241 of record JBBION010000041.1, on the reverse strand, counting down.
AGAATGAGAAAGCCCTGCGGGGCGGAAGCGCGGGATTCTAGGTCGCGCGCGACGGCACGAAGTGCGCGCCGCCACAAACAACACAGGCCCCCGAGGGGGCCTGCGAGCGGAACTGGTTGCGGGGGCAAGATTTGAACTTGCGACCTTTGGGTTATGAGCCCAACGAGCTACCAGACTGCTCCACCCCGCGATCGAGCTTCGAATTATAGCGGCAAGCGCAGCGGCCGCGTCACTGTGCTGCCTCGGCCGCGGCCTCTTCGGCCTTCGGCTCGGGTCGGTCGACGAGCTCGACGAACGCCATCGGCGCGTTGTCGCCGACGCGGAAACCCATCTTCAGGATGCGCGTGTAGCCGCCCGGGCGCGCCTGGTAGCGCGGGCCCAGTTCGGCGAAGAGCTTGGTGACCACGTCGCGGTCGCGCAGGCGCGAGAACGCGAGGCGCCGGTTGGCCAGCGTGGGCTGCTTGCCCAGCGTGATCAGCGGCTCGACGACGCGGCGCAGTTCCTTGGCCTTGGGCAGCGTGGTCTTGATGGCCTCGTGGCGCAGCAGCGACACGCACATGTTGCGCAGCATCGCCAGGCGATGCTCGCTGGTGCGGTTGAGCTTGCGAAGTCCGTGACGGTGACGCATGGTGCTTTCCTTTCCTTATCGAACCCCGGCCGGATCAGGTACCGGGGGTTGCACGCCGGCTGCGTGGGCCGGGTCAGCGTTTGTCGAGGCCCTGCGGCGGCCAGTTCTCCAGCCGCGAGCCGAGCGTGAGCCCGCGCGAGGCCAGCACTTCCTTGATCTCGTTGAGCGACTTGCGGCCCAGGTTCGGCGTCTTCAGCAGCTCGGTCTCGGTGCGCTGGATCAGGTCGCCGATGTAGTAGATGTTCTCGGCCTTCAGGCAGTTGGCCGAGCGCACGGTGAGCTCGAGCTCGTCGACCGGGCGCAGCAGGATCGGGTCGAAGCTGGTCGCCTGGCGTTGCGGCTGCTGGAACAAACCCTCCTCGACGCCGACGTCGATCTGCGCGAACACTGCGATCTGCTCGACCAGGATCTTGGCCGACGCGCGGATCGCCTCCTCGGGGCTGATCGCGCCGTTGGTCTCGATCTCCATCACGAGCTTGTCGAGGTCGGTGCGCTGCTCGACGCGCGCGTTCTCGACGGCGTAGCTCACGCGCCGCACCGGCGAGAACGACGCGTCGAGCACGATGCGGCCGATCGACTTGGTCGGCTCGTCGCCGTAGCGGCGCAGGTTGCCCGGCACGTAGCCGCGGCCCTTCTCGACCTTGATCTGCATGTCGAGCTTGCCGCCGCTGGCCAGGTGCGCGATGACGTGCTCGGGGTTGACGATCTCGACGTCGTGCGGGCACTGGATGTCACCGGCGGTGACGGGGCCCTCGCCCTCCTTGCGCAGCACGAGCGTGACCTCCTCGCGGTTGTGCAGCCGGAACACGACGCCCTTCAGGTTGAGCATGATGTGCACGACGTCTTCCTGCACGCCGTCGACGGTCGAGTACTCGTGCAGCACGCCGGCGATCGTCACCTCGGTCGGCGCGTAGCCCACCATCGACGACAGGAGCACGCGGCGCAGCGCGTTGCCCAGCGTGTGGCCGTAGCCGCGCTCGAACGGCTCGAGCGTCACTTTGGCGCGATGACCGGTGCCGGGCAGCGGCTCGACGTGGATGGCTTTGGGCTTCAGCAGATTGGTTTGCATCGAATCGTGTTCCTCTCAATACCCTCGGCTCGTTACACCGATAAGGCTGATGGACCGCGCCGGGAAAGTGACGACGGGCAGCGTCCCGGCAAGCGCCACCCGTCCGGTGGCGGCACCGGGCCCGAAGCCCGACGCCGCGGATGTGAACGCGTCAGCGCGAGTACAACTCGACGATCAGCGACTCGTTGATCTCGGCGCCGAACTGGTCGCGGTCGGGCAGCTTCTTGAAGGTGCCTTCCATCTTCGCGCTGTCGACGCTGACCCAATCGGGCAGGCCCACCGACTCGGCCAGTTTGAGCGCGTCCTGGATGCGCAGCTGCTTTCTGGCCGCCTCGCGCACCGCGACGACGTCGCCCGGCTTGACGAGGAACGACGGGATGTTGACGACCTGGCCGTTGACGGTGATGGCGCGGTGCCCGACGAGCTGGCGCGCCTCGGCACGCGTCGAGCCGAAGCCCATGCGGTAGACGACGTTGTCCAGCCGCGACTCGAGCAGCGACAGCAGGTTCGAGCCGGTGTTGCCCTTGCGGCGCTCGGCTTCGGCGAAGTAGCGGCGGAACTGGCGCTCCAGCACGCCGTACATGCGCTTGACCTTCTGCTTCTCGCGCAGCTGCACGCCGTAATCGCTCGTGCGCGAGCCGCTGGTTCGGCCGTGCTGGCCGGGCTTGCTGTCGAACTTCGCCTTGTCGCCGATCGGGCGGCGCGCGCTCTTCAGGAAGAGGTCGGTGCCCTCGCGACGCGAGAGCTTGGCCTTGGGGCCGAGGTGACGTGCCACGTTCAGTCCTTCTCAGTTCAATCTGACGCGAAAGGGCTCTCTCGCGCGAGTCCGGCGGATGTTGTTGTGGGCGCTCGGACGGTGGTCTTCGGTCGCCTTGCGGCGTCGGTCAAAACGCCGACGCCGCCCGAAGGCGGCAGCCGGCGGGAGAGCGGTGCAGGCTCAGATGCGGCGGCGCTTCTGCGGGCGGCAGCCGTTGTGCGGCACCGGCGTCACGTCGGAGATCGACGTGATGCGGATGCCCAGCGACGCCAGCGCGCGCACCGACGACTCGCGCCCCGGGCCCGGGCCCTTGATGCGCACGTCCAGGTTCTTGATGCCCTGCTCCTGGGCGGCGCGGCCGGCCGTCTCGGCCGCGACCTGGGCGGCGAACGGGGTGCTCTTGCGCGAGCCCTTGAAGCCCTGGCCGCCGCTGGACGCCCACGAGATGGCGCCGCCCTGGCGGTCGGTGATCGTGATGATGGTGTTGTTGAACGACGCGTGCACGTGCGCGATGCCGTCCGCGATGTTCTTGCGGATCTTCTTGCGCACGCGCTGGGCGGCGGTGTTGACGGGTGCTTTGGCCATGGGGCGTTCCTTCAATCGCGGTGGCGGCGGTCGGTCACTTCTTGACCAGCGCGCCCGACTTGCGCGGTCCCTTGCGGGTGCGCGCGTTCGTCTTCGTGCGCTGACCGCGCACCGGCAGGCCGCGGCGGTGGCGCATGCCACGGTAGCAGCCGAGGTCCATCAGCCGCTTGATGTTGATCGACATCTCCCGGCGCAGGTCCCCCTCGATGGTCAGGCGACCGATCTCGTCGCGGATCTTCTCGAGGTCCGCGTCGTTCAGGTCCTTGATCTTCTTCGAGTACGGGATGCCGACCGCGTCGCAGATCTTCTGCGCCGTCGTGCGGCCGATGCCGTAGATCGCGGTCAGGCCGATCTCCGCGTGCTTGTGCGGCGGGATGTTGATGCCAGCAATGCGTGCCATGGGGGTCCTCTGTCTGTCAGCCTTGACGCTGCTTGTGGCGCGGATCGGTGCAGATCACGCGCACCACGCCGTGGCGGCGGATGATCTTGCAGTTGCGGCACATCTTCTTCACCGATGCGGCGACTTTCATGGTCTTCTCCTTGACCTCGATGCTCTGTCAGTTCACTTCGCGCGGAACACGATGCGCGCGCGGCTCAGGTCGTACGGCGTGAGCTCCACCGTGACCTTGTCGCCGGGCAGGATGCGGATGTAGTGCATGCGCATCTTCCCCGAGATGTGGCCGAGGACGACGTGTCCGTTCTCCAGCTTCACGCGGAACGTGGCGTTGGGCAGGTTCTCGATGATCTCGCCCTGCATCTGGATGACGTCGTCCTTGGCCATGGAATGCGGCTGTCGGTTGCCTCAGCTCGTCTTGAAGTTCGCCTTCTTCAGCAGCGACTCGTACTGCTGGCTCATCACGTAGCTCTGCACCTGGGCCCAGAAGTCCATCGTCACCACGACGATGATCAGCAGCGACGTGCCGCCGAAGTAGAACGGGACGTTGTAGCGCAGGATCAGGAACTCGGGCAGCAGGCACACCAGCGTGATGTAGGCGGCGCCGACCATCGTCAGGCGCGACAGGATCTTGTCGATGTACTTCGCCGTCTGGTCGCCGGGACGGATGCCGGGGATGAACGCGCCGCTCTTCTTCAGGTTGTCAGCGGTCTCGCGGCTGTTGAACACGAGCGCCGTGTAGAAGAAGCAGAAGAACACGATCATCGCCGCATAGAGCAGCACGTAGATCGGCTGCCCCGGCGACAGCGCCGCCGACAGATCCTTCAGCCAGCGCAGACCCTCGCCGGTGGCGAACCAGCCGACCACCGTGGCCGGCAGCAGGATGATCGACGACGCGAAGATCGGCGGGATCACGCCGGCCATGTTGAGCTTGAGCGGCAGGTGCGACGACTGGCCGCCGTAGACCTTGTTGCCGACCTGGCGCTTCGCGTAGTTGACGAGGATCTTGCGCTGGCCGCGCTCGACGAACACGACGACGAACGTGACGACGATGACGATCGCGATGATGAACATCGACGCGATGATGCTCATCGAGCCGGTGCGCACGAGCTCGAACAGCCCGCCGATCGCACTGGGCAGCCCGGCGACGATGCCGGCGAAGATGATCAGCGAGATGCCGTTGCCCAGGCCGCGCTCGGTGATCTGCTCGCCCAGCCACATCAGGAACATCGTGCCCGCGACGAGGCTGACGACCGCCGTCATGCGGAAGCCGAAGCCGGGGTCGATGACCAGCCCGGGCGAGCCCTCGAGCGCCAGCGCGATGCCCAGCGCCTGGAACAGCGCGAGCGCCAGCGTGCCGTAGCGCGTGTACTGCGTGATCTTGCGCCGCCCCGCTTCGCCTTCCTTGCGCAGCTGCTCGAGCGTCGGCACGACGTGCGTCATCAGCTGGATGATGATCGACGCCGAGATGTACGGCATGATGCCCAACGCGAACACGGTGAAGCGCGACAGCGCCCCGCCCGAGAACATGTTGAACAGGCTCAGGATGCCGCCTTGCTGGCTCTGGAAGAGCTGGCGCAGCTGGTCCGGGTCGATGCCCGGCACCGGGATGTGCGCGCCGATGCGGTAGACCACCAGCGCCAGCAGCAGGAACACCAGCCGCCGACGCAGGTCGCCGAACTTGCCGCTTTTCGCGAGGGTTTGCGCCGAAGTCGCCACGGGTCAGGGTGTCCTTCGCAGGTCGCGCCTCAGGCGCGGTCGGCCTTCTTGGGCAGCTTGCGCGGCCGCTCGACCTTTGCCAGCGTCGGCGCCGAGCCGCCCGCGGCCTCGATCGCTGCGCGCGCGCCGGCCGTCGCGCCGATGCCCCTGAGCACGACCTTGCGCGTGAGCTCACCCGACTTGACGACCTTCACCGTCGTCGCGATCTCGCCCACCAGGCCCGCCTTCTTCAGCGCGAGCAGGTCTACCTCGTCGGCGCCCAGGCGCTCGAGGTCGCCGAGCGTCACCTCGGCGTTGTGTTTGGCCAGCGCCGACTTGAACCCGCGCTTGGGCAGGCGACGCTGCAGCGGCATCTGGCCGCCCTCGAAGCCCACCTTGTGGAACCCGCCGGCACGGCTCTTCTGGCCCTTGTGACCGCGGCCCGCGGTCTTGCCCAGCCCCGAGCCGATGCCGCGGCCGACGCGCCGGCGCGCCTTCTTGCTCCCGTCGGCGGGTTTGATCGAATTCAGTTGCATCGCAGTTCTCCTAGTCCTTCGAGTGACCGCCGCGGACCGGCTTCGCCGGCCCCAGGACGGTGCCCCACGCGGGGCCGCGAAGGCCGCAGGGGTTGGGTCAGGCCGTCACCTTCACCAGGTAAGACACCTTGTCGATCATCCCGCGCACGGCGGGCGTGTCCTCGAGCTCGCGCTCGCTGTGGAGCTTGCGCAGGCCCAGGCCGCGCACGGTCGCACGGTGGTCGGCCTTGGTGCCGATCGGGCTGCGCACGAGCTTGACCTTGAGCGTCTTCTTGTCAGACATGTGGATTCTCCGCGTGTCGCTCAGCCGAGCAGCTCTTCGACCGTCTTGCCGCGCTTGGCAGCGACCTCCGCCGGCGTCGTCGAGCGCTTGAGCGCGGCGAGCGTGGCGCGCACCATGTTGTACGGATTGCGCGAGCCGTGGCTCTTCGAGACGATGTCGGTCACCCCCATCACCTCGAAGATCGCGCGCATCGGGCCGCCGGCGATGATGCCGTCGCCGGACTTGGCTGGTGCGAGCAGCACCTTGGACGCACCGTGCTCGCCGGTCACGTTGTGCTGGATCGTGCCGTTCTTCAGGCTGACCTTGAACATGTTGCGGCGCGCGGCTTCCATCGCCTTCTGCACCGCCACCGGCACTTCCTTCGCCTTGCCCTTGCCCATGCCGATGCGGCCGTCGCCGTCGCCGACCACCGTCAGCGCGGCGAAGCTCAGCGTGCGGCCGCCCTTGACGACCTTGGTGACGCGGTTGACCGCGATCATCTTTTCCTTCAGGCCGTCGTCGTTGCCTTCGACCTGGGCGCGGGGAGTGAACTTTGCCATCTCGTGGTTTCCTTGTGCGCGCTCAGAACTGCAGGCCGGCCTCGCGTGCCGCCTCGGCGAGCGCCTTCACGCGACCGTGGTACGCGAAGCCCGCGCGGTCGAACGCCACCTTGTCGATGCCGGCGGCCCGGGCCTTCTCGGCAATGCGCTTGCCCACCAGCGTCGCCGCGGCGGTGTTGCCACCCTTGCCGTGCGCGCCGAGCTGCTCGCGCACTTCCTTCTCCGCCGTCGAGGCGCTGGCCAGCACGCGCGAGCCGTCGTCGGAGACGACGCTGGCGTAGATGTGCAGGTTCGAGCGGAAGACCGTCAGGCGCGCGACGCGCTGAAGGGCGATGCGTGCGCGGGTCTGACGCGCACGGCGCAGGCGCTGCTCTTTCTTGTTCAGCATCGTGTCGCTCCTTACTTCTTCTTCGTCTCTTTCAGCACCACGCGCTCGTCGGCGTAGCGGATGCCCTTGCCCTTGTACGGCTCGGGCGGACGGATGGCACGCACCTCGGCGGCGATCTGGCCGACGACCTGGCGGTCGGCGCCCTTGATCACGATTTCCGTGGGCGTCGGCGTCTCGACCTTCACGCCGGCAGGCATGTCGACCGCCACCGGGTGCGAGAAGCCGACCTGCAGGTTCAGCTTCTGGCCCTGCGCCTGCGCGCGGTAGCCCACGCCCACCAGCGTGAGCTTGCGCTCGAAGCCCTTGGTCACGCCGCCGACCATGTTGGCCAGCAGCGCGCGCGTCGTGCCGCTCATCGCGTCGG